>JBDTYQ010000060.1:0-22360 GCA_040005515.1 bacterium
CAAAAGATTACGGGGCTGGGGGGTTCCAGGGACTTTGGTGAGCTCGCACTTTTCAGGAACATAGAATTCCTCGGGCCCGGTCGAGAGATAACCACCTTCCTCGATCGCAGCAGTTCCTACTTTGCGAGGAAAGAGCCAACGCGAATTTTGGCGCGCGTTACTTATAGTGATTTTGAAAAGCAGGAGTATGAGCGAACGATCAAGCACGATCTGGATATCTACCGCGACCTCGCGTTTGTAACTACCGTCGCAGGCGCGGGAGAAAACCTTTAACCCAGCCCATCAAAAACGGAGGTGTGAAATGCCGGCAGCGGTACGCGTCGATCCTTACAAGAACTTCAATTTCAAAGTCGAGATTACAGGGGTAACACTCGCCGGGTTTTCTGAAGTTAGCGGTCTGGAGTCAGAGGTTGACCTTATCGAATATCGCGAAGGCGGTGATGGGACGATACGAAAGCTTCCCGGCCTTGCGAAGTTCGGCAACATCACGCTCAAGCGTGGCGTGACAGATTCCCTTGAACTCTACCAATGGCACAAGAAGATTTTGCAGGGCGTGATGGATCGCCGAGATGGCGTGATCACTCTGCTTGACGACGCGAAGAAGCCAGTGACTCGCTGGAAGTTTTCTAACGCATTTCCCTTCAAGTACGAAGGGCCAATGCTTAACGCTCTCGGCAACGACGTGGCGATTGAGACGCTGGTGCTGTGCTGTGAAGGATTGGAAAGAGAATAGCTGGGAGGGGGAAAGAGGGGAACAGGGGAATCGGTTCTTCGCTGTTCCTTCTTTCCCCTCTTTCCCTGTTCCCCCGTTCCGTTCCCCTGTTTCCCCGGTCCTAAGTCGCGAACGGATAGAGCGACGTATTCCGGAACACCCAGAAGAAAAGAACAACTCCGAAGATCGCGTAGATGTATTTCGCAGGAAGCGCGTTTGTCCTGACAGTACGGTTCAGGAATGACGCGCGCGTGTAGTGCAAGAGCACGTAAAGCAGGAGCGGCAGCGAAAGCAGCAACAGAGGGTTTAGCTCAAACGCCGCGACGATGTTCCCGTGGAGCAGTTGATGCATACCGCGCGTGCTGCCACAGCCTGGACAGGTGAATCCAGTCAACGCACGGAATGGGCAGACAGGAAAGAATCCCGTCTTACCCGGCTGAAAGATGAAGAGATAGACCCCGCCAACCGCTAGAGCCAGCCAGATCATCAGCACCTGCAGCCGTTGCTTTGCCAACTCAGTAAGAGCCATCACAACGCAAACCTAACACGAGTGTCTGGGAGGAAAAAGGAGCTGGGATGGAAAGCTGCTGAGAGAACGACGGGGGTGAGCAAGGCTGAGGCCATGCCTTAAGTATCGGCATGGCCCTCATGAAAGTATCAGAACCAACCCTTCTTGTTCTGAATGTAGGTGCGCACAAAGTCTTCATCCGACTTCGTAAGGTAGATGATCCCTTCGACCAGACCCACGATCGAACCAATCCCGCAGGTCACGAGCGTAATCACAATCTGAATGATTCCTTCAGTCGTGTATCCCAGAATGAACTTGTGAACTCCGAATCCACCCAGCAGGATGCCGGTAAGACCGGCGACCAGCTTCTTGTCAGCGCCTAGCGCTTTCCAATCCGTCATCTGGCCAGGGTTTACTGACTGCATCGGCTGATAGCCGACGGCTGGCAACGGCGCCTGACAGTTCGCACAGTACTGCGCGAGGTCATCGTTCTGCGCGCCGCACTTGGGACAGTATTTCGTCATTAGATTCTTCTCCGCAGTTATTAGGTGCCGGCGCCGGGAACACGTCCCGGCAGCCAAAACCGCCACTGGTTTATCAAGAGTATCCGCACTAACGGTTTGTCAGAGCGCCGATGCCCCCAAGCACCACCATCACGATTACATAGATCAGTCCGAGACCTAACCCGAGACCGATCGCGATAAAACTAAACAGCTTGGCTTTCTTGGAAGCATCCATTGCTCCCTGGATATCGCCGGATGCGACTTTACCGTTGACCTGCGCCGCGAAAATGATCGCGACGATCGAAAGGGGCCAGCAACAGAACAACGAGAGAATGGCCGGGATCAAATAGTTCGGGACGTTCGCCGGCGCGGCGCTGGGCGAGGGCGGGGGGGTCCACTGTTGAGACATTTAATTAATTCTCCTGCTTCAGACTGGTTTTCTTTAAAGCCGTTTAAGATGAATCGTCGACCACCTGGCTAGAGACCGGCGCCGTAACTGCCACCCGGTCCCGGACCTGTTCCTGGGCCGCCGCCAAAGTCCTGTGGCGGTGGTGGAGTGTTGATGGTCCCTTTCCGTTTCTCGAAGATCGGCACGCCGACCAGGCCGCCGAGAGTCGAGCAAACTAGAATAATAATAATGACCATGAGCGCGCTCAATAAAGCCAGAGCAGTACCGGCGAGGGGGATCTCCACACCTGAGCGCCTGAACGCCTCTTCCATTTGTGCTACGCCAAAGAAAAGCGCAATCGGAAGACCGATGATGAAGTAGATCACTCCGCCGACGGCTCCTGACATTGCACCCACAGTTGCTCCCTCAGTCGTTGACACAGGAGTCGGCGAATCCTTGATGTACAAGAAGCAAGCGAGTGCTCCACCGGCGATTGCCCAGAGGCAGCAGCAGCTGCTGACGATGGGTATAACAGACAGGATGCCCGTAACGACTCCACCGATCAGTGCTGGCTTAAGTTTGTTAGTCATGAGAACAGTACTCTCTTGCCAAAAGTGGAGTTGGATTACGTAAAGCTAATCTTGGAAGCAGGATGGACGCTGCATAACTTACAAACCGGCAGCGTGATTGTCAATAAAATTGCTGACTGGCGGTGATTTATGGCGCTGAGCTTGAATGAGGAGCGTTACGCCCAGGAACTTGAATGCCGATCAAGGCAAGATGAATTGCAGCCTATTGAGTTGAAGCGCTGAGATGTGGTCCGTGAGCCGACGGTTTAGCGAGCCACTTCGATCCTGTCGCCAGCTTCAAGTCTGGGGTCTTGGATCTTTCCTGCCTTGATCTCCTTCAAACTGAACTTCGTCGTAGTCAGTCGCCCGTCTTTCCCTTCGCGCGACAGCTCGATCATATTCGCCCCCGTCCGCGATACGCCGCCTGCCGCGAGAATCGCCTGCAGCAACGTGATGCCCGGTTGGAATGATTTCTGCCCGGGATAATTAACGCGTCCGGCGATGTAATAAAACTCGATGGGTCGGACCATGACGTTGATCGTATCGCCTGGACGAACGAGAAAGTTAAGCGCCGCCGCGTCGTTGAGATCAATTGAACGTGCTTCCGATCCCGCTCGCATGACGATCGCACGAGCAGCGTCCGCGCGCCCCTGCGCCTCGGCCATGAGCACGTAAAGCGGCACAGCCTCCCGCCTGAGAAACTTCGTGCCAGGGTTGTTCACGAGACCGCTAATCACGACGCCGTGACTGGCGTACTGCCGCACGCCAACAGAAACGCGCGCACCGGGTTCCACATCACGGCGCTTTAGCTCAGACGCGATGCGAGACTGAACCTCGTCGCTCGTAAGACCGGCAACCCCGATCGCCCCGCCCGCAACGGGGAAGTCAATCAAGCCGCTCTCAAGCACAGTGAAGAGCGTCGACCTTGGCGTCCACGAATTGAGCAAGCGAATATCGAGAACGTCGCCAACGCCGATCTTGTAAGCAGTGGCGAACGAGGAGTCTTCCAGTACCGATGGTTCTTTATTAGGTTTACCCCCACCGGCTTCGGCGGTGCCTTGCAAAACTGGGACGCCCGGCGCGCTCTTCCGACTGGCCTCCTGTGCGCTAGCGAGGTGGCAGGGTACGTAGACAAGGCCGGCCAGAACCAGCAGGGCGATGACTGAGGTGAATCGGGCTTTTCGCATATGAGTTACTGAAGTGTTCTTCTAGACCATAGACCAAAATTGAGTCGGCTGTCGCCTGCAGACAAGCCTCTCGTTTATAGACGTCGAATAGTCCAAAAGTGCCAGAAGGCGGATTCTCAGCAAGACTCGAGGAAATCTGCCTCTGCCCTCTGCTTCTGCTTTCTGCGTACTGCCGTCTGCCCTCGCAGCTCAACAAAGCCCACCCGCTTTGTTATAGTTAGAGTTTGCGAGAGAGCAGGTATTCGCGCCTGTAGGATGCCAAGCCCGGTGGCGGGCAAAAGAGCAGTTATGTACGAGTTCGCAGTTGAGCCAGCAGTAATGACGATCCGGCGCCGCGGCGCCGAGATCACTGAAGTGGCGCCGGGCAGTCTGGGCGAAGAGCTCGAGCTCGAACCCGGTGATCGCGTCACGAAAGTTAACGGCCGTAGCGTTCGCGACTATCTCGATTTTCGTTTCCAAACCGGCGGCGAGACCGAACTCGTCCTGGAGGTGCGCAAGAGCAGCGGCGAGGACTGGGAGCTCCAGATCGAGAGGAGCGAAGACGAAGACTTCGGATTCAGCTTCGAGCAGATTGTGCCGCGGCAATGCGCGAACGAATGCATCTTCTGCTTCTGCAAAGGCAATCCGATCGACGCTCGCCCTTCGCTCTTCGTGCGCGACGAAGACATTCGCCTCTCATTTCTCTACGGCAACTACACCACGCTCACGTCAATTTCCGAGGACGAGATGCGGCGCATCATCGAGCAGCGTCTCTCACCTCAGTACGTCTCAATCCATGCGACTGACCTCGAGGTGCGCTCATATCTTTTGGGCGTGGACAAGAAGCGCGCCGACATCTCGACGAATCTCGCGCGCCTGCTCGATGCGGGCATCGAGATCCACGCGCAGATCGTTCTCTGTCCGGGCATCAACGACGGCGAGGTACTAAAGAAAACTATTGCCGATCTCGCCGCCGACCATCCGCGCATCACGAGCGTGGCGATCGTCCCTCTGGCTCTGACTCGCTACAACACAGACGAACGCCTCAACGCAGTCACTCCTGAGTTTTGTCGCACAGTGATCTCCGAAGTAACGAAGCTGCAGAAGGAACTTCGCCGCCAGCTGGGGACGACGTTCGCTTTTCTGGGTGATGAGATCTACCTGCGCGCCGGACACCCGCTCCCGAGCACGGCGCATTACGGCGTCTATCCACAAATCGAAGATGGAATCGGGATGGTGCGCTCGTTTAATAATGACTTTGAAGCGCTGCTGAAGCGGATTGAGAAACAGCCGCTGAACTCGCCAGCAAAAGTATCGGGCACGATTTTGACCGGGGCGATGTTTGCGCCAGTGCTCAATGAGCATGTGGAGAAATTGAACGCGCGGACCGGAACGCGGCTTCACGTTGCAGGCGTGGCGAACAACTACTTCGGCGGAGACGTTTCGGTAGCAGGACTGCTCACCGGCGCCGATTTGCTTGCGGCGCGCGATCGGATCCAAGGCGAGTTTGTGATCATCCCCAAATCCACGCTGAAGAGTGACGAAGAAATCCTGCTGGACGGAATGACGCTCGATCAATTGCGCGCGGATTTCGGCCTGCCTATCTATCCCGTTGATATCGATTCATTCGCCGGCCTGTTGTTTCAGAACGCCTAACCAACCTCCGATGACTGCCTCATCACGAGATTTGTCGGCGCCGGAATCATCCACGCAGAAAATCCTCGACGTGGGTTGCGGCCAGAACAAGTATCCCGGTGCCGTCGGTATCGATTCAAATCCGCGCACACAAGCCGATGTAATTCACGACCTGGGCATCGTTCCCTACCCTTTCGCGACAGACGAATTCGACGAGATCATCTGTCGCCACGTGATCGAGCATGTGCCTGATGTGATGGCGTTCGTAACTGAACTTCATCGCATCACGCGGGCGGGCGGGCGGATCAGGATTGTCACGCCGCATTATTCCAATCCTGACTGGGCCACCGACCCAACCCATCGCAATCACTTCAACAGCTACACCTTCACCTGCTTCATGCCGGCACGCACGCCGTTTCCCTTCTACACCACCGTTGAACTTAAGCCGGTACGCACCTACGTTAGCCTCGCAAACCTCTGGCGGGCAGTGGGACTCGAGTGGATTACGAATCTCGATCAGCGCTGGCCGTCGTTTCGCTTCACCAGAAAGTTTTGGGAGTTTTATCTCAGCACGATCTGCAGAGGGAAGGAACTGCATTTCGAGTTTGAGGTCGTGAAGAACTCTCAAGCCTGAATAATTCGCAGGAAGGCGGACCCTGTTCCCGCTCCCTGGGTAGAATAGAAGTCACTCGCATACAACTCAATTCAATCTCAGTTCTCCAGGAGCTCATTAATCGCTCGCTGTCTTTCATGCCGAGGCTGGGACAGGGTCCGCCTTCCTGACCTGCGAATTACTCAGGTTTGATCTATCCCTCCTCAAAAAAAGAGGGCGGCCCGTGCGGCCGCCCTCGAAGGTTCAACGTTATGAGTTGAAGTAAGCTAGAAGCTATAGCGAATCTGGATGCGGGCAGTTCGCCCGGCCGTCCCACCCTGATTCTCCCGCGGTTGGTTGAAGTCAGAGTTGAAAACGTCGCCGTTGCTCCAGTAGTTATCCCAGGTGAAGCTTGGGTGATTGAGTACGTTGAAGAACTCCATACGTATCTCAAGTCTGTCGGTTTCCCAGGGTGTAAATGGGATCTTGAAAGATCGGCCCAAGCTCGTGTCCAACCGCGAAGAGTTGGGCGAACGAAGCGTGTTGCGCCCGGCGATGTTAGTTCTGTTCGCCGGGTCAACGAAGTAACGAGCGTCACTCAGGACGATGTTGTTCCCGTTAAGGTCAACATAACCCGTCGGTGACGAACCACCAAAGAACGCGTTGGAGAATGCCACGCGATCTTGCGGCGCATTGGGATTGCTGAGCGACGGACGATCGTTGAACGAATTCAAATCGCCGTTGAGATCCGCGCCTCCGATAAATGGTGACTCCAGGTTGCCGGATTGAATCCGGTAAATGGTGCTCAACGTGAAGCCTCCTAAGATCTTGCCCTTCATGCCGTCCTTGAACATGCTGGACGAATCCCAGAGCGCGACGACTGACAAACGATGCGGCACGTCGTAGGCGGCCAACCCGCGATCATCCCTGCGGTTGAACGGATTGGAGCCGCGCGCATCGCCGCCTGTTTGTGCGAACACTTCACTGCCAGTGTTGTCGATCGCTTTCGAGAACGTGTAAGCAACGCGATACAGGAACCCGTTACTAAAGCCACGCTCGAGGCGGGCCTGCAACGAGTGATAGATCGAATCGCCGCCGTTCGTGCGAACTGTGATGGAACCGCGAGCCGGATTGACGCGCACACCGTTGATTCCCGGGTTCATCTGCTCACTGAGGAACAGGTGAGTTCCGCGCGATCCGACGTAAGCGAGATCAATGATATTGCGTCCGGGAAGTTCCCTTTGGATGCCCAGATTCCAGACGTAAGTCATCGGGTTGACCAGGTGCGGATCCACCGAGTTCACGGTTGCGCGCGGATTGATAGTCGCGGTAGTTGGCAGCGACTGAGCGCCGAAGTTCGCCAGGCCGCGACCCGCACCTGCACCGGTTGGCGCGGTGGTAGCTCCACCAAGTGAGTTCGGGAAGGTCGCGACCGTGTTGCTCAGAATATTGTTGAAGAACACGTCGTAGTTAACAGCCATACCACCGCGAATCACCGTTTTGTTTTCGCCAAAGAGGCTTTCCATAAAACGCGGAGTGTAAGCGAAGCTGAATCGCGGTCCGAAGTTGTTGTTGTCTCTGCTCTGTTCGACGCGCGTAAGCGGCTCTGAGAACAAGCCGCCGAAGGCCGGGAACGGAGCATTGTTTGAAACAACGCCGAAGTTTTCGTAACGCAAGCCGAGATTCAAACTGAAGTTGTCACGTACACGCCACTGGTCGTTGATGAAATAAGCCTGGTTCGTGACGTCTGATTTTTCAGCACCGTTGCCGAAGACTTTGCTGGCTGAGCCGCCTGGGCCGGAAAAGCCCTGAACGAAGTTCCCAAGCGCCGTGTATCCGCCGCCTGAGGTGTAGCTCAACGCTCCTCGCGTATTGATTGGCACCAGTTGCGTACCGCGCTGCGCGAGGACGTCAAAACCAACTCGTAGAGTGTGGTTACCAATCGTGTGCGTGATCGTGTCCTGGAACTGATAATTCTTGAAGTTACGTCCCTGCGGGAATACCGCATTCAGACCGACCTGCGAAATGGTTCCCGTATTGATCAGGATCGTCGGACCAGCTGTAGACAACGCTGAATCGCGTGGTCCAAAGAGTACATCGAATGCCGCGCGACCAAACCGAAACTCGTTAGTCGTGTTCGCCGAAAGGTTGCGCGTGTAGCTGGCGTAGAAGCTGTCTGCGGTGCCGGGAACGTCAACTTCGAAACCCGGGAACTGACCGCCAGCAAGCGACCCGCTTGGGAACTGGTTGTTGAAGATCTGACTGTTACGCAAGTAACGGAACGACAGACTGTCTTTGGATGTCGGTGTCCAGTCAACTCGCGTGATGTAGTCATCGGTGTTCACGGGCTGGGCGCTCTGTCGCGCTGCTACGCCGAACGGTATCAGCGTACGACCCGGAGTGCCTGCAGCTTCGATACCGATATTCCTGTCGGCAGTAGAAGCGAGGAACGTGCTGACGATGGCCAGGTACTGATCCAACGCCGGATTAACTCCCGGCGCCACGAGGGCACGGAGTTGAGCAGCGCCTGCTGCAGTCGGAACGATCGCCGTGCCTGAGACTCCTCCCGCACGGAACAAGTCTCGCTGGAAGGTGCCGAAGAAGAAAAGCTTGTTCTTCACGATCGGACCACCCAGGGAAAAACCAAAAGTGTTCTGGTTGAACTTCGGAACGTCCTTCAGGTTCTCAATCGCTTTCTGACCGGGAGTGAGCGACGAGAAGACCGAGTTCTGGTTGATGTCATAGACCGAACCATGGAACTCGTTCGTTCCTGACTTCGTGATGACATTAACCACCGCACCACCTGCGCGACCGTACTCAGCTGAGAAGTTACTGCCAAGGATAGTTACTTCAGAGTAACCATCTCGAACTGTGGGCTGGTACGACTGGCCCGTGATGGAGTTGTCGTTGTTCTCAAGACCGTCGATCAACTGGTTGTTAGCGCGCGGGCGAAGACCGTTGACCGAAAACTCTGTGCCCTGCACGAAGCCGCCGGCCAAACCACCGGGATCAACGACGCCCGGCAAAGTGAACACGAGGTTCACGGGGTTGAGACCGGCAACCGGTAACTCAGTAATCTCCCGCGTGTTTAGTGTATTCACGCGAGTGCCGTCCGTGGTTTGTAACTCAATGAACGAACCGGACGTGACTGTAACTGTTTCAGCAGGATTGCCAACTTCCAGACTGGTGGAAAGGTCAGTGCTTTGCGCGGCAGCAACTACAAGACTCTCGCGCGCCGAAGACTTGAAACCCGCGCCACTAATCTCAGAACGATACGTGCCGGGATCGACAGCATCGAGACGGAAGCCGCCGTCCGACTGTGAGGTTGTTTCGCGAACGACACCTGTTTCTGTATTTGTGATTTTGACGGTGGCGCCAGAGACAGCGCCTCCATTCTGATCGACTATGGTTCCGACCACAAAACCCTTACTGGTTTGCGCGATCGCTGCCGTGCCCAATGCAAGCAGCAATACTACTGTGGCTAGAACCGAAAATTTGGATTCTCTCATTCTTACGCTCCTTGAGATCTTTAAACTCGGATCGTGATCGAACACTTTGCGGCATCCCATCACTTACGCCTGGGGTTGCGAGATGTTGAAAGCGCAACTCGTGCGCCAAGGCGATCAAGAAAAGTTTTGCTAGCAAGAACGAGTGACTTGGACCGTGTCACTTTCTCTCTTTCGAAAAAATGTTTCGTAAGATTTGGATAAGGCTGGAATTTTGGAGGCAGGTAAAGAGTCGGGCGGATTCTCGGATCGAATTCGGAATTATTGGTTCCGAGTTTTCGTGCACGAAAGCTCGGAAAAGAATTTCCGCTGATCGTGATTCTGGCGCTCTTGACGGAAGGGTCGACCTTATTGCCGTTTAGAAGACTGCGTACACTGGATTACGGTCCAGCCCGCTTCGAAGTCGATAACTTCCCAAGCGGTCATCTCAATTAAAAGGACAAGCCTCTAAAGCTCGCGTCGTATAACTACTCTCAGTGCATCAGCCGCCGATCCAGTGAGCTGTCTGCGCGCCCCACAGTCAGGGCCGCTGCCAAACCGTACCATCAGAGTATGCAATCCGCATTAGTACTACTTCTTCGATCAGCGGTTGTCGATCCTTGTCCTGCGCGTGAGAGCTTACAACCTTAGTAGGAGCGGAAAAGATGAACACGGACAACTCTTTTTCTTTCCCCGGCCGGATCTTTTCGTCGCTGGTGAACTGATGACGCGAGACTTCGTTGCTCTCGTTTGGATCGGTGATCAGGTAATCCCAATCTACCGACGCGATCGTTTTCTCTCCGGCATTCTTCATCACCACCTTATAACGGTAACCATGTCGCGGCCGCTCGACCTCTTTGCCGTTTTTTTCCGTGATGCTGCCGGCGCGTTCCAGTACTTTTTTTGAGTCCTCGGCCCTGTTCGCGATTCCCTTCTGATTGGCATTGCGCGCCGTCTGCAATGCACGTTCACTCGCCACTCGAGCGAGCATGATGTCGTACGGCTCTGGGCCATTTGTCGCCTTGTCCCAGCCGGGCGTGCGTTCGCGTTCCCAGCTACATCTGACGACGAGCAAATCCGTTGGGACCTGCACAGCCACCGGCGTGTGAGGTGAAGGCTGTTGTGCCTGCACGACCAACATCATCCCGAAGAGCAACATAAGACTCGGCATTACTCTCATCCCCTCACTCCTTTCGGCCCGGTCCCAACGCTTTGAAGAACCGGAGCGCACACAGCTCAATATGAAACACTTACAGAAGGATGACCCTCGAATAACAAAAAGGCACCCCGCGAGGAGGTGCCTCTTCAAGTCACTGAGATTGTCTCTGAGTGAGAAACAAATCCGTCACCGGATTCTAGAAGGTGAACTTTCCACTCACTGTGATGGAACGGTTCCCCCAGTTATTCGTGTTCTTCCCGAAGTCAGGGTTGACCATGCTGTTAATCGGTCGACCATAGTTGTCCTGGTTGAAAGCATTCACGAAATCAGCGCGGAGAGTTATGTACCGCGAGTTTTCGCCAGTGACATGGATCCTCTTCTGCAAGCTGAGGTCGCTGTTGTAGAAACCAGGCGTGCGGAAGGTATTTTTGCCGAGGCTGCCCTCTCCCAGACTGTTCGCGAGTGGCAGGCCGTTAGTGCCGAGTGGCACTAAGAACCGTCCGGTGACGAGCGAGCTGGTGAAGGTACGCCAGTTCCCCGTGACCGGGTCAAAGGCGAATGTACCACTCGGGTTGAAGTTCGGACGGTCGCCACCGGACGTGCCGTTACCGTTCGAGTCCACACCCGTCAGAATCGTGAAGGGTTGACCGGATTGGCGCGTGATGATGCCGGAGACTTGCCAGCCACCGAAGATACCCCGGCCAACGCCGTGATGGAAAAAGTTACCCTTAAAGACAGGCACTTCGTAAATGAAGTTGGCCACGAGGCGATGCTTGCGGTCGAAAGCAGACAAGCTCTTGTCGTTCCGTACATCGTTGTAGTTTTGCGGCACCTGCGGTGAACCACCGGTTATTGATCCCACGCCGAGAGACTCGTCGTTGTCGCTGATCAGCTTGCTGCGGGTGTAGGCAACGCTGAACTGCAGTCCACGAGAGAAGCGCTTCGTCAGGTTAACAAAGCCCGCATTATAAGTTGCCTGCGAAGTTGTTGCGATAAAAACGCGTGAACCAAACTGCGGTAACACGCGGCGCAACTGCGTTGACGGAATAGACGCAGCGTTCTGCGTCGAGCGAACCAAAGCAGCCTGTGCGGCCGTCAGGATCGCAGGGTTGCCCTGGAGTTGATTGATCTGGTTAAGCGAGCGGCTGCCGGCGTAACCAAATTCAACTACCCAGTGACGCATGAACTCACGCTGCCAGCTAAGGCTGAAGATTTGCGAGTAGGGCGTCTTGGCATCCGCGGGTGTGTTGACGTAAGTAGCCAGCGGATTGAAAACCGCGCTGCCACTCACCGCGGCAACGTTCGGATAGAGGTTCTGCTGGTTGTTGAGAAGACCGACGACGACGCGAGGATAGTTCGAGGCGTTCACCGTCAGGATGTTATAGAACAGGATGTCGTAGTTAATCCTGTAACCACCACGGATGCTGGACAGGCCGTCGCCGAAGATGGTTTTCATGAAACCGCTCTCCGGGTGCGGGCTGTAGTTGAATCCGAAAGACGGCGCGAAGTTGTTGTTATCGCGCTTCACCGGTCCAGGTACAAGTGCCGCCAGGCTGGCCGCGTCGGTCGCACCAAAGAAACCGAACGGCGCATTAGAGGTCTCATAACGGAGGCCGAGGTTAAGCGTCAGATTCGGGGTAACGCGCCAGTCGTCCTGCGCGAAGTAGAACTGCTGGAGCTGGTGCGCGTCGAAGCTCGACGTTTGCAGCGCCTGTTGGAAGGTGAAAGCGAAGTTGTTGACGTAGTCCTGAAGATTGTTGAAGTTGAACGTGCCCTTTGAGTCGAAGGCCGCGATGTTCTTTAACTGAATCTTGCGGATGTCCGTGCCCAACTTGAACGAGTGATTACCGCGCAGGTAGCTAAGCGTGTCTGAGAACTGGTAGCTGTTCTGAACGCGACCCTGTGGGAAGTTGCTAGCGCCGCCGATCGTGAACAAGCCAAAGATCGTAGCGGTCGGACTGGTCGCATCGTTCTCAGGAAAGCCGAGGTTGCGACGGACGTACGAGAAGCGGAACTCGTTGAGAATATTCGAATTGAAAACGTGAGTCTCGCTGAGCGCCAGGTTCTGATCGAGAATGTTCTGATTGCCCGCGAAGGTTGAGCCGAATGCGAGGTTGCTGATTACGTTCACGTCAACTGACTTGTTCGCGATGTAGCGTGCGGTAAGGTTGTCGTTTTCCGTCAGCTTGTGGTCGACTCTCAAAGTGTTGTTGTAAGCATCGCTCGGCTGCGCGATACCGACGTTAGTCAGACCCGTCTGAATTGACACGCCATTAACTGTCTGATTATTCAGGGTTCGGAACTGCACCCCGCTGGCATAGACTCCGCTGAGGAAACCGAGGCGACCCAAAACTGCTTGGCGGCTGGCGACCGTCTGTCCGGCTCCCAGGGGGACACTTTGAAGTGCGGCGAAACCGGCGGGAGTCGGGATCCTGACCGAACCGCCCAACCCGGCGCCGGTACGGATGCGGTCGCCCTGATAGAGGTAATAGAAGAACGTGCGGTTGCGGCCGTCATAGCCAAGATGGCTCTTGCCACCCTCACCAAAGAACCGGGGCAGGAGCACCGGGCCACCGATGTCAAAACCAAACTGATTGCGATTGAAGCGCGCCGGTCGAGTTAGGCCAGAAGCCTTCTCAAGATTATCGAGCGCGTTCAAACGGCTGCCTCGATAGTACTCCCAAAGATCGCCGTGATAATTGTTCGTTCCTGACCTCGTGATAACGTTGATCTGCGCTCCCGAATTGCGGCCGTACTCAACGCTGTACGCGTTGGTTTGCACTTGAAGCTCGGCTACTGCTTCCGGAACTACCGAAGTAGTTGGCAGGGTAACGCTGATGTCGTTGTTATCAGAACCGTCGATCGTGAAATTGTTATTGCGTGCGCGCTGGCCATTGGCCGAGATACCGGATGAGCCGGGAGCGCTGAAGACGTTCGGGGACAGCAACGCAAGATTGTTTATGTTACGCCCGCCGCCGAGGGGCAACTCCACCGCCTGTCGCGAAGTAGCGGTCAGGCCCACTGTCGCGTTCGTCTTGTTGAGCGTGATAGCTTCGCTCTGAGCAGTCACGTCGACCGTCTCTGTAATGCCGCCTGCTTTCAAGTCCGTGTCGAAGCTGATTTCATTCGACTGATTTACAGCTACTTCCCGGTTCTCCGCTTTGGAGAAGCCCGCTTTCTCGAATGTGACTACATAGGTGCCTGGGTCGAGAGCCCCGACGCGGTAAAAACCTTCATCGTTAGTAATGGAATCCCTTGAGACGTTGGTC
This sequence comes from bacterium, assembly GCA_040005515.1. GTDB lineage: Bacteria > Acidobacteriota > Blastocatellia > Pyrinomonadales > Pyrinomonadaceae > PSRF01. The sequence goes on from JBDTYQ010000060.1 coordinate 13,987, forward strand.
CTGGGATTAACAACATGTACCTGAACTCCGGGGATTGCTGCCCCAGCCTGATCACGTACAGTTCCTGAGATAGCACCACGCGTCAATTGCGCGAATGTGGGTGCTGCCTGGAACAGGACGACGAAAAGGGCCGCCGTCAGGATCAGGCCTGTTCTAAAAGCAAAAGATTTCTTCATATTCTCCTCCGTCAAGAGTCTCTTTGAGGGTTTCGAAACGATATGTCGACGAATTGAGGCGAGTGACAGAACACCCATCCTTGTTGGCAAACTGCCGAATGAGCAAGTTGCGCGCCAATAATGACCAGGCAAATTGCTTGAAGAAAAACTTTGCTTTTTCCTGTCTGAACACTTCGCTCCGGCACGATTTCATAGAGATTATCCAAAAACCTGGATAATCTGGCCCAGTACATTTGAGGGCAGCGGCCCATGCTAGCTATATCCAGGCCCAAGCACGGTGAGCAATCCGCTGTGTTACTCTGTCGCGAATTCCGAACCGTCAGTAACTCTGACTCGTCAATGCCAACCATCATCGCGAATCAGCTTCCTCTCGCTCCTTTGGGCGCCGGCGACCTGATCGACCGCGCGGTCCGTCTCTATCGCCTCCACTTCGGAACCCTGCTCCGGATAGCTGCGCCGCCAGTCATCGTCTCCGCTGTCGGCTCAGTGCTCTTTTCGATTGCGTGGCGCACGATCTTCACCACGCCAAGCGGTCTTTCACTGGTCGGCTATTTATTACTTCTCTTCGGAGGTCTCGGCTTAGCAGCTGGCGGCCATATCTTCAGCTTGATCGTCATGGGCGGCGCCGCGCGCAATCTTGTGACCCACTTGCTCCGGAATGAACCCGTCTCAGTGCGCACCACTTACGCGGCAGTGCGTGCGCGTTTCTGGCCACTGCTCGGCGCGTCAGTGCTGATGCTGTTGTGGATCATCGTCTCATTCATGGTTGCGTTCTTCGGTTGGTACATGGTCGTCACTATTGTGGCTGTAGTCGGACTGGTAATGGCGCAGATCGCCTCTCCTGTATTCCTGGTGATTGGAGGAGCTATCGGGGTTATTAGCGCTTCGGCCTTTGCTTTCTGGCTGTTCTTCTTCTTCGTCGGACGTGTCGCGTATGTTCCGCAGGTAATGATGGTTGAAGGCAAGGGGATCTTTGCATCCGTGGGTCGCAGCTTCTCACTCGCGCGAGGGAATGTTCGTCGCCTCATGGCCATGGCGTTGTTCAGTTACTTCACTACCTGGTCTGCTCTAATGATCCTGGTGATTCCGCTGGGGTGGTACGGCTATTTGAACGGCATTGACCCCTCGCCATGGAATGCGACGCAGTGGCCGGCGTGGTATGCGATAGGCTACAGCGTCCTGGAGCCACTGAGTTCGATCGTGCTGGCTCCGGTGTGGATGCTGGGGCTGTCTCTACTTTATGTGGACGAGCGTGTCCGCCATGAAGGCTACGACATCGAGTTGATGGCTTCGCAACATCTCCCGGAAATGCCGCAGCTGAATGTGACGTCACCATTTGCGCCGGCGATCTCGCAGAGCCGGCCAAGCTTCGTTAAAGGGCCCATCTCGTCAGGCAACGTTCTCGGGCTCAGGTAGGATCGCCCGCGTGTCTCAATTACTCAACGCAGTGAACAGCAGCTCACGAGTCATCCGCTACGCTGGCTTACCAGCGGGATTGTTGCGCTCAATATTCTTTTGCGTAGTTGTGCTGCTCTCATTACAAGCTACTCCCATTTGTTCAGCGATGCCGCTGGGCGACTACCATATCCGACTCCAGCGCGCGCTGCTGGCGTTAACTACGCTGGCACAGACAGATGAAAGCGACACCGGTCAAGCGCGCGAAGCACGTATCAGAGAGACAACAGGCGCTGTGCGTGGCGCGCTTCCGCAGACAGAAACGATCGAACTGAACCACGCGGTTATCAATGCCGATAACTCATGGCTTCATACCGAACTGGACAAGTATGAGCAGGCGACGCCGGGGAACCGAGCTGATCTTCTCGCGCGGATGACTGAACGTCTACAAGCTCTGGAGCAGCGCGCCGGCGAACTGGAAAAAGCGAACACAGCCGCTGGGGACAAAGTCGCAGCCCGGCAGAAGCTCGCTGAGATAATGCAGCGACCGGAGTACGTCCAGGGACAGAAGCCTCCCAGTGCGCTCTCCCGTGTTTGGAACGAATTAGTAAAGTGGCTGAAAGATCTGCTGCCAAAGCCGAAGCCGTTAGAGCCAGGCAGCGCCAACCTGCTGACTCTGCTTGCGCAAATCTTCGTGATCCTGCTCGGAGTTGGCGTGCTCGCCTACGTTGCGAAAATGTTTGCGCCGCGGCTGTTCGGACGCCGGAGCGCAAAAAAGAAGGTTAAAGACCGACCGCGAATTGTTTTGGGGGAACGCCTCGAACCCGATCAGTCGGCCCTCGATCTGTTGAATGGGGCTGAAGCGCTCGCTCGACGTGGCGAGTTGCGGGCGGCGATTCGCCAGGCCTATATCGCCTTACTCGTGGAACTAGGAGACCGAAAGATCATCAGCCTTGAGCAGCACAAGACAAACCGCGACTACCTCCGCTCCTTGCGTGCGCTCGAACCACTGCACAGCGACGTCAAGCTGTTGACTGACAGCTTCGAGCGACACTGGTATGGGTTTGTGCTCGCTACGGACGCGGATTGGAATAGCTTTAGAGACGGATATAAACAGGCATTGCGACGCTGAGAAATAATGGGGCAGAAACTAACTATCTTTGTAACGATCGTACTCGTCGTGGGCGTGCTGATTGTAATTAACGCCGCCACTTACGAGAGCAAGGAAGATCGGCCCGACAACGAAGTCGCCCCCAACCGCTCAACCTACCACGCTGGTCCAACCGGGACGCGAGCGCTCTATGATCTCCTCAGCGAATCTGGATACAGAGTAATGCGCTGGCGTGAAGTACCCGGGCGATTGCTCTCCGACAACCAATTAAAGGTCGAGACTTTCGTGGTCGTCGGTGATACGCCTTTGGCCTTCGATCAGGAAGAAGCCGAGAGTTTGCTCCTTTGGGTTGCAGCTGGAGGTCGCCTGGTCCTTGTCGACCGCAATCCCGAGGCGCGCCTCCTGCCGGCCTCCGGCGAATGGAAAGTCGACACTGAATTAAGCGGCGTCGCGCCCTACACAGTCGATCCGGCCAAAACTGACGAGATGACTGCGAACGTTAAGCCGGTACATCCTGTCCAGCCAACCTTGCTGACCCAGAACGTGGACGCGGTTCTCCCCTCGCGTCTCGCTGCTGCGATTCGCTTCGCACCGAAAACGAAGGAGAAAGCAGGCGGCATAAGTGAGACTGTCCTGGGCAACGACGGGGGAGAAACAGCGCCGGCGCCGGAACCCGGGGGCGCGACGAATCCTGTTCCGGCTTCTCCTGCTCCCGTCGTTCATCTCGCCGATTCACGAGGCGCGTTGCTGTTGGATTATCCGCATGGCGCGGGACGAATTATCGTACTTTCCGATCCGTATATTTTCTCAAACGGCGGCATCCAGCTTCAGGACAACCTACAGCTTGCTCTGAATATGCTGACGAATACCGGGTTAATAGCTTTTGATGAGTATCACCAGGGACGAGGTACAACGCGCAATGCGATAGCCGCATACTTTTCCGGCACGCCAATTCTGCCGGTTGTGGGACAGATCGCATTGTTAGTCCTGCTGGTCTTGTGGACGCGAAGCAGGCGGTTTGCGCGGCCACTCCCGCTTCCCTTTGTCGACCGGCGCTCCAGCCTGGAGTTTGTGGCGTCGATGGCGGAGCTGCAACAACGGGCGCGCGCTTTTGATCTCGCACTGGAAAATATCTATTCGCGAACGCGTCGTGTGCTGGCGCGTTATGCAGGCATGGATTACAACAGTCCTCGATCTGAGATAGCGTCGCGAGTTGCAGCGCGTTCTGTGCTGGAAGCGCATTCCCTGGAGGTGCTGATGCGCCAATGTGAGGAAGTAATCAACGGCGCGCCTTTAACTGAAAGAAAGGCGATCCTGCTGGCTAAGCGACTACGCGATTTGGAAAGTACGCTCGGCCTGCGCCTGCGCTCCCGCGACGCGAAGCAGGCAACGCGGAGAAGTTAAAGTTGCTACGTTGAGCATTGTTCTTGAGCTTGGGTGCTTTGGTCTGGGGCCTTTGGTATTTTGGTCTTCGAAGCATGAGTCCTGAGCACTAAGTTCAACGTTCAAAAAGCAGAGACCAAAGACCGAAAACCAAGTCAATCCAGAAAGCGAACAACTAAGAACATGCCAGACTACGTCTCCTCAACCGTTGCACACATTAGAACCGAACTACGCAAAGTCATCGTTGGTCAGGACGAACCAATCGAGCAAATCCTGATCGCCTTGCTCGCCGAGGGTCATGCGCTGATCGAGGGGGTCCCCGGCACAGCGAAGACACTGACAGTCAAAACGCTGGCGCGCATCATCAACGCGAATTTTGGCCGGATCCAATTTACGCCGGACTTGATGCCTTCCGACATCACCGGCACGAACATCTTCAACGTCGCCACATCATCGTTCAGCCTGCGGCAGGGACCAGTCTTCACGGACATCCTGCTCGCGGACGAGATCAACCGCACGCCACCAAAAACTCAGGCGGCGCTGCTCGAGGCGATGGAAGAACGACAGGTGACGATCGACGGAGAACGTCATGCCCTCTCCCCCATCTTCACAGTCCTGGCGACAGAAAATCCCATCGAGTACGAAGGCACGTACCCGCTGCCCGAGGCGCAACTTGATCGCTTTCTTTTGAAGATCCTGCTCGACTATCCGGAAGAAGCGCAGGAACGGCAGGTGGTCGCCAACTGGGATGCCGGCTTCAATTCCCGTCGTCTCGACCAAGTTGTCATCCAGCCGCTACCGGAACCGGACGCGATTTCTCGCTGTCGCGTGGAGGTGAGTAGCGCGCGGATGGAACCGGGTGTCCAGCATTACGCGGTAGACATCGTGAGGCGCACACGTACGCACCCATTCGTGCATTACGGCGCCAGTCCGCGTGCTTCGGTCGCGCTACTCCTTTGTGCGAAGGCCCTCGCGAGTATTCGCGGACGTGAATTCGCGACCCCAGACGACGTGCGCGATATCGCGCGCCCCGTCCTGCGGCATCGGCTGTCCTTGCGCGCCGAAGCGGAATTGGACGGCGCCACGGCCGATGCGGTGATCACAGACATCCTGAGAAGTGCCGAAGTGCCAAGGTAGCGGTGTAACGCGAACACGATCTCTTATGAGCCCTAAAAAAGTCGCTCTCTGGTTCTTGATCATTTCAGTCGGCATCAGCGCCGCACTGGGAATTCTGGCTATTCTCACCGGTAACTTCGGCGAGTTTGAAATCAGAATCATCATGACCACCCTCACCATTTCCGCCGCGAGCATCTGCGCCCTCGCGTCGGGAGCGCTGTGGGAGAGTAAACACACAAAGTTTCTGCCGACTGCAGGCGTCATGCTCGCCATCGGAGCCGCGCTCTTGCTCACCCTTGGCATCTGGACCGAAGCCGACAAGGAGGACTACTGGAAGGTCACAGCTTCTGTTGGCGTTCTGGCCGCCGCAACCGCGCATGCCTGCCTCGTCTCGCTGGCGCGACTTGCGCGACAGTTCGAATGGGCCAGAATCGCTGCCCTCTGCTCGATCTTCTTCCTTGCTGTTTTGGTCGTCTACATCATCTGCTTCGAACCCACCGGCGATTTTGGATTTCGCATCCTCGGCACCACTTCGATCATGGTCGCGGCCCTCACGATCACGATGCCGATCTTCCATCGCCTGAGCCGCGGTGACCTGATGCAGGCCGACGGGAAGCCTCTCGAGTCCGATCAGCGTTTGTTTCCTACCCTGCTCTGCCCACGTTGTGGAACTCCCCAACCGAATTCTGCCGGTACGATTACATGTAGCAGCTGTGGCTGCCATTTCGTTTTAACCATCCTTGATGAAGCCGGTTCTGCTCGGCAGGCATGACAACGATGGGATTCGTTTTCAGCAGACGCTTCTACCTTCTCGTCGCCCTCGGCTTTTTGCCGCTCTCTTTATCCTGGGGCCGACCCTGGCTACGCTGGCTGACTCTCGCTTACGATCTCGGACTGATAGCTCTCGTGATCTTTGACGCTCGCCGCAGTCGCCTCAGGGCAGGAGTGCGTATTACGCGTGAGTTCGCTGGACGCTTCGCGGTCGGCGCCGCGACGGAAGTTCAGATCAGCATGCAGAACACCACACCGCTCCCGATAGTCCTGATCATCAAAGATGAGTATCCGCCGCAGCTGAAATTGACAGGCTTGCGCGAAGCGCGAGTAAAGCTGCAGGCGCAAAGTTCGGCGGCTTTGCTTTACAACCTGACGCCTCCAAAGCGAGGCCAGTTCCAATTCGGCCAAACTGCTGTCCGCTTTCTTTCGCGTCTCGGTCTAGCCTGGTGTCATCTGAAGATGGGCGAGCCCGTGACAGTCAAGGTCTATCCAAACATGAGGCGGGCACGCGAGGCGGAGCTGAAGGCACTGGGCGCGCGTTCCCTCGTCGCCGCTCATCGCAAGACGTCTTGGCGCGGCGAGGGTCGTGAATTTGAATCGCTGCGCGAGTACGTGCGTGGCGACGAACTGCGGCACATCTCATGGACGGCCACAGCGCGACGCGGCAAGCTCACGACGCGGCAATATCAGATCGAACGAGACCAGACGATTCTGATCGCTATCGACGCGGGGCGCTTGATGACCGCGCGTATTGAGCAGGAAACAAAACTGGATTCTGCGGTGCATGCCGCGCTCGCGTTAATGTCAGCCGCTGCGAGAGGCGGTGACAATGCGGGGTTGATGGTTTTTGGCCGCCGCGTACTGAAGTATCTGCCACCGGGCCGCGGGCGCGATCATCTCGATGCGGCGCTGGAGGCGCTCCATGCGATTGAACCGGAAATGATCGAGCCTTCATACGCGCGAGCGCTTGAGTTCATCGCCGCCAACAGCAAACGCCGGTCGCTGGTTGTGTTACTAACTGATCTTGTTGATGAGGAAGGTTCGAAGGAGTTGCTTGCGTCTCTGAAACTACTGAGACCGCGTCATCTTCCTCTCGTGGTGACAATCGCCGATCGTGATTTGAAAGCAGTTGTTCGTGATGCGCCGGAAAACACGCGTGAGTTGTTCACGCAATCGGTTGCCGAAGAGATCATGCACCTGCGTGAAGGTGCGCTGCGACTCGTTGAATCACAGGGCGGTCTGGCGCTCGACGTGACCGCGGCAGCACTCGCACCGGCGCTCCTGGAAAAGTATTTACAGGTGAAGGAACGAGGGCTGCTTTGAAAGGATCAGGGATGCAGGATGAATAAGAAAGAGCAACAAAGAAGGTGACGAACGAGAGTAAGGTTAGATTAAGAAGTGAGCAGCGCGAGCATATAAGATCTCTCGAATCGCGCCTTCATCCTTCATCCTTTTGACCCTGTTCCCCTTTCCCCACAATCGGTTCCCTTCCAGCCAATAAAAGGTACGAGTACAACGCCATCCCCGTGATCGCCGCGATGCTGAATTTGATCTTCGGATTAATCGGCGCCGGCGAAATGAAACCCTCTATTGTTCCCGCGATTACCAGCAACACGGCGACTCCCATCATCAGCCGCACTGCATCCTTGCCGCGCGTCTTGAATGCGTCTCCACGCGACAGGTCACCGGGCATGATCAGAGCGCTGCCGATTAGCAGTCCGGCTCCTCCCGCAATGAAAATGCAGGAGAGCTCGATCACGCCATGACCCACCATGAACGTCAACAAATCATTCCCAAATCCCGCGCGGTAGGTGAGCGCCAGGACAGACGCGATGTTCGCGCCGTTGTAAGCGAGATAGAACAAGGTGCCGACGCCGGCGAGTGCGCCAAAAGCAAACGTGTAGATCGTTACCTGAATATTATTGGTAAGGATGAAGCTGGCGCCGACCTGGTTCGCGTTGTTCAACTCTTCCCACCAGTGTGTTTTGGTTTCGATGCGCAACTCGCGAAAGGAAGGCGGTACTCCTGCGATTTCAGAGAAGTCCGGGTCGCGATAGGTGCCGACAAATCCGATGACTCCAAACACGAAGAACACAGCGAACGCTAGCGCAGTGTAACGCCAGGTACGGCGAAAGGTGCGCGGGAATTCCCTCGCAAAGAAACCACGAATGCGTTCTCCGCCCTGCGCTTCCGCTCGATAGATGCGTCCGTGCGCGCGAATCACCAGGCTGTTTAGGTAATTGACTAGTCGCGGATCGCGCGATTCGGCACGCGCGATTGCGAGATCCGAAGCGGTGCGCCGGTAGATACGGCCCAACTCCCGAACCTCCTCGCGATGCAATTTCTTCAGCGAGGTGCTGTTCAGAAGTTTCAACAGCTCTTCGAGCCGCTGCCAGGCGTTCTTGCGAGTTTCGATGAA
>JBDTYQ010000061.1:0-22262 GCA_040005515.1 bacterium
CGTCGCTTCGCGAGAGGAACGTAATCTCTAGTGCGCTGGCCAAGGTAAATCTGTCGCGGCCGCGCAATTTTCTGCTCCTTGTCGTCGAGTAACTCAACCCACTGTGCCAACCATCCGGATGTCCGCGGAATGGCGAAGAGCACCGGAAACATATCGAGCGGGAATCGCATTGCCTGATAGATGATCCCCGAGTAGAAATCGACGTTCGGATAAAGTTTGCGCTTCACGAAATACTCGTCCTCGAGTGCGATTCGCTCCAGTTCTATGGCGATGTCCAGCAGTGGATCCTTACCGGTAACTTCAAAGACGTCGTAAGCGACCTTCTTGATTATCTGGGCGCGGGGATCAAAATTTTTGTAGACGCGGTGACCAAAGCCCATCAGGCGAAACTCGCCGGCCTTCACGCGTTTCACGTAGTCGGGAATCTTATCAACCGAACCAATCTCCTTCAGCATGCGCAACACCATTTCATTTGCGCCGCCATGCAATGGACCGTAGAGCGCGGCTGCGGCGCCACCGAGCGCCGAGAAGGGATCAGTCTGTGCGCTCCCAATGCTGCGCATCGCATTGGTGCTGCAGTTCTGCTCGTGATCAGCGTGGAGAATGAAAAGCACAGTGAGCGCACGTTCCAACGTCGGATTGGGTTCATACTTCAACTCCGTCGTCTTGAACATCATGTTGAGGAAGTTCCCCTCATAACTGAGATCGTTGTCGGGATACGAGTACTGCATTCCAATGCGATGACGGAATGCGAAGGCCGCGATCGTCGGCACCTTCGCAATCAAGCGGTAGATCTGCTTGCAGCGCAACTCCTCGTTGAAGATGTCCTTGGCGTCAGGGTAAAAGGTAGACAGCGCGCCTAACGTGGCTTCGAACATGCCCATCGGATGAGCGTTGTAGTGAAAACCGTCGATGACTTTTTTGATGTTCTCGTTGATGAATGTGTGATGTGTGATGTTCCAGATCCAATCTTTGAGCTGGGCGTCGGTGGGCAGTTCTCCGTGCAGGAGTAGGTAAGCCACTTCCAGGTAAGTACTCTTCTCCGCAAGCTGGTCAATCGGGTAACCGCGATACTCGAGAATCCCCTTGTCGCCGTCAATATAAGTGATGCGGCTCTTGCAGGAAGCCGTATTCATGAAGGCCGGGTCGTAAGTCATCAACCCAAAATCATCGTCAGCAGTCTTAATCTGACGCAGATCCATAGCCTTAATCGTGCCGTTTTCAATGGGAAGCTCGTACTGCTTTCCGGTACGGTTATCGGTCACTGTTAAAGTGTCGGCACTCATACTGTTGGTCTCTCCTGATTGAGCCTTTGAATGTGGGCGTTGTTATTACCAGCAGATTAACCCTGCCGAGTTAACTAATCAAATTCCACCCGGTCAGGCGAAAACGTTCCGCACATTCAACATCATTCCCTTCAATGCCTTGATGATTCGGGGAACGATAACAATTGAAACGCCCAGGAACGTCAGGACGAGCAGGATCAGAATGATCGGAGCGAATATTGAGAGGAGAATCGAGCCGATTGCGACCACATCTTCCGTCAGGCTGACAACGAAATTGGAGACCGGCTCAGGGCTCAGGTTGATTGCTGCGCGCGCAGTGGCTTTTGTTCCATGAGCGCTGAGCGCAAGTCCGCCCCCGAGCAGAAAGGCGACCACTTGAATCGAGCGATCAAAATCTCCAAAGGCTGTGGCCGCCAACACCGCGCCGGCCGGGACACGAATGAATGTATGAATGGCGTCCCAGAGATTGTCGACATAGGGAACTTTGTCGGCGACAAACTCCACGATGTATAGAGCGAGTGCGATGCCGATAATCCACCAACTGGTGAGGGCATCAAGCTCGCCAGGTAAACGCAGGTGAGCGAACCGGCCGAGCAGACCAAGCGTTGCTACTGCAGCGTACAGATTGATGCCGGACACCCAGCCGGCTCCCATCGCGATCGCCAGAGTGCTGATCAGGTTCATAACCTATCTCCGTGAAAGGCCTCCGTCCAAAGTTCCAGGTCCAAGTGTCTTGCCGCATTGAACTCATCTTTAAAGTTCTACAAGAAGAGCACGGTTATTGGATCCCGGACGTTGGACTGGAACGTTGGACTTTAAAGTTGGCCGCGCTAGAATCCGACCCACTATTCCGCAGTTTACAATCACTTCCTAAAAAGGAGCCCCCATGAACGTGAAGAAACTGGTGCTGACGATCATCGTAATCTTCATCGTCGCAAACCTCGCCGGATTTTTTATCCATGGTGTCCTGCTCGGTCCGGATTACATGGCAATCAAAGAACACTATCGGCCCATGGGCGAGGAGAAGATGCTCTTTATCAGCCTTGCCTATCTTTCATTTGCGATCGGCTCGGTGCTGGTCTATGCGAAGGGAGTTGAGAACAAACCGTGGCTGGGCCAGGGAGTCAGATTTGGTATCTTGATGTGGCTCGTGCTCGCGATACCGTCGTTCTTTATCGCCTACGCCGTGCAGCCGGTACCGCAGATGTTGATGGTGAAACAGGTGTTGTTTGAAGGAGTAGACAAGATCTTACTGGGCATCATCACCGCAGCACTCTACCGACAGTAACTCTGATCGCCAGGAATTATAGGGGTGGCCCCTACAATGCGGGAGTCGCGATTAGTACTCCCAAGGTTGATCTAAGAGCTCGCCGCGCAGTCCAGCAAGGCGAACGTGTACTACTTAACGCCCAACAGCTCGATATCAAATACCAGAGTAGAGTTGGGAGGGATATCGGGCGGTCGTCCCTGTGGGTATCCAAGGTTTCCGGGAATGACTAACTTGCGCTTGCCGCCAACTTTCATCGTCATCAAGCCTTCGTCCCAACCTTTGATGACCTGTCCTACGCCGATGCGAAAGTCAGCAGGCCTGCCATGATCAAACGAACTGTCGAACTTCTTTCCATTCTCCAGAGTCCCCGTGTAATTGACGGTAACCGTCTGACCTCTCTGCGGCGTGGCGCCCGTCCCCTCAACTAGATCGGTGTACTTCAATCCAGACGCGGTTGTAACTTCAGTGCCGCCGGACCCACCTCGATGCATGAAGATGTAAGCCACAGCACCGAGGGCAAGCACAGCGACAAGCACAATCGCTACCGTTCGCATGTTGCGATTTTTCCCCGATGATGCGGTTTTGCCGGCCACCGGGTACAAACCCTTCGGGCGTTTTTTGGCCTTGGACGACTTTCGATGACGACTCTGCGGCAAGTTTCACTCTCCCTATTTTAATGTGTCGATGCCTAGTCTTATAACCTGTTTCGCGGGTTCGTTCAAACGAGTTACCCACTCAAAAGGACAGCACGTTACTGCGGCAGGTTTATGCGCCCCATCAAATTCTGAAAACGTGGATCCGAGCGGACGCTGTCCCACCTCGGCTCTATCTTGAGCCATTGCAATTGAAAGGCGTGTTCTTCGTACGCCTTTTCGAGCCAGACAAAAGCGTTATCCTGTTCCCCTAAACCTGCATAGATTAAAGCAATGCTGCTGCCCGGCACATACTCTCGTTCCGAGAGTTGTTTGAGCTCCTCGAGCTGCTTTCGTGCCTCGCGTCTCTTGCCTGTTACCGCATAGACATGGCCGAGACCAGCCTTTGAGAGTGTCCATTCACTTCCCTCGGTTAGTGGAATCGCCTTCTTAAATTCAGCGATGGCTTCGTCAAACATCCCCTTTTGTTCATGAGCGGCAGGGAGGAAATTGTGCGCCGGTGGAAAGTTCTGGTCCAAGTCCAAGGTCTTTTGAAACTGGACAATAGCCTTGTCGTAATCGCGAGCGTAGTAATAGGCCAAACCCAATTCAAAGTTGATGATGAGAGATAGCGGATCCAGTTCCTGAGCCCGTTTTCTTTCCGCAATTGCTTCACCATGGCGGCCCATTGCTTCGAAATATCCGCCATACCATTCGTGCGCCACCGGATAGCGCGGATTCAACTCGATGGCGCGTTTGTATTCCTTCTCGGCACCTGTCCAGTCCCACTCGTATGCTGATAAGACGCGGCCTAATGATGCGTGTGCTTCGGCGAGCGTTTCGTCCAATTCCAGTGCTCGCATCGCTGCCGCCTTGGCTTTGGGCATTGCGTCTTGGGGTGCCAGGCGGTTAGCCGGCACTACATAGGAGTCAGCCACACCAGCGTAAGCCAATGCAAAGCCGGGGTCTTTTTCAATTGCCTGATTGTAATAGTCGATTGATTTCTTGAGCGCTTCCATCGTCCGCTTGTTCCAGTAGAAGCGGCCTTTCAAGTAGAGCTGATAGGCCTCGTTGTTCTCGGTGTAGTGTTTGGCAAGCCCTTCCTGTTTGCCCGAAAATTTATACTTAAGTTTCTCGACAATTTCGCGAGCTATCTCCCGCTGGATCGCAAGCAAGTCGGACATTTTGCGGTCATACTGCTCGCCCCACAGCTGCGTCTTATCGCGAGCATCGACAAGTTCAACACTGATGATGAGACCATCGCCCCGCTGCGACACACGGCCTGTCAGCACCGCATCGACTCCAAGCGTTTGGGCCACCTCCTGAACGTCAACCTCCTTGCCTTTGTACTTAAAGCTCGAACTTCTGGCAATGACCTTAAGTCCGGGGAGCTGAGACAGACTGTTTATCAGGCTCTCGGAGATTCCGTCCGAGAGGTATTCGGCGTTCGGATCAGCGCTATTGTTTGCAAAAGGTAGAACTGCGATGGAACTGATTCCTGCTTTGCCGCCTCGGGCAACATTTCGTGAGGGGGCAAGGTAAGAGACGAGGATTGCCGTGGCTATTAGCGCCGTCATGAGCAACAGCACTGCCAGCTTGTGCCGCTTGAACTCGCTTCCAAGGCGTTCTGCACTTGATGGAGTGTGACTGTCAGCCATCTCAAGCGAGCCGTCCGCCTGACCTCGGTCCTTTGCGCTCTGATTCGTCAGCGTCGACGCAACCTGTACCGGCTCGGAGCCTGAAGTGCGGCTGGGCGGCGTAATGAGCTTCGCTTCGTCATTGCCTCCTGGTTCGGAATTTCCTGCAGTGACGTTTTGGTCCGCCGTCGACGCAGCTTCGCTGACCAATCCAGAGTCCCCACCATGTTGGTTCACGTCCGCGACAAACTGGTATCCGCGTCCGGGAATGGTGACCACATATCGATGCTCGCCCGGGCTCTCCCTAAGAGACCTTCGCAGCGCCGACATGTTGACAGTTAAATTGTTCTCCTCCACTACTGCGTCCGGCCAAACCCTCCGCATCAACTCGTCCTTTGCGACGAGGCGCCCCTTCTCTTCGAGCAGCACCAGCAGAATCTCATAGGCCTTCGCGGGGATGCGCACCGGCTTGCCTTCGCGCAGTAGCAATCGTCTGAACGCATCGACACGGAACGGGCCGAAGTCGTAGAGGTGCATCGGTCTGTCGTTCATCGTCGCGTTAGCAAAGTTTAGGAAGGTTTAGGGAATTTTGAAGGACTTTTAGCTTGCTCATGACGGATTATCCGCCACGTTCAATTAGCGGTCAACAAACTGGTGAATCTCTGTAACGGGCTCTCTCAAACGAGTCTGAAAAGACGTATCGCCTGAATTCCACAACCTAACGGCCTCTCGGGCAAACAAGGAATGAAGAACATGTACAAACCTATGAACTTAAAAATCGCTTTCTTCGGTTGTGCGCTTATAGGCTTAATTGCCGCTGTGATACCGCACACAGGTTTCGGGCAGGGCTCAGAAGGACAAGTCGCTATGCAGCATGATTGCTTCCCCCGACCGTGCGCCGCGGCGGTAGAGCGAGGTCGTGCAGCCTTTAACGAACGAAACCTCAAAAGCCTTGGCGGGAACGGACGCTCCTGCGCCGACTGCCACATGCCTTCAGACAGCTTCCAGCTTTCTCCAGCGTCTGCAATGGCGCGGTTCATTGCACTCAAGAAAGAGCGAGAGATCAATCCAAATGCCGATGATCCGCTGTTCAGACCGGTGGATGCCGACGACTTCCGCGAGAACGGAAATAACGCGCACGACTTCTCCAACCTAATACAAAACGGGCTGGTGCGTGTGACCATGCCGTTACCCACAAACGTCAAACTTATTGACCCAGTCACCGGTCAACCCACAGCGGAGACGACGGTTGATCTCTGGCGCGCCGTGATGCCGGTACTCAACGTCGGGATCACCGGTCCGGACTTCGTCGCTCCGGTCTGGCCGCCGGGAGCCCCACGCCCGCCAATCATGGGCCAGGACCCCAATGGACCGAACCGGCAAGGTGGCTACCAGCATGACGCGCGCTTCGGCTCGCTTCAGGAACAAGCCCGTGGCGCACTCTTCGCGCACGCCCAAGTTTCCCAGGAACCTCTGACGATTATGCTAGACGACCTCGCGGCCTTTCAGCAGTCGTTGTTTTCTTCTCCCCGGGTCGAACTTCTTTCGGACGCTATCCTGAGCGGCTCATCGGTGTTCCCGGATCCTGATCCTGAACTGAACGAGCTCGAGCAGCAGGGAAAGGTGGTTTTCAACCGTGCCTGCGCACAGTGTCATGGCGGCACATTGCATCCGAGCGGATCCACGCCCGAGGCGACAATCGTGCGGCCCATCGTGCGCTATCACAGTATCGCAACCGCCTGTCCGCGCCCAACCACGGATGGCTTCCTGCCATGTCCGCAGCGGTTGGAGCGGAACGCGCGCAACTACCGCATCACGTTAGCGAATGGCACTTTTCAATTCGCCACCACTTCCGACCCGGGACGGTTGCTTCTCACTGGCCAGCCCGCGGATCTCGGGGTGATGGACATCACCCAGCTGCGTGGAATCGCGGGCACCGCTCCTTATTTTCAAAACAACTCTGCATCCACGTTGGAAGAGGTAGTCGATCACTACGTCGCCCTTTTTGCGCGTGTGGCACGGCTGAATCCTCCGCCTAACCTGCCACCGATTCTTTCGTCGAACGGCCTTGTCGTCGACCGCGGATTCATAAGGGAAGACGAGCGAGCCGCGTTGCTGGCGTATCTGCGAAAGCTTTAAGGTCGCGCCTGGAGCGCAAAGGTGGAGAACACCAAGGTATCAACCATCCTCAAGATGACTACGCGGCGGGAAACTTTTCATGTTTCCCGCCGCATTTTTTCGCGCGCTTCGCCGGTTTTGTTCTGTTCATCGCCCAAACACTTCGCGCTGACTCCCTGGCTTTAAGACTACGTCCACTTCGCAGGTTGGTGTATCTTTCGTCTCATGCCGCGCGTCTCCGTTACTCCTGCCCGCAACACTGCGGCAGAACTTTGCGAAGTTCCCTCGGCAGCGGTTGACTGTCGCCCCGCCACAGGTGCCAGATGAAGCTGGAACTTTTGAATTGGATTCAGTGGCCGGCGATGATCGTTACGGTGATCGCTGCCTGGTTCGTAGCCTCGCAAAGAAAATTCAAACGCAACTGGGGCTTCTGGCTTTTCATTTTGAGTAATGTGCTCTGGATAGTCTGGGGACTGCACGACAGGGCTTACGCGCTGATCGTGTTACAGGTGGCACTCGCAATTTTGAATATAAGAGGGGCGCTGAAGAATAGTCCGGCGTAAAACATATGACACTTCAAAGACTCGTCGCGTTGTTACTCTTGCCGTCCGGGATCCTATTCGTCTTCGCTTCCTTTACGACTAACATCGCTTTAGCCCAGGAATCTCAACAGAGGGCGACTGCAGTACCGCTCGAGTTGCGCTTCAAGGTGCCCGAAGGTTGGGTGGCTGAGCAGACCGCTTCGAAGATGCGCATCGCTCAATACAAACTCCCAGGAGTTGAAGGTGACACTGAGGATGCGTCGCTGGTGCTCTACTACTTCGGTCCGCAACAAGGGGGTTCTGTTCAAGCGAATGTCGAGCGATGGATTGGCCAGATGAAACAAGCCGACGGTGACGCCGCTGAACCTAAAACGGAGACTCTCACAGTCCACGGGCTAAAAATTACGACGGTTGATGCGGCAGGAACATACACGGCAGAAATGTCACCCGGCAGCAACACGTTCTATAACAAACCTGACTACCGGCTGCTCGCTGCCGTTATCGAAACAATGAAAGGTCCATACTTCGCAAAACTGGTAGGACCAGCCAAAACAGTGAATCGCTGGCACGAGTCGTACCTGACTTACGTGCGGTCGTTTGAATTCAAATAGATTCGACACGAGGAAACATTTGTCATGAGTAGCGCTGCACAACCTCAACCGAACATTCGCGAGCAAGTTTCGTCTGAAGAGTGGAAAGCGCGAGTTGATCTCGCTGCTGCTTACCGGCTGGTTGCCCACTACGGTTGGGACGATTTGATCTTCACGCACCTCTCCGCGCGCGTGCCCGGACCTGACCATCATTTTCTGATCAATCCCTACGGAATGATGTTCGATGAGATCACCGCGTCGAGCCTCGTGAAGATCGACCTCGACGGCAACAAGGTTCTTGACTCGCCCTACATCGTTAATCCCGCCGGCTTCACGATCCACAGCGCAGTCCACGCGGCACGTGAAGATGCGCTCTGCGTCATGCATCTGCATACGTTGCATGGCATCGCGGTCTCCACGCAAAAGGAAGGGCTGCTGCCGATCTCGCAACAGTCACTCTTCGCTCTGGCTTCGCTTGCCTATCACGGTTACGAAGGGCTGGCTTTGAATGATGAAGAGAAGCCGCGTCTCGTCTCCGACCTGGGGAACAAGACTTACATGATCCTGAGGAACCACGGTCTGCTTACGGTGGGACGCAACGCAGCTGAGGCATTCCTGGCCATGTATATTCTTGAGAGCGCTTGCAGGATTCAAATTCTGGCGCAGGCGGGCGGCAAGGATCTGCTGCCAATAGCGGGTACGATTCTAGAGCGAGCGGCATCTCAACTCGGCGCGGTAACTGCAGGTCAGGGCGCACAACTCGCGTGGCCTGGTCTACTGCGGAAACTTGATCGCGTCGATCCTTCCTATAAGGACTAAACACCGTCAGAGCAGCAAGGTCCAACGTCGTTCTCATCCAACTACTTTGGACGTGAGACGTTGGACCTTGGACTGACTCTACGTTGTCATCTTCGCCGCCTTTGTGCGAACGAACGCCTGATTGATCGCAGGCAAACCATTGAATCCCGCTGCCTTGGTGCACGATTCCTTCGCCTTCTGCTGATCTCCCTTCCCCTGATAGGCCTGGCACAGTCGATAGAGATCGTACGGGTTCTGCTGGTTGGCTTGTTGCAACTCGGCAATTGCCTTGTCGTAATTCTTTTCCTCCAGCGCAATCATGCCCATTAGCTGATGCGACTGTCTTATCTGCGCCGGATTCTTTGAAGCCGTTACGCCCTTATCGAACTCGTCCGCTTCTTGCTTCGCCGTCGCCATGTCTTTCTTACCGAGTGCGACACGAGCGAGATTGTAGTGATGGAAGAGTTCAGCGTTGGCTTTAAGTTCGGCAGACAGATTGGACTCAGACGTCATCTTTAGCGCCCGATCGAACTGGTCCTTGGCTTCGTCATACTTGCCCATCTCCACCAGGATGTTTCCTTTCAGTCCCAGATCACCGGCCATCGCCGGCACATCGCTGGTCTTCTCTCCGAGCGCATACTGTTGATCGACATCTTGCAGCGCCTTGTCCCACTTGCCACTGTCAACATCGACCACGGTCATGGCGAAGAGCGCCGTGCGTCGTTCACCATCGCTGCGGGCCTTGTCGGTAATGTTCTTGAGTTCCGCCGAGGCCTCGTCGGGCTTGTTCTGATACATGAGCGCTGCTGCGATACCTTGATGAGAGTTGATGAAGTTGGGATCGATTGCCAGCGCCTTCCGATATTGGACAATCGCCTCATCGAAGCGGCCCATCTTCAAAAGTAATTCGGCGTATGAGTCGTAGGGATTCGGATCCTTCGGAATCAGCTCAATGTATTTCTTGAACGCCAGTTCGGCATTCGCGTAGTCGCCGTTCTGCCGGTAGGCATACCCGAGGATGTTGAAGGCAGTCGAGTAGGTGGGTGCAATCTCGGTTGCCTTCTTATAGTGCTCGATTGCCTGAGGGAAGTCCTGCTGACCAAAGTAATACCCGCCCATGTTGAAGTGCGCACGTTCGTCGTTGGGATAAGCCGCTGCGAGCTGATCCAGATACTCTTTCTGTTTTGTGACATTCGCATTCGCGCCGGCCTCGTTCGCCAGAATCAGGAGTCTCTCGCCGTTTGAGGCTTTACCGGAGAGGGCCACCGCCTTGTTCAAATGGTCGAAGAACTCTTTCGCGGTCGGTGAAACACCCGCGCGGTTCTGTTCGGCGAGCGCGAAGTTTGGATCCAGCGCTATGGCTTTATCGAAGTGTTGAATTGAATCCTGAACTAAGAGCTTCTCGGCAAGGTCACGGCCCTGGAGGAATTCCTTGCGTGCCTCTTCCGATGTGGTAGTGATGGGGATCTTGCCGGCGTCGGCCGTGGCCGGGGTTGTAGCAGTGGACTTATCATCCGCTACGGTCGCACAACCGCTGAAGGCTACGAGGCTGATTGCGAGTAGTAAAAAGAGTAGAACGGAAACTCTCTTGCGGTGCATAGTGTTTCTCCTTCGCTTAGAACAGGCAGATGGGTGTGAAGCGGTCGCTTTACGATCTGGGGAGATCAGCAAGTGGAACGTTACGTCGGGCTACTGACAATTATCGGCTCCGCGTCGCGCTGGACCACGAAGCAGGGAGTTGAATGAATCGGGTGAACTGCTACCTGGGACGTTAAAGAGTTCGGAGAATACGAGACGGAAAATGCCAAGTCAAGGACTTATTAGCCAATGTTTTTCTGTCTTCTTTCCAGTGATTTTAGTTTTCCTGAGGGCGCCTGTTATCTACGGCTAATTGAGTCCGATTCGCCCCAGACTGAGGCCTTCTCGTCACAGCTTCGCTTTCAGATAGATTTCTAAAATAATTTCGAGCTATTAGATTGTTAGATCAATGATGTTCCGGATTCGTAATTCCTGAAATTGGAAACGGCAGCGGGCCATCCGCCAAGACCCATGAGTTTACTCGACCATCCAAACGAACTGTCGATCGGTACAGCTAGTCCGTTCGACCCTGACTCACGGATTCTCCTTTCTAACCTGCGGGAAGAACTGCTTGGGAAATATCCTGACGAACTTCGTGACCTGCCCTTTGGCCCGGAGGAAGTCGCAATGGAAGGAGCGGCTTTCTTGCTGGCACGGCTCGGCGAAAATGTAGTCGGCTGCGGAGCTATTCGTCCGCTCGCGCCCGGTGTCGCGGAACTGAAGAGAATGTTCGTGGTTCCGGAAGCGAGAGGCCGCGGTGTCGGGCGAGCGCTCCTGCAACGGCTCGAGGACAGCGCTGGAACGATGGGATATGCGTTTATGCGTTTGGAGACAGGACTGAAACAACCGGAGGCGATCGCGCTGTATGAATCCGCCGGCTACAAGCCATGCGAATGTTACGGGCAGTATTCGAGTAATGAGATGAGTGTGTGTTTTGAAAAAAGGCTGGGCAGGTAGAACAATTATCAACACACCTTGAGTGTTGGGGCTTTGGTCTTTGTCTTTATCGCTTTGTGCTCGGTTCTTTGTCCTTTGCGATCAAATCACCACGAACAAAGTACAAAGAACCAAAGACTCTTTTATTTATTCGTACCTTAACGCTTCAATCGGATCCAGCGCTGCTGCATTGCGCGCCGGATAGTAGCCAAAGAAGATTTCTACCGCCGCCTAAAAAACAACTGAGCCGAGTATCGCCAGGCTGGAAACAAGTGTGGGCCAACCGAGCAGCTTCGGGATTGCCACTGAGGCTTCTATACCAAGTAGGATCCCGACACTTGCAGTCGCGGACTGCCCAGGATTTTCTTCTGCACAGTTGTTTAGGGAGCAAACGCGATATTGGTTACCGACCAAATTAGAAAGACACAGCGCCGATAAAGTTGGAGAAAAAGCGTGAAAATCATCGAATCGTGTGGGGCTTGTAGCTGACAGGTCAGAATGGATTCCGCCCTCTGATTCAGCATTCGGCATTCGGTGTAACCAACGGTCACCCCCGGGTGTCTTACTGTTGGGAGGCTAATAACGGCCCTCCGCACAGGAATTCAAGTAAACCAGGAGTCAAGGAAACAATGAAAATCACAGGAAAAATTAAGACGCTGACTATCGCCTCCCTGTCGGCCGTTGCATTAGCTGCGCCGGTTACGTTTGCGCAAACAACTACTACAACTCAAGACACCAAACAGGTGACTCGTGACGAAGGTCACGGCGGTCACCGCAAGGACGGCGAACGCGGCGCAGGCTGGGGACGCGGCGTTGGTGAAGGCCGCGGAATGCACGGCATGATGTTCCGTGGCGCTAACCTAACCGACGAACAGAAGGCTAAGATGAAGACCATCAGCCAGAGTTTTCGCGAGCGCACCCAGTCGCTGCGACAGGAACTTCGTGCAAAGCGGCAGGAGTTGCGTCAGGCAAACGAAGGCAATACCTTCAACGAGGCATTGGCAACTCAGAAGCTGACAGAAACTGCTGGCCTGCAAGCCAAACTCATGGGCGAAGAGTTCAGAATGCGTCAGGACATGCTTTCCGTGTTGACGACCGAGCAGAAGGCGCAGCTTGAACAGAAGCGCGCTGAGTTCAAGGCAAAGAGGGCTGGGCGCGGCGAGTGGAAGAGTCAGTAACCTTCCGTTCTCCACTGAATCGGACCGCGGGCCTGAACTTTATGGCCCGCCATCCGAAAACTTCGATGAGAGGCGCTCCCTGTCGCATAGTTACGAACAGGCCTCAGACTTGGAACTGGCGCGCTTCGCGCGTGAAGGTGACGAGCCTGCCTTCGAAGAGATCATGCGCCGCTACAGTCCGCGCGTCTTTCGTTTTGCCCGTCGGTTCTTTCGCCAGCGCAGCCTTGTGGAAGAAGCAGCGCAGGAGGTTTTTTTGAAAGCCTTTACCGAACTCGGAAGTTTTGAAGGGCGCGGCTCGATGGCAGGCTGGCTCACGCGGATAACGACAAACACCTGCCTCAATATGCTGCGTAGTTCCAAGCGGCGACCGGAATTAACAGCATCAGACCTGACAGAAGACGACACCGTCTGGCTCGAATCTCAGATGGGGCATGCCGCAGCCGAACGTCACCAGGCCAGCGAACACAGTGTGGTGGCCGCGGATCTGGCAGAACGCGTGCTACAGACTTTGTCGCCAGAAGATCAGCTGGTACTGACCCAAATGGATGGCGCAGACGCCTCAGTAAAAGACATCGTGAAGATGACCGGTTGGTCCGAATCGAAAGTGAAAGTCCAGGCCTTCCGCGCGCGCCGGCGGATGCGAGAAGCGGTCGAGAAATTGTTGGCGCACCGAAAGAAAGACAACGGCAAGAACCCATCAATGTGAGGAATTATGAAAGACAAACACATTATCAACGTGATTGAAGGGACGCCGGTCACAAGTCTTAGCGAAGACGAGCTGACGACGATAAATGAGCATGTCCAGGAGTGTGATGGCTGCCGACAAGCCTTTGCGGCTGCCGGCATTTCCGCTGTACTGCTGCGCGAACGAGCGGGAGAAGCGGCTGCGTTCGAGCCGCCGCCATTCTTTCATACTCGTGTGCTCGCAACGCTGCGCGAGCGCCAGGCTCGAGCATCGGATTTTTGGGCGCTCGGTCGAATGTGGCGCGCCGCCGGAGCTTTGGCATCGACAATGGTAGCGACAGTCGCCGCGCTGGCGGTTCTGACTTTTCTCGTTCCGGGAACGCAAAGCACTGCAGGAGTCAGCACCAACGCTACTGCGCGAAACAGTTATTCAGCCGAAGAAATGATTTTCAACCAGGGAGGATTACCTGACGATCAAATATCCGATGGGCAGGTGCTGACAACGCTCTACGGAGCTGAAGACGATGCGGTGAGGTGATTATGGACACCATCACAAAAGGTAAATGGCAGGTACGGATAGCGGCGATCGTGATTTTCGTCCTCGGGTTTACCGCAGGTGCGCTCTCCTTGAATGCTTATAAGCGCTGGGGCAGAAATAACGCCGAGGCCGCGCGTCAGAATCGGTTTGAACAGATGCTCGACCGTTTGAACCTAAGCGCCGATCAGAAGACGCAGGTCCATCAGATCCTGGGAGACACGCGCGGGAAGTTGCAGGACCTGCGCAAAGAATCAGAGCCGCGCTTCGACGAACTTCGCCGCCAGGCGGATGAACGACTCCAGAAGGTATTAACTCCCGAGCAGTGGAAGCAGTTTCAGCAGGAGCGCGATGCGATGCGCGGCCGACGCGGCAGCCGAGAACGACAGTAGGGGGATTGCCGATTGCGATTTCGATTAGAGTGTCGATTCGCAAGTAGACTGACGAATCTTGACGCGGTTGGATGCATTGCCAGTTCAAGTCGAGTTCATACAACGTGAGTGACATCAGGTCAGTACCACCATGCGGTAGCGGGTGGGCCGATACGTCGTCTCTCACCTCACGCATATTCGAAGAGTGAGGTTTGGCAATCCGAAATTGCAAATCAATTGGCAATCGGCGATAAGGAAGCTGCTCAAATCTCGAGGACTTCATTTACTTATCAGTTTCACAACCTCAAAAAACTCGCGCGTGCCCTCCCGCACATTCTTCACCGTAATCCTTTCATTGTTTCCGTGCACACCCGCGTTCTCTGCAACCGTCGTGTAGATCGGAGCCCAACCATAAGCTGTGATACCGAGCTGTCGATAAAGTTGGCTTTCGGTATAGCCACTCAACATCTTCGTCGTGATCAGTGCTTCAGGATGATGCGCTTTCGTCACCTGTGAAATCACTCCGAACAGTTCTGTATCTGTTCTCGAACTATTCGGAGGCTTAAAGGTATTGACGTTTTCGATCTGAATAGTCGGATCAGCGATGACCCGCTTGAGTTCCGCCAAAAACTCTTCCGGCTTTTCACTCGGGAGCAACCGCACATCAAGATTGCAAGTTGCCGCATTGGGAATCACGTTTGTTTGTTTACTGCCGCTCATCATCGTGAGCGAGATCGTATTGCGCAAAAGAAAACCGTATTCACGTTCATCGCCAAGTGACCGGGCAAACGTCGGGTCTTTGAGCGACTCGCCAATGTTGGCAAACTTCGAACGAAGCGGCTCCGCTTCCAGCGGCGCCACATCGTGGAAGAATTTCTCCACTGCAGGCAGCAGCTTAATCGGAGGCTCGTAAGCAAGAATACGAGTCATCGCCCGGACCAACCTGTTCGGCGCGGAATCGGCGATCGGTCGCGAGCCATGTCCCGGTTGCCCAGTCGCCGTGAGTTGCAACCAGTACGGCGCTTTCTCTGCAACGTCAACCGCGGAAAACTTAACCTTCTCGTCGACGAGCAGACCGTCCCCGCCTTCTGTCAGGAGATACTCGGCATCTTTGAAAAGATCCGCCTTGTTGGCGATCATCCATATCGATCCCTCGTCCTTCACTTCCTCATCGGCCGTGCCGATGAAAATAACGTCGCGTGCAAGAGTCGGTTTCTCGCGCGCCAGGATGATCATCGTCATCAGGTGCATCAGGCCCTCGCTTTTCATATCGAGCGCGCCCCGGCCATAGATCGAACCATCGATAATCTCAGCCGAGAAGGGATCGATCCGCCAGGCGCCGGGATCGGCGGTCACGACGTCCATATGGCTTAGCAGGATCAGTGGTCGCTTTGCTCCATTTCCCTTGTAACGCGCAATGATGTTGGCGCGACCCGGCTTATATTCAAAGATCTCGCTGGGAATTCCCTCTTTGTCGAAGATGGCCTTGAGGAACTTTGCCGCTGCGATTTCGTTTCCCGGCGGGTTCGAAGTATTGACGCGAAGGTATTGACGCATCAGATCGACAGACAGGTCCTGGTAGGCGGGCCAGTTGATCTTCTCCAGATCAGATTGAGCGTGAGTAGCAGAGGGAGCAAGCAGTGCAATCAACATCAGCAGTGCAAGCCTCATAAATGTTGTGCGGAAGACGTTCATCTGGAGCAGACTCCTCTTCTGTTTTATTAAGGCGATCGCCTCTCGATATCGGGGTTTATTTTGTTGGTCCAAGTTGGCAATGCTGGAAAAGCATTCTACCATGCCGGTCACTCAGCCAGCCGAGGGACGCTGGTCCTTGACGTTGCGATTGCTGACGTGTGCCAGCGAGTCCGCAGGGACGAATTGGCAATCGCCAATCGAAAAGCCTTCATGATTCAAATCGTTCTCTTATTCATCGCCGCCTTCGCTGCCGGGGTTGTCAACTCAATTGCCGGTGGGGGCACGCTCCTCACTTTCCCACTCCTCATCTGGTTAGGCCTCGACGCGAAAGTTGCGAACGCCACGAGTACAGTTGCCTTGTGGCCCGGGCTCTTTGGCGGACTCTTCGGCTATCGCAAAGAACTCGAGAACAGTTCGAAGATTCTTTTTCGTCTCGGTATTACCAGTCTGTTTGGTGGCGCGCTCGGGGCGTGGCTCCTAATCCGGACCCCTGCTCCGACCTTCGCGCGCCTCGTTCCATTTTTGATTTTGTTCGCGACGCTTCTTTTCATGGCGCAGGGCACAATCACCAGGCGTCTGCGACTGCAGCCAATCGTCTCAGAACCAAAAGCTGCGTGGTGGCTCGGAGCGATCCTTTTTCAATTCTGCTCCTCGATCTATGGTGGATACTTCGGCGCCGGGAATGGCATCCTGATGCTGGCGGCGATGGGAATTCTCGGGCTGCACGACATTCATCGCGCCAATGGCATCAAAAACTTTTTCGGTATCTGCATCAACTGCATCGCTGTGATCAGCTTTTCGATTGCCG
This sequence comes from bacterium, assembly GCA_040005515.1. GTDB lineage: Bacteria > Acidobacteriota > Blastocatellia > Pyrinomonadales > Pyrinomonadaceae > PSRF01. The sequence continues at coordinate 16,659 of JBDTYQ010000061.1, forward strand.
GGCTCGTTGTGTGGCGCGATGCGCTGCTGATGGCAGGCGGCGCGCTTCTGGGCGGGTACTTCGGCGCAAAGATGGCGATGCGCATCGGGCAGGCCTGGGTGCGCAGAGGGATCGTGCTGATCGGGTTCGTGATCTTCTTTGCTATGGTTTGGAAGTTACGGCATTAGCGTTTCTGCAAGTCCCAGGTCTCAGGTCTTGGGTCTTGGGACTTGAGATTTGGGATTTGGGATTTGAGACTTGAGACTTGGGTCCTGGGACTTTGATCGGTTGAGTGGTTGTGATTAGCGAACCAGATCAGAAACTTCCGCGTGAGTTCTATACACGTTCGAATGTCATCACAGTCGCGCGCGAACTGCTCGGCAAGTTGCTCGTCGTGCCTGCGTCGAAGGGCCGCCGGGTCTCGGGAATGATCGTCGAAACCGAAGCCTATCGCGGGCCGCATGACCGTGCAGCGCATTCCTACGGCGGACGCCGCACCAAACGCACTGAAACCATGTACGGCATCGGCGGCACTGCTTACGTGTTCTTCGTCTACGGTATGTACAACCAGTTCAATGTCGTGACGAGTGGGGCGGAGTCGCCTCATGCCGTGCTGATCCGCGCGCTGGAGCCGGTTGAAGGAATCGACTTGATGAGAAAGCGACGCCACGGTCAGCCAGACAAGAACCTTACCAACGGTCCCGGCAAGCTTTGCATCGCGCTGGGAATCGACCGAACGCTGGACAACGCCGACCTCCTGGGCAAGCGAGTTTGGATCGAAGACGCTGCGAAACTCCCTGCCCGAAAGATTGCGTCGGGCCCGCGCGTGGGAATCGACTACGCCGAAGAGTGGGTGGGTAAACCGTGGCGCTTTTGGGCGCGCGACAATCCGTTTGTAAGTCGGTGACTGCGGATTAAGTTTGGATCGTGACGGGAAGCAGACAAACATCGTGGGGTGAGGTCAGTACCACCAGGCGGTAGCGAGTGGGCCGGTACACTGGCACTCAAGCTAAGGGCAGATCCGAAGTCATCACTACAAGGTTGAATCCCGTCCATCGGCCCACTCGCTACCGCATGGTGGTACTGACCTCATGTCGCGCACGGTGAGATGAGTCTGGCGCAGTTCAAACTGCACAAGACCAGCTTCGTTTGCCCAATCAGCTTTGCGGCGTTAATCTCTAGTTCAACCCCTGAAAACAATCTAAGAGGTCGAGATTATGAAAACGCTTCTACTCGTGGCGGCTACTGCTGTGTTCGTATTAGGTGCTTGCATGCAACAACCTGCCAATCAAAACAAACCCGAAGGCGGTGGCGACGCAACCTTCAAGAAAACTCATGACGATTACGTCGTAGAATTTCTCCGTCGCAATCCCACCGTCAACACATATCTGGGCGGGGCGGGTCTTGATCCGAAGTTGCGTGATGTTGACGGCACGCTACGCGATCACTCGGCCAATGCGTTGCAGGAAGAGGATCGCTGGCTCACCACAGCGAAGCAGTCCTTCGAAGCAATTGATCCGGGAGCACTCTCGGCCCCCGATCGAATCAATCGCGACGTTGCCCTCGCGCAGATCAGTTTTCTCCTGCACCAGCACCAGGTGCGCCGCTACCAGGAGCGCGCGCTGGACACTTACACCGATGAGCCTTTTCGAGCAGTCGACTGGCAACTGCAGGGCATGACGCAAACCGGCGACAAGGCCTCTGGCAACGCTGAAGAGTGGGGCCTGGTCGCGAAACGCGTCGCCGCAGTTCCCGCGTTTCTCAAGGTCGCGCAGGATCAAATCAACGCCGGTATCAAATCGGGGAACACCCCTGACTGGCGCATGCTTTTGCACAACGGGATCGAAACCTCGGAAGCGGACGCAAAGTATTTCGCGGAGACGTTGCCCAAGCTCGGTGAGGAACGCATCTCTGGTCCACAACGCGATGCTCTGCTCACTCAGCTGCGTGACGCGTCAAAGCAGGCGGCGACTGCCTATCAAGGCCTGCGTGACTTCGTTGCGACAACCTTCTTTGAAGATGCGACCAAGAAAAATGCGTCGGGACTCAAGGCCGAGTATCGCACTGATCGCTATGCGATGGGTGAAGAGGAATACAACTGGGCACTTAAGAATAACCTGCGAGTAAGCAAGACAACCGCGCAGTTGTACGAGGAAGCACAACCGATCGTTGAGGCGACGCAAAAGGAAATGGTTGATCTCGCCCGCAAGCTTGGCGAGAAGCACAGCCTGACACTTCCGGCGGATGGTAACGCCGCGGTCCGTGCGGTGTTCGACGAACTGTCGAAAGACTATCCGAAGTCAGATGCCGAGATGGTCCAGTGGTACAACGATGCGGCGGTGCGGCTTGTCGCCTACGCGCGCAAGACCGGACTTTTTGAAGTGCCTGCTGAGTACAAGTTGGAAGTAGTTGAAACTCCGCCGCCTCTGCGCGCTTCGATTGACGGCGCCGCTTATTATCCGGCGCCGCCTTTCAAGAACAGTGGTGTTGGTCGTTTCTACGTGACGACGACCGACAACAACAAGGCTGCTCTGCAGTCGAACAATCGCGCGGCACTCGCAGACCTCGCCGCTCACGAAGGTTTCCCTGGTCATGACTGGCACTACAAGGTGATGACGATGAATCGCGACAAGATTGCCGGTGTTCGCTGGCTCACACCGGGGGCGGTGGAAGATTCGTCTTCGATGTGGGAAGACTCGATGGCCGCCGAAGGGTGGGCGCTTTATTCAGAAGCGTTGATGGCTGAACCTCAGCCCGGCGCGCCCGAAGGCTTCTACACTCCTGAAGAACGTCTCTATCAGTTGCAGGGTAAGCTCTATCGCGATTTGCGTGTGCGCATTGACACCGGCATTCACACGGGCCGCATGAGCTTCGCAGACGCAGTAGATTTGTTTTCGGAGGTCGTTGATTTCCTTCCCGGCAAATGCAGCGACACTGCTGCCGCGCAATCTGACGCGAAGCAGGCGAGCTGTGCAGCAGCAGGACGCGCGATATTCCGCTACTCAAAGTGGCCTACCCAGGCGATCACTTACAGGCTGGGAAAGGGTGAGATCCTGGCGTTGCGGAAAGAGGCCGCCGACCAGGTCGGCGCCACATTCTCACCGAGAACGTTCCACCTGCTCTTCATGAGACAGGGCACGATTCCTTCTGGCTATTTTCGAGATGAGCTACTAAGGGAAATCAAAGATACGAAGTGAGCGAAAGGTGGATTCTCAGAACCAGCCTTTACCTGAATAGGATTTTAACTTCGGTCGCCCTCACATCCGTGCCTAAGCCAGGCTCTTACAAGGGGAGCCGGAAGGAAAACGAGTTAGCTCCATTAGGGGTTTTCGTGCCAACTCTCGCGTTAACAGATGGGGATAAAGTGCTCGTGAAGCAGCGTTGACGGGCTGACATGGACAAGCTACGTACCGATCTACGAGATGCGTTTGAGCCATCAATGCACCCGGTACGCAAGATGAAATCCCACGCTGCAACCCTCAGCCTCGTCCCTGAAGTCTCCGTTCGTTTAGTTGATCAAAGCGAGATGCGCTGCCAAAATCATGCGCAGCCGCCGCCGTTAATGCGTCGCATCCGGATGGACTAGGAACCCTCGTCTCGGTTTCACAAAGCGCTTCTCGCATCGCACATGCTCAGTCGAGACGTTGTTCAGAGCTGGCTAAAAAGTCAGATCAGCAAGGGAGCAGATGGAAGTCAAACGATGGCAGGAAATTGAAGCCCTGTTCCACGCTGCCTTGAAGAGTGACCCTGATCAGCGCGTTGCCTTCCTCGCAAAGCTTCGGGCGGATGACGAGTCGATCTATCTCGAAGTCCAGTCGCTCCTTGCCTCTCTAGATCACGACGTCAACTTTCTTGACGAGTCCGCTTCCGCTCTTGCAGCCGAAATGTTTGGCGACAGGGTTGGAGAAACAATTGGACCGTACCAGGTTCTCTCAGTGCTGGGAGGCGGCGGTATGGGAGAAGTTTACCTGGCCCAGGACACCCGGCTTGGACGTCGGATCGCGCTGAAGCTGCTGCCGCCGGAGTTCACTAATGATAAAGACCGCCTACGCCGCTTTCAGCAAGAGGCGCGCGCCGCTTCTGCACTCAATCACCCCAACATCCTAACCGTTTATGAAATCGAACAAAACGCTGATGTGCACTACATTGCCACTGAGTTCATCGATGGGCTGACGCTGCGACAGCAGATGTCTACCCACTTGAATCTTGTCGAGGCACTCAACGTGGCGATTCAGGTAGCAAGCGCATTGGATGCTGCGCACGCAGCGGGGATTGTGCATCGCGATATCAAGCCTGAGAACGTCATGATCCGGTCGGATGGTTACGTTAAAGTGTTGGACTTCGGACTGGCAAAGTTGACGGAACGTCCTGCGAGTGCAATGGAGCAGGCAGACTTGGTGCAGACCGCCTTTAACACAGAGCCCGGCGTGGTAATGGGCACCCCACGCTATATGTCCCCTGAGCAGGCACGCGGGTTGGCAGTCGATGCGCGCACCGACATCTTTAGTCTTGGCGTCATGATCTTTGAGATGGTTGTCGGGAAAGCGCCATTCGATGGAGCTACGCCCAGTGATGTGATTGCGTCACTCCTGAAGGACGAGCCCGAGTCGCTGGCATTGGGCGCACCGGAAGCGCCGGTCGAACTGGAGTGGCTGGTGAAGAAGGCTTTGGCGAAGGACCGCGACGACCGTTATCAAACCGCCGCAGAGTTGTCCGCCGATCTCCAACAGCTCAGAGAGGAGATCCAACTGAATGCAAAGCTAGGGCGGATAAGTACCGCGCGACCGCGCGCGCGAACGTCAGATATTGGTCCAGCAGAGGTTGCAACGGTTCCGTCTCACCGATTTAAGTCGACCAATCCAAAGGCCCTTCTAGAAACTGAAACGTTAACCTCGATCAGACGCCGGAGGAGGACGGTAGTTTTAGGATTGGGTGCGCTGCTGCTGATAGCAGCAATCATTTCTGTTGTATCCCTCAATAGCAACAAGGGCGAAGCGACCCGTCCTAAGCCAACTTCTCGTCAGCTCACTTTCCGGTCCGGTTTTATCACAGCCGCGAGGTTCGCCCCCGACGGAGAGAGTGTGATTTACAGTGCAGCGTTTGATGGGGAGCCACTCCAGCTTTTTTCCAGCGACTTGGAAGGTTCTGATACGCGTGCTTTGGGGATTCACAATGCCGGAGTCAAATCCGTGTCTTTGGCTGGGGAGGTTGCCGTGTTGCTCGGTGGCGAGCTTAACTGGGCTGACACACGAAACGGATCTCTGGCTGTGGTCGGGTTGAAAGGCGGCACTCCTCGGGTGCTGATGGGCGGCGTAGACGAAGCTGACTGGGCTTCCGATGGTAAGACCATGGCCATCGTGCGTGCGGAGGGCGGAGAGCACCAGCTTGAATACCCAGCGGGCGATGTTCTGTACAAGTCGTCGGGGTGGATCGCCTATCCGCGCCTATCACCTAAGGGAGACAAGATCGCTTTCCTTGAACACCCGCTCGGCAGCGACAGCGGGTCGGTGGCTGTTGTTGACGTCAAGTCGAAGATCAAATCGTTGGTTTCTACCGGGTGGAAGGCTGTGAAAGGGCTTGCCTGGTCCTCCTCCGGCGATGAGATCTGGTTTAGCGGTTCAAGAG
>JBDTYQ010000062.1:0-21824 GCA_040005515.1 bacterium
GATGAACGCTGAATGAGACGAATGATGAATGCTGAATGAGACGAATGATGAATGCGGAATGATGATTGTTGAATGAAAAGTTCGAAGCGTCAGCAGGCTGGTGAAAAAGCGCTAAGAGCAGGTAAATAAGTTAGAGAGTAGCAGCAAGAAAGTCCTAATCATCAATCACAATTCCGCATTCCCGCCTTCGTCTCATTTATCAATCATCATTCCGCATTCCGCATTCGCTTGTTAACATGGTTGCATGTTGCAACGTTGTGGCTGGGCCAGGACCGATCTCTCAATCGCATACCACGATGGGGAATGGGGCGTGCCCCAGCACGATGACAAGGTGCTCCTCGAGTTCTTGATTCTCGAAGGCGCACAAGCGGGACTGAGTTGGGAAACGATCCTTCGCAAACGAGAAAACTACCGCGCCGCTTTTAACCAGTTCGATCCGGCCCGCGTCGCCAAATACAATGAGCGCAAAATCGATCAACTCCTCAACAATCCCGGTATTATCCGCAATCGTCTGAAAGTCGCATCCGCAATTCAAAACGCCAAGGCCTTCCTCGAAGTACAACAGGAGTTTGGTAGTTTCGAACAGTACGTCTGGAGCTTCGTAAACAACCAGCCAATTCGGCGCAAACGCGGAGCGCCGCTCCTCGCGCGAACACCGCTGTCCACAACATTGAGCAAAGACCTGCTGCAGCGAGGCTTTAAGTTTGTCGGCCCGACCATCTGCTATTCGTTCATGCAAGCCGTCGGTTTAGTCAACGATCATGAAGCTAGTTGCTTTCGATATCGGGAAGTGGCTCGCTAAGAACAGGAGGACGTTTGAACCCCTGGCGGGAACTCCAACTGCTTCCCAGAGAGGTCTGGTTTCTTTCGCTGGCGACTTTGGTCAACCGCGCCGGCACCATGGTGCTTCCCTTCCTCACGCTGTATCTGACAGTTAATCGCAAATTCTCGCCTGGCACCGCCGGCTTCGCTCTCACGATCTATGGCATCGCCGCGATAGCTATTGCGCCACTCTCAGGTCGTCTCGCCGATCATTTCGGTCCGCTTCGCATTATCAAGCTCTCGCTCGTGCTCAGCGGGTTAATCCTTTTTATCTTCTCCTTTGTTATCAGTCTGCCTGGCATTCTGGCGATCACTGCCGTCTGGGCTATCGCGAATGAAGCGTTCCGTCCACCGAGCATGTCGATCATCGGCACCCTCGCCGGGCCCGCGCATCGGAAAGCAGCCTTCGCATTAAGTCGGCTCGCGATAAATTTGGGAATGAGTATCGGTCCGGTTGTTGGCGGATTTCTCGCGATGCGCTCCTTTAAGTTACTGTTCTATGTTGACGGTACGACTTCTATCCTTGCCGCCGCGCTACTCACCCTGCTTCCGTGGCGATCTCATCCGGACAATGAAAACTCGGTTACCTCCTATGAGCGTTCGACGGTCGTGTCCAGCACCACACCTCTAACCTACTCGAGCGTTTTGAAGAACAGACGCTTCATCTTTTTTCTGCTCGCAATGCTCCCGATCGAACTCGTGTTCTTTCAATCACTCGCTGCGATGCCGCTCTTTATCGTGCGCGACTTGCACTTCAGCGAAGCCGGATTCGGTTCGCTGCTGGCGGTAAATACGGTACTGATAATCCTGGTCGAAGTCCCCCTGAATGCGGCGATGGCCCAATGGCCTCATCGCAGATCTCTCGTCCTGGGAGCATTTCTGGTGGGCGCGGGTTTCGGTGCACTCGTATTTGGCAGCGCTGCCCTAATTATCGCAGCGACCGTGGTGGTATGGACTTTCGGTGAGATGATTCTGTTGCCGGCGAGTGCAGCGTATGTTTCCGACCTCGCGCCGCCTAAACAATCAGGCGCTTACATGGGTCTCTACACGATGGGTTTTAGCGTGGCGTTCTCCATTGGGCCATTGCTGGGAGTGCAAGCGCTCCAAAGATTTGGGCCGGCTGCTTGGATTGGCTCGTTTGTTTGCGGTTGCATCACCGCAGCTGCAATGTGGTTTCTCCCCCGCGCCGAACCTGAGGTCAGTCAAACTATGATTGACTAACCTAGCCGCTGCGAATATCGTCGCCTTCAACTCTACCTGCCTCGTCTTGAGTCAGAGATTAAAGGAGTAGTCCCCTATGCCTCGGTCGTTATTATCAATAATAATCATCCCGGTCTGCGTCGTCACTCTCTGCTGCAAGTCGTATACGGCCGGACTGCAACAGAGCTCTACCCAGGTCGACGACCTGACGGCGATTGCGAACCTCAAGAACATCGCCCAGGCCCAAACCGCGTTTAGTGTCCGCAATGGCGGTGACTACGGAACCCTCGAGCAACTCGTTGCCGGCGGTTACCTCGACACGCGCTTCAGCGGGACTCGGCCTAAATTACGAGGCTTTGCTTTCACTGTGAATGCGAACAAGTCAGCAGGAGGAAGTTCCTACTCCTGCAACGCCGATCCGGACGGGCCTACAAATAGCGCCGGCCGTCATTTCTATCTGGACTTTTCTTCCCCTGTGATTCGGGTGAATGCGACTCGTCCCGCCACTGCCAGCGACGAAGTGCTGCAGCCATAACTCTGTTCTTTGGTCCCTCTAACGCCAATAGGCAGCGCCAGAATTAAGGAGTAAAAAGCGCCCAACAATTTTCTTTTTTTCGCGGCCCTGACCTCGCCGTTTCTGGATCGATACTCAGCATTCCGCCAGTCAGTATTGACACTCTCTCGCGCGGGCAATATCTTCGCTCCAACACGGTCGTAGCCTCACCACCCGGCAATCAAGTAGTCCGGATGCAGGTCTTGTTCAAAAGATCCGTATCGCTATGAGCCCAGAGGAGCGTGATGGAAAAGATCAACCTTAACGAAAAGCTATCGTTGATAAACGAGCACTGGAAGCCGCACATCGTGGGCGAGCTCAACCGACAACTGGTCAAACTTGTAAAGTTTCAGGGACCCTTCACCTGGCATCATCATGACACCGAAGATGAGTTGTTCCTCGTGGTGAAGGGCAGGTTTCGCATGGAATATCGCGACGAAGCTGGTCAGGCGACGCCAGCTCATTCAGTCTGGTTGGAAACCGGTGAAATGATCGTCGTTCCGCGTGGTGTAGAACATCGTCCCGTCGCCGACGACGAAGCGCATGTGCTGCTCTTCGAGCCCGCATCGACGTTGAACACAGGTAATGTGGAAAACGAATGGACAGTGCATGACCTCGCGCGGCTCTAAGAAAGTAATGACGCGCGGGTTGACTTATGTGAAGATGAAGGAAATTTTTGACGGAGGCTCATTGTGAAGAAATTTTTTCCTCTAGCGCTCGGATCGTTTCTCCTGCTCCTGATCGGCAGCGGCGCCGTGCTGGCACAGACTGCTGCTTCACTGGCTACCTTGCCCGAGGCAGACACACTCATTTACATCAATACTCAGCGAATTCTGAATGAAGCGGCGCCCCGCTTGCTCCCTGAACAACAACTCGCAGACATGCGCAAGTCATTTGCCGATATCAAGCAGTTTGCCGGAGTCGATCCCGCAAAAGTCGATTACCTAATTATCGCCGTCCGTTTCAGAAAGCCTGCAGCCGACCTTAGCTTCCAACCTCCGGAATTCATGGCCATGACGAGCGGGGATTTTAGCGCCGAGGCGCTCATTGGATTGGCGAGGGCTGCTTCACAGGGAAAACTACGCGACGAGAAATACGGAACGAAGACGTTGTCTTTAATGACTATCGATCCGCTCGTGAAAGAAGCAGAAAAGAATCCTTTGTTGAAGTCGTTCACGGAAGTAGCCATCGTTCCACTCAGCGCGAACACTATCGCAGTGGGGACGCCCGGTTATCTGATGGCGGCGGTAGACGCTGCTGACGGCACCGGCCGCATCAGTGCCGCGCGTTTAAGTTCACTACTGCGAGATCCAAGCGTGCTGATCAGCGTGGCCGGCTCTCCCTGGAACTCTTTTGGAAAAAGTTTCGGCCTGCAAGGCACGGAGCCGAATCCCCGCGCACCCAAGTGTGATTCCAATCTGGGCGACTTCTACGCCGCCGTCACTATGGACACAGCGAACTTCACGTTGCGCGGCTCACTCGGCGCAGACAATCCGGACACAGCACAAATTATGAGCAACCTGCTCTTTGCTCTGTTGCGACACGCCACTTCGGCGGTTCCCGACAAGAACGCGCAGACCATACTGCAGACCATCGCGGTCAAGGCTCAGGACAACGAAGTTGTCTTGAGTGCCGACATGCCTCAGCAGATGGTTCTCGACCTCATCAAAACGCAGATGACCCCAAAGAAACAGGAGGCTGCGGAGTCCACTCCAGTCGCAACTCCACCCGCTAAAAGGCCGGTCGCAAAGCGGCGCAGGCGTGGTCGCACCTAAGTCATATCAATCTTAGTTAAAGGAGTTTTCAGATGGTTAAGTCGACTCGGTTCACGATCTTGATGCTCGCGATTGCCGCCGTTGCCCTGGTAGTAACGCTGCAGTCATCGGCCCAAAAACAGGGGCAGAATTCTTCCACCAATAAATCTGTTACCCCGGAAAGCAGCCAGCCGAGTTCCGCAACGAACCGATCCATAACGGCGCCGCCAGCTCCCGGTCAGGCGGCCGCTGCGGCACCGGAGGATTTTTCCAAGCGCACCTGGGACATTCCGAAGGACGCGGACAAGACAAAGAACCCGGTCGAGGCGACCCCCGAGTCGATCGCCAAGGGCAAGGAATTGTTCTTGGCCAAGCCGGGAAACTGCGTCTTTTGTCATGGAGAGAACGGTGGGGGAAACCAAGAGAACCTGGCAAAACTCAGAAGAGTGCCTGCCGATCTGTCAGACAACGACCGGATGCCCAAGCTCTCCGACGGCGAGATCTTTTGGAAAATTACTAAGGGCATACCCGGGATCATGCCTGCTCGAGAAAAACAGTTGACCGAAGAAGAACGATGGCATGTCGTGAACTTCGTGCGCACGTTGGCGGCTGATAAGCCGGTGCTCTAATCTAATAGTTCCTTAAATTAAGCTGCGGATCTGCGCGGACAACGGGGATCGGAATGAAATGGTTTACTTGTTCTGATCCGAGTCCTTCCCGTAGATCCGCGGCTAGTTTTTGTCTTTCCTACCTAAACTCCTCGGTCGATTGCCAATTGGCAGTCGCCAATCTACTATTTATCCACCGATGGATCCTGCTTCTGCAATTGCTGTTTTGACGGCGATGATCACGCCGGCCGTTTTGATTTCTGCTTGCGGCAGCATGATTCTTTCCACTTCGAGTCGCTTGGGACGTGTGGTGGATCGTGTGCGCGCGCTTTCAGATCGACTCGAAGAGATGTTCGCCATTGCCGGTGAAACCGAGATCGCAAAAGCGAGACAGGCGGCCATCTTCGCTCAGTTGGATAAGCTGACTAGCCGCGCGCGAATCCTCCAGCGGTCGATGGTTGCGTTTTACCTCGCTCTGGGAATGTTTGTGGCAACAAGCGTTGCGATTGGAATAGTCGCGATCGTAGACAAGCCGCGCTACAACCTCTTGCCGGTCGTCATCGGTTTGATCGGCGCCTGCTTTCTTTTTTACGGGAGCATTCTGCTGATATTCGAAGCACGTCTCGCGCTCAGCACGATACATGCGGAAATGGATTTCATCTGGCGTCAGACCACACTGGTTGCGCCGAAGGAGATTGTGGTACAGCATAAGCCCCACTTCGTCCACTTCCGCAGACACGAATAACACTCCAGAACCGGTGGCGTAGAGGTAGAGGCTGGCCTTGTTGGCCCAGCCCTTTCCCACGATTGTTTAATTTTGCGGTTCTTGTGGAACTGGAAGGACTATCCGCGATCGGTGACGAACATACTGAACACAGTCACCCTGATCGCTGAAGCTGCGCGGCTGAGTAAAATTCATCCAGCCGTTGTCTTTGCATTCGTTGGCGTCACTCGGCGGACCACAGCGGCGTTCGTTATTCAGGATATTCACCGTGGTCGGTTTCCCTTGAGGAACAATGAACGTGTTGTAGACCACGACATCCTCCGTGGCGCTCAGATTCTTCGCTCGATGGACATGGCCATCCAGCTCCTCGAAAGCATCCCCTGGATTTAGTGTCACCTCTCCACCACATCCCTCTTCCACGGTCAATTGACCGCTCTTCACGACGTTGAAAGCATACCCGGGATGATAGTGCCAGGGCAGCACCTCGCCGGGCCTTATAGTAAGCGTTCGCACCGTCACCGTAGCCGGACCGCCGAAGATTTCTGAATGCGGGATGGTGCCAACAGCAAGTATGTTAGTTGTTGCCGCATACGCGATGACGCCGAGAAGGATGACGAAGCTGAGTCCCACTACCGGCACCAGCTTATTTCTTAGTTGGTTTATTTTCATGATTGATCTCCTTTTACTTCGGCAGCGAAGAGTTGATTTTGTGGACGGAGCTTGCAACGCGCGCGAGGTATGTTCGGCGGTGACGAGTCGATCCCAGATTGTGTTTGCCGGCCCGGGGCTCTGTACTTATAATGAGCAGTACCTTTAGACCGGATGAAGCGACTCACGCCGGCCGACGTTACTTCGAGAGGGTTTGGAAGTCCTTAAAAGGCCCCAATATTTCCCCAAAAGATTTCCAAAATAGCTCCCCGGACCTTTGGAGTGGGCCGTATGGTCAGTCAAGCCAGGCGCATCTACGAATTCGGTCCCTTCCGACTCATCCCAGAAGAGCGCCAGCTCCTTCGCGATAACCAACCTGTGGCGCTCACTCCCAAGTCGTTCGACCTGCTGGTCGTGCTCGTAGAAAACAGCGGACACCTGCTCGAGAAAGGTGAGTTGATGAAACGAATCTGGCCGGAGAGCTTCGTCGAGGAAGCCAACCTGTCGGTTAACGTGTCTGCTTTGAGGCGAGCACTGGGCGAAGGCCCGAATGAACATCAATACCTGGAGACGGTGCCACGCCGTGGTTATCGCTTTGTGGCGGGCGTAAAAGAACGCTCGGATGAGGGCACGCGGTCTTCAATCCGTGAATTAACTGAAGAAGGCGATGATAGCCGTCACGTCGCGGAGAGCGAGCGACAGAATCTATCCCCTCAACCGGCCGCAGCATTACGCCCACGCGTGTCTCCTCGCCGCTGGCCGCTTGTTTTGATTGGATTGTTGGGGTTCTCTGGTTTGCTCCTGGGCTTGAACGCAGGTGGATTACGTGAGCGCCTGCAGGGCAAAGTCAGTCCGGTTCGTATTCAGTCGTTGGCGGTGCTGCCCCTGGAGAACCTCTCCGGCGACCCTTCACAGGACTACTTCGCCGATGGAATGACAGAGGCGCTGATCACCGACCTGGCCAAGGTCAGCGCGATTCGGGTTATGTCACGGTCATCGGTGCTGCAATATAAAGGCGCGCACAAACCGCTGCCTGAGATCGGCCGCGAGCTGAATGTGGATGCAGTGCTGACCGGTTCGGTGGTGCGCTCTGGTGAGCGTGTGCGGATCACTGTCCAGTTGATCCACGCCGCGACCGACCGAAATTTATGGTCCGACAGCTATGAGCGTGACCTGCGTGACGTGCTGACGTTACAGCGAGGAGTGGCGCGAGACATAGTTGGCGAAGTCAGGATAAAGCTAAGACCGCCGGAGCAAATGCAATCCGAGAGTACCGGTCCGGTCAACCCGGAAGCTTACGACCACTATCTTCGCGGCCGGTTTTATCTCAACCGCCAAACCAGAGAGGATAATGACGCTGCCATTGCGGCCCTGGAGCGCGCCGTGGCCACAGACTCGACCTTTGCTGCGGCCTATGCTGAACTGGCCCAAGCTTATGTTTGGAAGCTCTTCTTGTTCGCCCCGAGGGAGAGGCAGTGGGAAGAGAAGGCTTTTGTGGCGGCGGAGAAAGCGCTAACCCTGGATCCGAATTTAGCCGTGGCTTATCTGGCCCGTGGCCGCCTTCTTTGGACGCCCGCTAACCATTTCCCTCATGAGAAGGCGATTCGGGAATATCGTCGGGCACTCGCTTTGGATCCGACTTTGGACGAAGTGCGAAACCAGCTTGCGCTCGTCTATTGCCATATCGGCGCCTTCGAAGAGGCGCTCCAGGAATCGCGCGAAGCGGTCGCAACTAACCCCAGTAATAACCTGGCACAATTCAGAATCGGGCAAACTCTAAATTTCCAGGGGAAGTATGAAGAGGCGCTGAGCGTCCTGCGCGGCATCCCTCAGGAAGTTAACCCGGCGCTGGTCGGCCACCAGATAGCATGGTCGCTCTTCAATCTCGGGAGGAAAGAAGAGGCTTCTGCGATGCTTGAGCAACTCTTAAGAGATAACCGTGAGGATAATGGCGGCGTGTTTACCAGTGTGCAGGCTGTACTGGCAGCTTCAGCAGGTCAAGAACGTGTGGCGGAGGAAAAAATCAAGTCGGCCATAGAACGGGGCAAGGGATTTGGTCACTTCCATCATACGGCCTACCACATCGCCTGTGCTTATGCGCTCATGAAGAAACCTGAGCAGGCAGTCAAGTGGTTGGAGGTTGCGGCTGATGACGGGTTCCCGTGCTACCCGTTATTCGAGAACGATCCCAATTTGAATAACCTTCGACGAGATAATCGCTTCGTCACGTTCCTGGCGAAGCAGAAGCAACAGTGGGAGTATTACAAGACTGTCTGAACGATCCCGGCCGCGAGCCAATTGTTAAAATGAAGCCGTCCTATCTAAAACTTCTCGAAACTGATCAACTGGAGCGGCGTGTGGCACAACTCGAAGCGCTGCTCGAGCGCTGTACCGTGTGCCCCCGCGACTGTCTCAACAATCGTCTGGAAAATGAAGTCGCTGCCTGCTATTCCGGCCGCCTGCCAATCGTCTCTTCCTACACGCCTCACTTCGGCGAAGAACCTGCACTTGTCGGCACCGGTGGGGCTGGAAATATTTTTTTTGGCAACTGCAATCTGCGATGCGTCTATTGCCAGAACTATCAAATCTCACAGACGCACAAAGAACAGATCAAGAACGAGATCACGCACGGGCGTCTTGCACAGATGATGCTGGAGTTACAGGAACGCGGGTGTCACAACATCAACTTCGTTTCGCCCACTCACTTCGCGCCGCAAATGGCTCGCGGCATTCTCCTCGCGGCCCAGCAAGGTCTGCACTTGCCAATCGTTTACAACACCAATGCTTACGATTCGGTGGAGGTCCTGCGCCTGCTCGACGGCATCGTTGACGTCTACCTGCCCGACTTGAAGTACGCCGAGGACGAGGCCGGCTACCAGTACTCGAAAGTAAAAGGCTACAAGGAATATTCGAGGCAGGCGATCGCCGAGATGCACAGGCAGGTGGGCAACGACTTGGTGCTCGATGCCAATGGACTGCTGCAACGCGGCCTGGTGATCCGGCTGCTGGTACTGCCAAACGATATCGCCGGGGTGCGTGAGTCGATTGATTGGATCAGAACATCACTCGGCTCGTCCGTGTCCATCTCTCTAATGGCCCAGTACTACCCAACTAGCCAGGCGGCAAGCAATCCCCGACACATTCTGTTGTCACGCCGCATTACCGAAACCGAATGGCTGCGAGCGCTTTCTCTGCTGGAGGAAATGGGGATGGATGAAGGATGGCTGCAGGAGTTCGACGGCGCCGCTTTCTACTATCGACCAGACTTCAGCGATTCCACCACACCGTTCAAGGACATCCGGGATTTTGCTGAGTACTGATCACGACTTGCTCTTCAAGTGTTGAGTGGTGTGTTCGGTGACTGAGGCGGGAACGGCGATCCGATCTCCCGGAGGCAACTCATTCGTTCCCGGATCCGCGAACTCAGCGGGATTGAGTCCGGCCATGCCTACTTGCGAATCCAGTGCTTGCTGCATCAACGCCTCATCCGAATGATCGGGAAGCTGCTTTCGCGGTATCGAAAACACGAGGCCGTTAAGCATGATACCCAACCCGATAAAGAAGGCGATCAGGCCCACACCGATAAAGGGAAGAAAGTCGTGCTGTGCGAGGCTCATCAAGAACAACAGTAGGGTAGCTCCCAGGCCGATCGCAGCGGTGACCACACCCGTGCGCACGCGGCGCAGCCGTTTCTCTTCAGGCGACTCGAGAAACTTCTCGAGCTGCGGCAGCACATCTTCAGCGACTCGCTTCAGATCGTGAGAGGAATCCAGTTCGCGAATCTGCGCGGCTACTGCCCGGCTGATTTCTTCGCGTGCTGAGACAGCAGAGGCGGTGATGGCATCGGGTCTTTCCAGTGTGGCGCGCACGGAGCGGAGATCAGTGCCGCAGGCGCGACAGTACTGACTAAGCTGTCTTTCTTCGGAGCCGCAGGCGGGACAATACATGCTGGGTATACGGTAGGCGGCAAGTAAGGTTCATTCAATCGCGAACCGAAACATTGAACGAGAAGTCGCACCTTGGTGCGCATTGCTCGACGGCTGGAACCTGTTCCCTCATTTGGTTCACGGCTCGACCTTCACCCCACGCCAGAAAGCGACATGGTCTCTTATCTCGGCAGCCGCGTCCTTGGGTTCGGGGTAATACCAGGCCGCGGCCTTGTTCACCTCTCCGTTTACGACGACATCGTAGTAGCTGGCCTCGCCTTTCCAGGGACAAGTCGTATGCGTTTCGCTGGGTTGAAAATATTCCTTGGTGATCGAGTCAGCTGGGAAATAATGATTTCCCTCGACCACGACCGTTTTGTCGCTCTCGGCAATTGCAGTGTTGTTCCAGGTAGCTTTCATAATAAGTCTCAGGTCTCAGGTCTCAAGTCTAGTCACAATCATCCAGGGGATTGGGTCTTGGTGTTGGGACTCGAATGTTATCCCCCGCTTACTGACGGAAGAATTGTGATCTCACCGCCATCCGTCAGTACGGTATCCAGTATTTCCTTGCGCCGGATGTTCTCTCCGTTCAGAAAAATGTTCACGTGCTGGCGGAGCTGACCTTGTTCGGTCACCACCCTATCACGCAAACCGACGTGCAGCCGCCACAACTCATTCAGCGCCTCGCGCACAGTCGCGGGGGCAGAGTCGATCGCAATCTCGCTGCGCCCGCTGGTAAAGTCGGTTAGAAAGCCGGCTATGTTGACAGTAACCATGGTTGAGACAAGTTCTAAGTTTCAGGTTTCGAGTTTCAAGTTCTGGCTTCCGACGGTCGTGTTGCGCGGTCTGGAAGCCCGTCTTCTGGTCTCAACCTCTGGTCGCAATCAGAAGCGACCGTATGATCTCCTTGTTCCCGAAGGTCGGAACTTGAAACTCGGAACCTGAAACTCAAAACTTCATTACGGCAAGATCCCCTCAGGCACGAGCCAGGGATGAATGTCGAGTACCAGCCGACCCGCCTGCACAGCGGGATCGGTTTCAGCGAGAGCCTTTGCTTCCGCAAGCGTCGCTACTTTGAACACGAAAATTCCGCGCAGCGTACCATCGTCGCCGAACGGCCCGGCAACTACCAACTTCCCCGTCTCCGCCAACCGGCCGATATTCGCGAGGTGCGCTTTTTGGATTTCTTCGGTCTGTGGTGTCTTTTCCGGAGTCCACTTTGCACCACGAGTTAGGAAGGCGAGATAAGCAGTAGTGAACTTTTCAGGCGTCGCTGTCTTCTTCATCACTTCTTCCGACCACCATGGATGCATTTCGGCAACGAGAAGTCCTGACTTCACACCGGGACTACTTTCGGCCCACTCTTTCGCTTCTCCGGCAGACGTTGCCCTGAGCACGTAGACCCCACGAATCTCACCGTCGTCCGTCAACCGGCCAATGATCACGCCCTTCCCTGATTCAACCAAATAGGTCGCGTAGTTTTCCTGCGCTGTCTCCAGCTTGTTTGTCTCAGGAGTCATTTCTCCTGTCCACGCTGGACCGCGCTTCAACAGCGCCATATGAAACTCGATCATCTTGTGCTGTGGCGCTGCGACTTTCTCCTGCGCACCCGCAGCGATTGTTAGGCCGAGCAGTTGAAAAACAAGCACAGCGATAGTTCTTTTCATCTGAAGTCCTCGTTCCACCCTTAGTTTATCGTTGCAGTCTTCACGCAGACTACGGCAGGCAACCCTTCCTCGATAGTATTCCATGATTCGCCGGCATCGTTGGATCCAAACAGCTTCCCGTTACGCGTGCCGAAATAGAGTCCCATCGGATTCTGCGCGTCGCCGGACATGCCGTCACGCAACACCGTCTCAAAAGCGTTTTCCTGCGGCAGACCGTTTGTTAAAGGCTGCCATGATTCACCCGCATTATTCGTGCGATACACGCGCAGCTTTGCCTCAGGCGTGCAGCGAAACTCATCGGACTCGAGCGGGATGATATATGCCGTGTTGGGATCGCCGTGATCGATTTCCAACGCAAAGCCGAAATCAGACGGCACGCCGTTGGCGATGTCAGTCCATGAATCACCGCCGTTATCGCTGCGATAAAGACCCCAGTGGTTCTGCAGGAAGAGCCGGTTGGGATTCGCCGGATGACTCACAATTTTGTGCACACACTGTCCGAACTCCGGATACCGTTGACCCTCCGGCATGAACTGGGCGCGCACACCCTTGTTCCGAACTTCCCAGGTCTTGCCACCGTCATCGGTGCGATAGACGCCTCCGGTGGAGATTGCAATATGCATTCGGTCCTTGTTCGCAGGATCAGGAAGAATCGTGTGCAAACATAAGCCGCCGCCACCAGGCTGCCATTGCGGACGGTGCGGATGATCGTAGAGTCCCTGGACCAGAGACCAATTGTCGCCGCCGTCATCTGACCTGAAGAGCGCTGCCGGTTCCACGCCACAGTAAAGCGTGTTGGGCTCATCGTGATTGCCAGGCACTATCTGCCAAATCTGCTTCACCGAGTTTTCAGCAGTTTCGGGGAACTTTACTCCGTAAGTCTCGGGCTCCGTCCAGTTCTTGCCAAAGTCGTTTGAGGTACTGAGATACGAACCCCAGTAAGAACTATTCACTGCCGCCCAGAGTCGGTTGCGGCCTGCCCGGCTGTCGTAATTCAGCGCGTAGATCGCTCGACCGGGGAAATAAGGACCGCCGACTTCCCAGTTTTTTCTGGACGAGTCAGACCGCAGGACAAATGCGCCTTTCATGGTGCCAACGAGCAACAGTTGGTCGCCGCTTTTTACATCTACATGGTTTGGGGCAGGCATAAGGGACTCCTGAATTTATGTTGTAAGCGGAACGGGCTTGGGGAGTATAGATAAACGTCACGTTGACGCAAAGTCGTGTGATGACGATTGACGATGGAATGGCCTTAGTATGCATCAAGGTGAAGTCAGTACCACCATGCGGTAGCAAGTGGGCCAACTCGCCGGCACGCAGTTCTCACATGGGATCGCCTACGACGCAAATGGCTTGGGACATATACGCGAGGTTAAATGACTACTTATCGACCCGCCCGCTACCGGGGGTTGGTACTGATTTCATTTCAGTCCTAAACGTTCGAAACGCGAGCGGTTGGATACCTCCGTGTCCTACCGCGTGAGTGGTGCTGACTTAACGCCGCAATCGGAAATTGGTAATCCGAGCTAAGCGGGTCGGCGGAGGTAAGACCGCAGCGCGGGCGGCGTGATCTTGCGCAACAGCGCGGCCTTTGCTTTCCATTCCGCGGAACGACTCAACTCAATCAGAAAACGGGTCGCACCCGATTCGAGTACGGCTACCGGTTCCCCGTCGCGGTACAAAATGCGATTGGCAGAGTGCGCCGTGATGCGACTACCCGGAGTGATGATACCGACGAGGTTTAGCGGATCAGCAGCGCTGACCGAAACCATCGTTTCCAGACGCGGCGCGCGCCGAATCGAACGCACCAGTCCAACTGCTTCCGGCAACGCGAACTGCTCTCCGGAGATTCCCGCGACAAAGCGACCGCCGCGGATCTCTCCGCGAGCTTCCAGCCGGTGATAGATGCGCAACAAAATGCGCCACGGAACTGTAAGTCCTTCTCGCTCGAGCAAGCGTTTGAAGACAACGCCGTAACGCTTCAGCAGGATGCGCGCGATCTTCTCTGCTGACTCCTGGTCAATGGCCGCTGCGCCGCTGGTGGCAACACCGCGTTTCGCTGTGGGGGCATCCGCGATCAAGGCGTCTCGTCGCAGGATCGACCAACGACCGGCATGGGCCATCTCGTAAACAGCGTCCCTGCGCTTGCGGCGACCTGCCTGGGTCTTCTTGTGTGAGGGAGTCAGCAAGGCACGCAGTCCGGTGAAACTGTCTGACACAACCAGACCATGGGCCACGAGCTCGGCCAGCGACTCTTCCACTTGCGCACGAAGCAACTTCGTCGCTTCTACAATGTCGTTGAAGAATGAAGCGCCACGATTTTTCAAATAGTCATAGACGACTTGAGTAACCGTGGAGAAAGTCATCTCTGCAACAGCCGGCCGGGGAAATGCCGCGTTCCATATCGCAAAATCTTTTCGTCGCAACAGCGCAATTGGCGTTGTGCGCACCGGGCCGCCACGTGATTTCTCCGGTCCATTCTTCGCTGCTGCCGCCGGCGTAAGCCGCGCCCAGACAACTTCACCTGACAAGCACAAGGCGTCCAGCCACGCCGGATCGTATTCGAGCAAACGGCTCGGAAAGATCTCGCCTTCCCAGGAAGCAGCAGGTGCTTCGAAGCCCTCGAGTTGCTCAATCAAGGCGAGCAGACTTTGTGGACCTTCCATTTGCTGATCCGGCGCAACTTTCTGCCAGGTGAGCAGGAACCTTACGAAGTCCGAAGTCGAAACCGGTTCGATCTCCTGACGCAAGCGGTTCAAGGTATAGCTATGAATGCGTGCGAGCAGTCGCCGCGCGCACCACTCAGTCTCCCTACTACCGGGTGTGAAGTGGCCTCGCAGCACGAAACCCTCAGCCTCGAGCCTGAGCATTGTGCCTTCGACGTCGTTAACCGAAAGACCCGATGCAGTCGCCAAACTTTGAACCGTCACAGGCCCGAGTGCTTCTAAACGGCCACGTAGCAATTCAACGAGCGCTGTTTCGCGCGTCCACTTAATGTCATCAAGCGAGGCAGGCGCGGTTATCCTCAGGTCGATGCACCCCGTCGGAAATACCACTTGCAGCTGCGGCAGGCGCTCGGCTGCTACCCAAAGCTTTAGTGGTTTCCCTGGTTCCTGACCGTCTACAGTTTCGGGGGCGATTTGCAGCACACCCGCGCGTCGTTCGCCTTCGAGCCCTTTTAGAAATTCTTTCCACTCGGTAATCGTCTCGGTGGCTTCACTCTGATTCGCATCAGGCGTCGCAGCTTCAGTGACCGCTAACTCGCCTAACATCCCTTCGACTTCTGTGATGAAACCAAGCTCAGTCAGCGCATCGTGCAACTCGTCCGGGTTCCTCGGATCCGGCCAGACTTCTTCGCGCACACGGTCGATCGCTCCCTGATCGAGTTTGCCGATGTCTGCAGCCTTTTCCGGATCTAGCCAACGCCGTTGGAAGACTGCGCGGGTGCGCCTCTCCTCAAGCGGCGCATCATCCAGAAAGGCATATGGTCGCGCGTTCAATATTTCCGCAGCGAGCGGCGATGGCTCCAGCAGATCGCGCGCGATCAAGTTCTTTTCGTTGCGCTCAATCGAAGCCAGTAAAGCCTCGAGACTGTCGACATCCATCGCCTCTTCGAGACAGTCGCGCACTGTCTGGCTGACTAAAGGGTGTTCGGGAATTTCGCGTTTGCCTGTGAGGTTTTCCGCACACGCAACCTGATCAGGGAAAAGAGCTGTCAGCAAGTCCTCGGCGTCCATGCGCTGCAACTGCGCCGGAATCTTCTTGCCACCACGCCGGCGCAGCACGGCAAGCGCCCGCGTCACATTCCAACGCCAGCGAATATTCCACATCGGCGCGTCGAGCAATGCCTGGCAAAGTAAATCGCGGACGGTCTTTGAGTTTAGATAATGAAAAACATCCTCAAGCGGAAAACTGTGAGTCGGTCCGAGCGAGAGAACGATTGCGTCTTCCGTTGCGGCAGCCTGCAGTTCGAAATTGAACTGGCGGCAAAAGCGCTTGCGCAACGCCAGGCCCCAGGCCCGATTGAGCCGACTGCCAAATGGCGAATGCAACACGAGCTGCATGCTGCCGCTATCGTCAAAGAACCTTTCGAGGACGAGGTTGTCGTGCGAAGGCATCACTCCCAATGCGGCCTTGGCGGCAACAAGGTATTCAGCCAGCTGTTCCGCAGCATAGATGGAAATGCCTACCTCGTTTACCAGCCAGTCGACTGCGGGCCCAAGTTGAATTCTCTTGCGGGCCTGACCCGTCCCTTCTTCAGCTTCGGTTGGCTGATTGGCAGTTTCACTCACCGCGCCCGGCGGATCATCTGTGATCCAACCCGTCTCGCTCGTGAGTTCCAAATCGACTTTATCGGTCACTTCCTGGCGTAGACGTGATACTGCGACCGACAACTCGTGTGTTCGCGCGGGGGCTTCACCGAGCCAGAAAGGAATCGAAGGTGGCTGCCCCGCCGCATCTTCAACTCGCACTTTCCCCTGCTCAACGCGCAAAACGCGCCAGGAAGTGTTGCCCAGTTGAAAGATGTCGCCTTGCAGACTCTCAATCGCGAAGTCTTCGTTTACAGAACCGATCACGAGACCGCTCGGCTCGAGCACTACTGCGTAGTCCGCAGTATCAGGAATCGCGCCGCCAGAGGTGATCGCTGTTAGTCGCGCGCCACGTCGTCCTCGCAGCCGCTGATTAACTGCATCGTGATGCAGATAGGCCGAACGCCGGCCACGCTTCGTCGAGAATCCTTCGGCGAGCATGCGAATGATGGCGTCGAACTCTTTTCGTTCGAGACCTCGATAAGGGTAGGCACGACGCACCATCGCGAAGAGGTCGTCTTCCGACCACTCCTCTGCCGCCACCGTGGCTACAACTTGCTGGGCCAGGATATCGAGCGGCTGTTGCGGAATCGTCAGCCTGTCTAGTTCGCCCCGCCGTACGGCATCAATCAGCGCAGCAGACTCCACGAGCTCATCGCGCGAAAGCGGAAAAATCCTGCCCTTTGGAAAGCCCGCGACGGTGTGATTAGACCGGCCTACTCGTTGAAGAAAACTCGCGATCGAGCGTGTCGAGGCGATCTGACAAACAAGATTTACATCACCGATGTCGATGCCCAGTTCCAGCGATGCCGTCGCGACAAGCGCGCTCAACTCACCGGCCTTCAACCTTTGCTCGGCAAGCAGTCGTTGCTCGCGAGCGAGACTGCCGTGGTGTGCCGCGATGTTTTCATCGCCAAGTCGTTCACCGAGGTGGCGCGCAACCCGCTCAGCCAGTCGACGCGTGTTAACAAACACGAGGGTCGTCTGATGCTCGCGGATCAGTTGCGCCAGGCGATCGTAAACCTCTTCCCAGACTTCGCCGGACATCACGGCTTGCAGGGGAGACTCCGGCACTTCTATCGCAAGGTCGAGCTTGCGAGTGTGGCCGGAGTCGATAATCGTGCAATTCGCTTCGCCGTCAGGCCCCACGTTGTCGGTGCCGACCAGGAACCGCGCCACCTCTTCAATCGGGCGTTGAGTAGCCGACAAACCGATTCGGATCAGTTTTGAATTTCGGGTCTCAGGTTTCGAGTTTTCTGCCTCGTGTTGCGCGACGAGAGAAGCAAGACGTTCTATTGATAACGCGAGGTGCGAACCACGCTTGTCACCAACGACCGCGTGAATCTCGTCCAGAATCAACGTGCGCGCAGTCTGCAGCATGCGCCGGCCGCCTTCGCTGGTGAGCAGGATATAAAGAGACTCAGGTGTCGTCACCACGATGTGCGGCGGTCGTTTGACCATCGCTGTGCGCTCGGCTGCAGGAGTGTCTCCCGTACGGACGAATGTGCGGATGTTGATCTCCGGCAGACCCATTGCCTTCAATTCGCGTTGAATGCCTTCGAGGGGCACTTGCAAATTGCGCTGAATATCGTTGCTGAGGGCTTTCAGAGGAGAGACGTAAACGAGATGTGTGGAGTCGTCGAGCTTCCCTTCCACACCGAGTCTGACGAGGTCGTCAATTGCGGCGAGGAACGCGGCAAGTGTCTTACCGGATCCGGTGGGCGCAGCAATTAAGGTATTGCGCAGGCCTTTGATTGCCGGCCAGGCAAGTTCCTGAGGGTGGGTGGGCGCGGGAAAGGTTTTCTCAAACCAGCGCGCAACCGCCGGATGAAAGATTTCGAGATTCATTGGAAAACAGATTATACAAAATCGAGGCGGGATTGCATAGGTGGGCCGTAGGCCCAGGTATGAAACAGAGAGGAGCAGCCAATTCGCTCAGGGTAATGTACGTATCTATTTGGGTCTCAAACGGGTGGGACCTATTCGAATTGTTTCTTGAAATCTTCGAACTGCAATTGCAGGGACTTCATCTGGGTGCGGAGGGATTCCATTTCCTGCTCAAGTTTTCCAAACCGGTCACCGCCGCCTCGACCTGAACTGGCCCGCGGCGGGTGTTCAGCCTCAAGCGTATCGACCGAAACCTCTCCTGCAAGCAAGTGCGCGTAGCGAACCTCTTTCTGTCCGGCCTGCCGCGTGAGCCGGACAACCAGCGCCTCAGGCTCTCTTGCTATCAGGGCGTTCAAAGTCGCGTCGACTTCTTCCAAACCAGAAAACTCATGAAGCCGGTAGCCGCGACCGGCAACTTCTCCCGCCGTCTGCGGTCCGCGCAGCATGAGGACGCACATCGCAGCGAGTTCCTGCGGGCTCAGGTGCATCACCTCAGTAATCACATGTTTGTATTTCGGTACGCGGCTGCTGCTGCCATAGAAAACGTAGACGAGATTCTTCTCGCGCAGCGTTTCGAGCGCCTGAGCTACGTCGGGTTCACTCAGCGAAGTCACCGGCTGGCGGTTATTTTTCTGGTTGCAGGCGAGGGTTAGCGAATTCAGGGTGAGCGGATAGTACTCAGGCGTAGTTACCTGCTTCTCGATTAGAGAGCCCAGGATGCGCACTTCGATGTCGGTTAGTATTGTCGGCATTTAGTCTTTGATCCAGAAGCATCGTTAGTGTTACGCCCACCCACGCAAACTAACAGTTCGCGTTACAGATCCTTTGCACAGCGGAAGCCCGATACCATCCAGCGCTCATGCGCGTGGAAGAAGTTTCGGTAGGTTGCGCGGATATGCAATTGCGGAGTGGCAAAGGACCCGCCTCGCAGCACCTTCTGGTTCACAAACCACTTGTCGTTGTACTCATCGAACTCTGAAGTGAACCCTGGGTACGGAACGTAATCAGAAGTTGTCCATTCCCAAACGTCCCCAATCAACTGATGACAACCAGCAAGACTCGCACCTTCCGGGAAAGCACCAATCGGTGTCACGCCCCAGTGAGAATTTTCCAGGAAGTTCGCTCGCGAGACATCAGCCGGAGCATTGCCCCAGGGAAAGTCCTGAAGCTCCTCCTGCTGCGGGGAAACGCGAGCCGCCTTTTCCCATTCAGCTTCAGTGGGCAAACGTTTGCCCGCCCACTTCGCGAATGCGGACGCTTCGTAAAAACTTACATGCGAGACCGGCTCATCTGACTTCGTCTCGGCCGCATGCAGTCCGGAAAAATCGCGAATCATCCACTGGCCGTCATGAATCTCCCAGTAGAGGGGGGCTTGCCATTGTTCCTTGGAAATCAGTTCCCAACCTTCTGAAAACCACCAGCGATAATTCTGGTAGCCGCCGTCACGCATGAACGCCAGATAGTCCCCGTTGCTGACAAGTGCGCGGTCGAGCGCGTAGTCAGTCAGGAAGACCTTATGTGCGGGCTTCTCGTTGTCGAACGCGAAGGAGTAGTTTGCATTTTGGCCTTTGGTCTTTGGACTTTGGTGCGTCTCGCTATGACCAAGCTGAAAGTGTCCACCTTCGATCTCCGCCATCCCTCCCACCGTCACGACTGACACTAGCGGAACGGTCGTCAGAGCGTTGTACTGATCACAAAGCAGGTGCTTGATGTCGTAAACCAGAAGCTCCTGATGCTGCATCTCGTGTTCGAGTCCTAACCTCACGAGTCGGAGGATCGTTTCAGATTCGGCGTGGTCTTCGAGGTGCTCAAGAAACTCAATCATCAACTCGTCGATACATTTCCGATAGGCGACCGTCTCTTTGACGGTGGGCCGTGACTTTGTACCGCGCTTGGGTCGCTCGATGCGCGCGCCGAATCCCTCGTAATAGGAATTGAAGTAGAACAGAAACTGCTGCGAGTAGGGCTCATAACCGGGCTTGTAGGTCTGCAGCAGTGTTTCAAAGAACCAGGACGTGTGGCCGATGTGCCAGCGGGGCGGGCTCATGAACTCCGCCGTCTGGATCACGTAGTCTTCGATTTCCAAAGGCGCGACGATCTGCATCGTACGGCTTCGCACGCTTTGGTAGAGACCGATGATCGACTGGGTTTGTGGTTCCGCGACCGGTCGAATTGTAGAGACCATCAAATATCCTCCTGTGTGAGCTGAGAATAACCCGGTCGACTGCTCAGGCAAAACCGGCGGGGCCTTACGTGGTTGCTACAATGTCCTGCCCCGAGTAGTTTCAGCGTTGACATTTTTTGGGCTCAAGTATTTACTTGGGGCCTCAAAAGTTTCACCGGCGCCGTTTTCCACTCAACCAACTCAATCAAAAGGAGAAATGATGAAACACCGGATTGCTATCTTCGCAGGAATTCTCGTTTTGGCTGTCGGAACAGGTTTTGCTATTCGAAAAGCAAGGGCAGCTTCCGGTTCAAGGGCCAAGCCTGATCTGATCGTCGATCAAAGACGGCTCCTGCAGAACTGGGTGGTCCGTGTTGAGGACTTACCTGCGAGTTTCTGTAGTGTGGAAGAGGGCGGCGTCACGCCCGGCCAACGCACGCTCTTGCGCTTTACCGTTTCTACTCCGAACATTGGCACGGCTGACGTCAACCTGGGCGATCCCAATTTGCATATCGCCGCCAATGACGGTTTGTATGAATACGCCAGCTGTCACCGCCACTTCCATTTCCGCCACTACACGCTGTACGAGTTGATTGATCCTGCGACTGGCTACGTCTGGCGTGCAGCCAAGCGGGGCTTTTGCATGATCGACGTGGAGAAGTACCAAGACTATCCTGGCCCGGCAAACAACCCCCGCAACTACCTCTCTTGCGGGGCACCCGCGACAGCCACGGACCCGGCCATCCCCGGCAATCAAGGCATTAGCGTGGGTTGGGCGGATACCTATGTATGGCAGCTCGGGGGACAGTATTTCGTTCTCGACGGCGGCGATGGTCAGGCTGCGGTTCCCCCTGGAACATACACTATTCGCATCACGGTGAATCCGCCATTCCTTGCGGCAGCAGGTGAACCTTGCCCCGCGCGGGATTCAAATGGCTTCTGTCACCAACTTGCCGAATTGAACTACGGCAACAACGTGAGCGAGATTCAGATCCAAATTCCGGATCATCCTGGGAAGCAGGGAGTCGGTCCTCTTAAGAATCAGCCACACATAATGGCTGAACCGGTTGACTAGCTGGAAAGAGGTCATTCAGCCTGAAATAGGCCCGCGAAGTGGTTCGCGGGCCTTTATTTTCGAGGTCGTATGCAGGTCGACGATCAGCAGCCGTTAGTCACGTGTCAGAGGTCCTTCACCGGACTACTATCGACCGTTCCACAACTTCAATCACCTTACCTATGATCGCAGCTTGAGGATAATGTTCGCGCAGACGTGCGAGTAGCTCATCCGCGCTAAGTGGGGAACTTGAAATCAACATACCGCCCGCAGTCTGCGGATCAAAGAGCAAATGGACCATCTCCTTGCTAACCGAAGGATCAATCTCAAGATCTTCGCCTACATATTCTCGATTTGTCTTATCGGCGCTTGTGAGTAGACCGGCAACTGCCAGTTCCAAGGCGCCTGCCAGCACAGGAACAGCACTGGCCCTTATCCGTATCGTAACCCCACTCGCCTTTGCCATTTCCCAGGCGTGACCCAACAGGGAAAAGCCGGTGACATCCG
>JBDTYQ010000063.1:0-21575 GCA_040005515.1 bacterium
CAGTAGGCAGTAGGCAGTAGATCAACTGCTTGCTGCCTTTCTTATTTTCCAGGAGCTTTGTACTTGGGAGGTTTGTTCTTTGGATTTAACGTAGCAGGCGGCATCATAAGCACAGGCGGGACCATCATTAAGTAACCGACGTAAGCAGCCCATTGGGATCAAAAACAAAGCACAAAGTACCAAACACAAAGCCCAAAGCACTCAGGACAGTGCAAATCACAGAGCATCCTGCCCCCGTCCTGCCTCCTGTTCCGGACACCTCCTACTGCTTTCGAGCGTCTGCCCGTACAATGAACTCATGGCTGTTACTGGTCGGCGTAAGTCGGTAATCTTCTTTATCACGCTCGGTGCCTGCCTGGTGGCGCTGGCGGTAGCGCTCAATGTCGGCTGGATCCTACTTAACTGGCGAGAGGTGGCGCTGCTTGTCTTCGGCATCATTTTTTTTCTGCTGATCATCGTCGGTGTTGTCCTCAATACAATCTTTCTGGTGCGTGAGATACGTCGCAACGAGCAGCACGATGCATTCATTAACGCTGTAACTCATGAGCTGAAAACGCCAATCGCCTCTATCCGGCTGTATCTCGAAACACTAAAAGCCCGCAACGTCGATCAGCAGCAACGTCTGGAGTTTTACGACATCATGCTCGCCGACAACGACCGCCTACTGCACACCGTTGAACAGGTCTTGCGCGCGGGCCACAGCAGCCAGAAACGTCGCCGGCTGAACCCGACGATTATCGATGTGGGCCAGATGGTGCGCGAATGTCTTGATCTGACCCGCGTTCGCTACAACCTTGGGCCAGACGCTTTGAGCTATGGCGAGGCGCCGGATGCTGCGGGTGCACGCGTTGCCGGAGACGCTGACGACCTGCGCGCAGCAGTCTCAAACTTGCTCGATAACGCAATCAAATACTCCGATAAAGAGGTGAACGTTTCCGTGGAAGTTGCCAACGTGGACGAAAAACATGTCGCGGTTCGCATTGCAGATCACGGCATCGGCATTCCCAAGGCCCAGCTCAAGCGAATCTTCAAGCGCTTCTATCGCGCCCCCGGGTTGTTCATGGCGCGCGTGAAGGGAACCGGGCTGGGACTTTTTATTGTGCACTCGATCGTCGAGAAGCATGGTGGTCGTGTCTTCGCCGAGAGTCCTGGCCTCGGGCACGGCAGCACCTTTACGATTCAACTCCCGCGGGCCTGAACCATGAGTGCTGTTCTGGTGGTCGAAGATGAGAAACATTTGGCCGACGGGTTGCGCTACAACCTCGAAGCGGAGGGCTATACCGTCGACACAGTCAGCGATGGCGAGAGAGCTTTAACCCTGCTGCTCGATGAGCGTCGCCCGTTCGACGCCGTCGTCCTTGACGTAATGTTACCCGGCAAGAACGGATTCACTGTTGCTGCGGAACTCCGAGCCGCCGGCCAGTTCGTGCCGGTCCTAATGCTTACCGCGCGTGGTCGCCCCGAAGATGTGCTGCAAGGGTTTGCTTCCGGTGCTGACGATTACCTTCCCAAGCCCTTTGAACTTTCAGTATTGATGGCGCGACTTAACGCGCTCTTGCGGCGTCGCGAGTGGTTTCGCAAAGACGCAGAAGAAGGAACCCAGCCCATACCCGCGACAGTCGATGACATCAGCGCGGGTCAGGACAGCGACGTCTTTACGTTTGAGGGAAAGACAATCGATTTGGGCGCTCTGGAGTTGCGTACTCCGACGCAGACCGTGCGGTTGACCTTGATGGAAGCTCAGCTACTGCGCTACCTGATCAAGCATGAGGGCAAGGTAGTGAAGCGGAAAGCCATGCTTGAGGAAGTCTGGGGACTCCACGAAGACACAGACACGCGGGCGATAGATAATTTTATAGTGCGTTTAAGGAAGTATCTTGAGGACGAGCCTGCCCGGCCCCGTCATTTGTTGACTGTGAGAGGTGTGGGCTACCGGTTTGTCGTCGGAGCGAGCGAAAGCGGGTAAGATCCACGTCCAGCGTTGACTCAGCCGGCGGTGATGATCGAGGTCCGCACGCCCAGGAGGTCTGAAAAGTCTTTCGAGTAGATTGCGCCGACCTTTCTGATTTGGCCCACCATCTCGACCAATTCTTCGTTCGTGATGAATCCGTTTTCAGTATGAGCGATCGCCCAAACCGGAAGGTGGGCCGCCGTGCGCAGCAGATCTTCAACGAAACCCAGATACTGTTGCTTGCTCTGAACTGGTGCCCCCAACCTTCCCGCGCTCTGCCTTTCAAACTCAGCCCAAAACTCGTCACCGCCGCGTAGCCACTCTTCTCGCCATGACAGAGTATCCGGTGATGGTTGCGCGTGCATGATTGGTGGCGGCAACCGCAAAAACAACAACTCGCTGTGCTGCCTTTCGGCGACAAACGTGCGCGCGTCCTGGTTCGTGCTACGGTTGCTCATTGAGTTGTCATAAGGGTAGGGGAGCAGGCCGGCCATTTGTCTGAAGACCTTCGATAAAGATAAGGGCTCGCGCATTTGCCAGGTCTCCTTATCAAACGAAAGCACATAATCTCCCGCCATCATTCCGAGCGTCAGGGCCGTGGCCCGTTTGTAGGGGGTCAGGAGCCGTTCGGCATTAGATCGGACATTATCAAACCACCAAGCATCGCTTTCGTTGAACCATTTACTAAGTGACGCATTGCCCATCTTTTCGCGCGGCTCATAAGCGTCGTCCAGCACCCATTCGTAGTCTTCTTCCTCTAATCGCTCGGACGAATTTTCGAGCAGCGCAGTAGCTTTGGTAAATGCCCAGAGGAGCGGATCGTTTGCGGCGACGCGCACACCCCAGCGCTTAAGCTGTATGCCGAGCTGTGGCTCGCCATTCAACGGAATGGCGATCGCACTGAACTTGAGACGGCGCAGAACGTTCAGCTCGAAAGCCAGCCAGCCGTTTGAGAAGGTTCCGGTAGTCATCGAAGGTAGTCAGTAAGCAGTAGGCAGTAGTCAGTAGCCCGTAGAAGAAGCGAGTAGATGGTTTATTTACGCCGGTTGGCTTCCACGATCGGCAATCGGGAATCCTCTTATTTCATGAACGAAGAAAACAGGTCCCAGTCGCCTTTAACTTCAGTGCTAAACAGATCCTGAGTCTGCGCAAAGGAGTTCAACTCCGGGATCCCTCCGAGAGAAAGAAATATTCTGACTACATGCGGATCGAATTCAATGCCCGCCCATTCAATCAGGTGCCGGCGTGCCTCTACTTCCGATAATGCCTCACGGAAGGGTCGTGCGTCTGTCAACGCCGCATAGGAATCAACTACACGCAGAATCCGAGCTGCGAGAGGAATTTCCTCTCCCCGCAAACAATCAGGATAGCCGGCACCATTCCACCATTCGTGATGCCAGCGCACCAGTAGACTCGCAGCACGGTCGGTCCCGGCGCGCGCCGACTCCTGCTCTCCAATTACAGGATGCCGCGCGAGGTCGAGACGTTCGTCATCCGACAAGGTGCCGGATCGCTGGATGTATTCTCGTTCCATCGCGGCCTCGCCCAGATCGTGCAGCAAAGCGGCAACGCGAAGTGATCTGCGATCCTGCGCGGCCAGTTGAAATCGTTTTGCTACTTCATCAGCAATCCTCGCGATTCGCAGTGCGTGCGGATTCTTGTAGCCTTCCAATTCATCGGTAGCCGAGCCTAGCTGCTGGAAAGCATCACTTGCGACCTGTTCATTATCATTCGTGGTTGGTGCGACGGACATAGACTCTCGAATTTGGACTGCACTCTTTCTTGTCTTCGGATATGTTGAGCTTAACACTCAAAGCGCAACTCCTACACCTTCTCAGAAGGGGGATGAGCCGCTTCCAGCCGTAGCATCAATTTGCGAACCGCCGGATTGTTTGGCTCGGTCGATAACACCCGCTTTACTTCGGCTTCCGCGCGAAGGAAAAAACCAAGATCACAATACAGTTCAGCAAGCATCACACGGTAAGCCGTGTTTCCCGGTTCGAGCTTGATCGCAGCGTGCATCTCGGTCTCGGCGAGACGTCGCGTTTCTTCCCGAGCGGAGAGGGCCCGACCGTAGTAAGCCCGGAAGCGAGCGTCCTTGGGGCAGATACGGGCAGCGGCGGCGAGATTCGTGATGGCAGTTTGTGTCTGGCCCTGCTCTAACGCGGCAAATCCCTCCTGATAAAACGCCTCTGCGCGTTCGAGATCATCGGTGACGGAGTTCTTTGAAGACATGTTGTGCAGGACATTCTGCGTCTGATCGACTCGAGCCTTCGGAGCGTCCTGTGCAACCTTTCGCATTTTCTCGAGGGCCTTGAGTTTCGTATCGTAGCTTCGGCGCAACGCGGAATCAGACAGCGTCACATAAGCCTGAGCGATTTTGGCGAAGGCGGCCTCGATGCGCATGTGATGCGCCGTACCCGCCTGCAAGTGAAACCTGTCAGGATGGTAACGTCGGGCCAAAGCGTAGTAGCTCGTCTTGATTTCTCTTGGTTCTGCCTGAGTATCAACATTCAATACTTCATAATGGGTGCTGGCTACCTCCAACCTCCGAAACAGATCTTCAAGATCCCGCGCCTCACTTTCTTCAGTCTCCTCGGGTGTCGGAGCGACCGGCTCTGGCTCGACCACTTTCTGAACAGTTACTGGCGCCTTGGATACACGAACTGCGTCACCCGACTTGCTGAGCACCGTAGGCCAGTGTTCGCGCTCGATAAAGCCGCTTAGTGCGAGGCCGTAGATGGTCCTGAGGGCTTCCGCCTCAGGAAGACCACTCAACGCGATCAACGATCCTAGCGGGACGGGACTATCTACCCGAGAAAGGACAAAACCCTCGGCAGGCGACACGCTGCCAAAGTCAGGCATGCCTGTCACAGGTGAGATTGATTCCTCGAGATTATGAATGCGAGAACTTACAAACGTGGGTGGCAACTTGCGCGCGGTTTCTAAGAGCAAGGTAACGACGTCGATCTTCAGTCGAAGCGGATCGCCCAGGCGAGTTCGCTCGTCAAAGTTCCAGGTTCCCTTTGTCCAAAGCAACACAACGCTCAAGAGGTCGGTCACTTGTTGACTGAATAAGGACGCGACGCTGCCCCGATCGATAGCTCCAATGGTACCCAGGGCAGCAGCAAGGGCCAGGTCCGAAAGATTCTTTCCCAGTGAAGCAATTTGCTCTTCGGAGACAACAGCGCGTTTCGTGAGATATTCGCCCAGGCGAAGCTCTCGTAGATTAGTAGCGGCATAGACCACCTGGCCCGCTTCACAGTAAATAACCGTCTTTACGGCGTCGTGCTCCAGACGCAGGGTGCCTGTCAGACGATTCGTGAAAATGTCATGAATTAGTTCGGCGAGCGGATGCTCAGTTAGTTGGCCATTCATCTGTGGCTTGAAAGCGAAGCGGGTCGAACCGACTTGCAAAGACGTCGACAAGCGTTGGGCAAAACATCATAGCGCACGCATCAACGAAAGAAGAAGTAAGACTTTGACACGTGCCACAGCGGGCTCTATATTGATGTTTCCAAACAAATTAGCGAGCAGCAAACAAGATCGCGAAGCTCAGTGTGCGACAACACACTGTGAAGCGACACGCGGCAACTATATGAGTGAGAACACCAGTAGCAGCGCCAATCGCCCCGCGGACGAGGAGCCGGACGCAAGCAACGGTTCCAATCAGTCTGAAGCAAACGAACGTGTCGAGCATTTGATCGGGGAGTTGAAGCTGCGTTCGACCGAGTTGGAAGGCGCGAACCGTGAGCTGCGACGCATTTCGCATTACCGATCGCTCTTTCTGGCGCGGATGTCGCACGAGTTGCGCACTCCACTAACCTCAATCCTTGGCTTCAGTGAAATCCTACTCGACCAGGAAGAACTTACGGATACTCAACGGCGCTTCTGTAAGAAAATCCAGGATTCCGGAGTACAGTTGCAGATGAGTCTGAATCAGCTGGTTGACCTCTCACGGGTTGAAGCTGGTCAGACGGAAGTGTTCCTACATGAATTTTCATTCCGCGATACGTTGCGAGAGACCGCGGCGGCGCTGGCGCGCTTTGCGCACACGCGGCAAGTGAAACTGGCATACGAGGTTTCGCCCGAGCTCAGCAGCATTGTTTCTGACCAGGGAAAGATTCGCCAGATCCTTTACATTTTTCTAGCTTGGGCGCTGAGTCGCACTCCGCCTGAACAGCAAGTCAACGTCTTTGCCGAAGTGAGTAAAGGACTGTTACTCATTCGCATCGATGATGGAGGTGAGCCGATTAACGATCCCGCCTGCCTGTTTGATCCAGAAGAAACGAACAGCGCGCGCGAGCCGGACATGAATGAGCTGGGCATCATCATCGGTCACCGGCTGCTCGAACTGATGAATGGCAGGGTGACATTACAAAATCGTGCGGCAGGTGGTTTACGCGTAGTGCTCGAGCTGCCCGCCGGTCCGACGAGGGGATAGCTAACGATCAAATGGACGAGATCAGGATCCGCGAGTGCAATTCGATCGAAGAGCTTGATAGCTGCATTAGGTTGCAGCGCGAAGTTTTTGGTCTTCCTGATCTTGAGATCTCTCCGCGACGTCACCTCGTGGTGTCAAAACAGGCGGGCGGATGGACGCTAGGCGCCTTTACGGCTGACAATCGGCTCGCTGGATTTGTGCACCACCTGATTGCCGTGCGGGAACAGAACGAGATCATCGGGTATTCGCACATGATGGCCGTTGAGCGTGAATTCCAAAACAAGGGAGTGGGTGCGCGTCTCAAGTGGGCCCAACGAGAGCGGGCGCTCAACGAAGGTAGACGATTCATCAAGTGGACGTGGGATCCGATGCAGGCTCGCAACGCGCATTTCAATCTGAATCGCCTTGGCGTCATCGTGCGAAACTACGCTGAAAACTTTTACGGGACCGATTACGGAAACGATCTCCAGAAGAATCCCGAGATACCCGGACTCGACAGTGATCGTCTTTTCGCCCGGTGGGAACTTTCTTCAGTCCGCGTGAATGCACGAGAGGGTAGCGCGTTGGTAGACTCCCTGCCGAATCCGGTGCAGACGATCGAGATCCCGGCAGATTGGGGTGGACTCGTAAGGCAAGACCCCAGCGCGGCCCGAAGCGAATTATCGCGCGTCCGTTCGGAGTTTCAGAAAGCTTTTTCCTCGGACTTAATCTGTGCCGGCTTTGATCGCACGACACAGCGGCCGCAGTACCTGCTCTACAACGAACACCAGTTAACCTAAAGACTTCCAAGAACTCTCCATGACTTTCACTCGCTTCGATCGCTACGTTGACCGGCACGCCCGAGGTTTTGCGGAGCGCCTACAGTCTCTGTGTCGCATGCCTTCGGTGGCGGCGCGCGGGACCGGCATGCGCGCGATGGCAGAGGCGGTCGAACAAGCGATGCAGCGCGTCGGGATTGGCACGCGCGCTTTCAAGATGGGGGCGGGTTATCCAATCATCTACGGAGAATGTGGCAGCGGTCCAACCTATGTCGTCTACGGGCACTACGACGTTCAGCCTGTCGGTCACTTAACTGACTGGTCGGTCGGGCCGTTTGCGGGTTCAGTGATTGACGGCAAGCTTTATGCGCGCGGCGCTGCAAATAGCAAGGGCGATCTGCTGGCACGAATTGCTGCAGTGGAGGCGTATCAGAAGACGTTCGGAAAGTTGCCGGTCTCGTTGAGATTTATTGTAGAGGGTGAGGACGGGCTCGGCAGTCCGAGTCTTTTTAAGTTCACTAACGAGCATGCCGACTTACTCTTCGCGCAAGGTTGCCTCTGGGATGAAGGTTACCGCGACACGAAAGAGCGTCCGGTGATTAGTCTGGGATTCAAGGGGATCACGTTCCTGGAGTTGCGCGCTCACGGCGCCCGCCTGGATTTGCACTCGAAGTGGGGGGCCATAGTGCCTAACCCCGCGTGGCGATTGGTCCAGGCGTTGGCAACTATCACTTCACCCAAAGGTGTGATCACGATCGACGGTTTCTCTTCTTATCTGGCTCCGATCAACGTGGAAGACGCCGAGGCGCTCAAAGCCATCGAGCTTGACGAAGTCGGTTTGAAAAAGGAATTTCGCATCGCTGGCTGGGTTCGTTCGATGAAGGGTCAGGCTCTCGTTAAAGAACATATCTTTGGTCCCACCTGCACCATCTGCGGAATTCAGACCGGTCACACGGATGCCGGAGCCAAGACCGTACTGCCGAGCACGGCAATGGCGCGACTCGACTTTCGTCTTGTGCCCGATCTAACTCCAGAGCTGGTGTTGAAGTTACTGCGCGCGCACCTCGACCTGCGCGGCTTCAAAGACATTGAGGTTATTGAACTGGGAAGCGCGCCGCTGGCAAAGGCGCCGGCAACCTCGCGTGTCGCGCGTGCCGTCATCGAACCGGCGGAGGAAGTCTATGGAATGGCGCCTTTGGTTTATCCGATGGATCCTTCGAGTGGACCAGTGGGAGCCGTTTGCGGCGTGGCGAGCCCGGCCACGCCAGTCGCTTCCTTCGGCGTTAGCTATGCCGGATCGAATCCACATGGCCCCGACGAGAACATTAGGCTTGATGATTTCCTTCTG
Source organism: bacterium (assembly GCA_040005515.1). Lineage (GTDB taxonomy): Bacteria > Acidobacteriota > Blastocatellia > Pyrinomonadales > Pyrinomonadaceae > PSRF01. The sequence goes on from JBDTYQ010000063.1 coordinate 8,502, forward strand.
AGCATCAAGTTTATCGGCCGCGTAATCAACCGGCTGGGGGAGACAAAGGGCGAAACGAAAACCGAAGCGAAGAGAATCAGCGGCATTCGAGACCTCACCAAAGAAGATAAGCCCGCGCACTGACAAGGGGAAGAAGTGGCCAGCGCCCAGTCCATCGATAAAGAGATCGCCAGACTGCGCGAAGAAATTCGCCGTCATGAAGAGCTCTACTACGTCAAAGACGATCCCGAAATCTCCGACGCCGAATATGACGCACTGCTCGCCTCACTAACGAAGCTCGAAGAACAGAATCCCAAACTAATCACTCTGGATAGTCCCACGCAGCGCGTCGGTGGACGACCAGCAGAAGGTTTCGCCGAAGTCGTTCACCGGCGGCCGATGCTTTCCCTCGACAACACCTACAACATTGAAGAACTCGTCGCGTTCGATCAGCGTTGCGAACGACTCGCCGATGGCCGACCGGTGGAGTATGTTTCGGAACTGAAGATCGATGGCGTTTCGATCTCGCTGCACTACGACCACGAGCTCCTTATGCGGGGCGTGACCCGCGGCGATGGTCGCAGAGGCGAAGAGGTTACTCAAAACGCGCGCACTATTCGGAGTGTTCCGCTCCGCTTGCGTAAACAGACTCGCTCCCTTGGGGCTGAGACGGAGGTGCGCGGAGAGGTATTCATTCCTCGAAAAGTATTCGAACGCACCAACGCCGAACGCGAAGAGCAAGGCGAACAGCGATTCGCCAACCCGCGAAACGCAGCCGCCGGCACGTTGCGGCAACTGGATTCACGCATTGTCGCCACGCGCGGGCTCGATATGTTTGCCTACGATCTAATTGCCGGAGAGCGCAAACCGTTTCAGACGCATTGGGAAGCGCTCGACTGGCTTGAGGCCGCGGGTTTCAGAGTCAATCCTCACCGAAGGCTTTGTAAATCAGTCGCGGAAGTCATTGAGTTTTGCAATGAGATGGAAGCGAAGCGCGACGATCTTGACTATGAGATCGACGGGCTGGTTGTAAAAGTGAACTCCACAGCTCAGCAAGATGAATTTGGCACAACCAACAAGGCGCCGCGTTGGGCAGTCGCGTACAAATATCCGGCACGGCAGGCGACAACGAGAGTCGTCTCGATCGTGGTCCAGGTCGGACGGACAGGAGCGCTGACCCCAGTTGCGAATCTGGAGCCTGTGCAATTGGCGGGCACCACCGTGTCACGCGCTACACTGCACAATGCCGATGAGGTCAAGCGACTTGGAATACGCCTCGGCGACTGGGTGCTGATCGAAAAGGGCGGCGAAGTCATCCCAAAAGTGCTTAAGGTGATTAAGACCAAACGCACCGGGAAAGAAAAGCCTTTTCGCATGCCGAAGAAGTGTCCGGTATGCGGCGGGGTGATCTCCAAGACTGAAGGCGAGGTCGTGACTCGTTGCGTCGCCGCAGATTGTCCGGCACAGCTGAAGGGAAAGGTATTGCATTTTGCGTCGCGTCGAGCGATGCGCATCGAGGGTTTGGGCGAAGCGCTGGTGGACCAACTCGTTCAGAAAAAGATGCTGCGAGATTTCGGGAATCTCTACGAGCTGACGCTTGATGACATTGCCGGTCTCGAGCGCATGGCGAAGAAGTCAGCGGCAAATTTGATGGCCCAGATTGACGCGAGCAAATCGAGAGAGCTCTCGAACCTGGTTTATGCGCTTGGTATCCGTCATGTTGGTGATCGAACTGCGGCGATTCTGGCGCGCCATTTCGGTTCGCTCGAGGCCCTTACAAAAGCCAGCGTCGAAGCACTCGATGACGTTCCTGAGATCGGACTGACCGTCGCTCAAAGTGTGCGCGATTGGTTCGACGATGCCGGAAATGCCGAACTGACCGAGCGTCTGCACGCTGTAGGTTTGCGCACGGAGATGGAAGGGGCGACACGGGCGATGTCAGACGAGAGATTCGCAGGCAAGCAGTTTGTCCTGACGGGGACCCTTGCCAGCTATACGCGAGACGAGGCAAGGACCCTGATTGAAGCGCGCGGCGGCCGGGTAATGTCCTCGGTAAGCAAGAAGACAGACTATGTTGTGGCCGGGGAAGAAGCTGGTTCAAAGCTAGAGAAAGCGACGACTCTGGGTGTAGCGGTTTTGGATGAGGCTGCATTTAGAACGATGTTACGCTAACCGCAATTGCGAAGATCAGATAGCACTGAGTAGGGCTATTGAGACGGCAAGCGTAGAATACAATTACAAAACGAGCTGAGGAGAGGAAATAGAAATGGCGGCAAACGCTACTGACAAGTTGGAATTGCTATACACACTTTTTTGCGATGACGTGCGGCTGGAAGTTGGCAATAAGCTTTCACTGATGGGAGTCTTTCAAAACATCATGGTCCAGCAGGTGCCAGTGTCGTTGATTAAGTTCGCGATCGTGAATCACTGGCGCGGTGAAGGCACGCATATGTCCGAGGTTAGAATCCTGACGCCGGATCGACAGCATCCCATTGTTGTCTCTCAACCGACGAGCTTCGAGATCACTCCCGGTGGCTTCGCAGATAACATCAGCTTCTTTGTAAATGTGACTTTCCCCGCCGCAGGGAAATACTGGGTGCAGACTCTTGTGAATTCAACTCTGTTCGACGAGCAACCACTCACCGTTTCGGACGGTCGCGAGACGCACGCGGAACATGCCTCAGAAGCCGTTAACTAAGCAGAGCGATTGTTAGAGTGCGGCCTGTGAGCAAGTGCTGTCGAGTTCTTATTGGACTTAGTACTCGATGCCGAGTGTTTTTATCTTTGAGTTGAGTGTGGTCGGCTTGAGTTGCAGCATTCTGGCCGCCTTGGCCTGACTGCCTCCCGCATGACTCAGCCCCAACTTGATCAGACCAATCTCAAACTGCCGAACCTCTTCGTTGAAATCGATCCCGCCCACCAGATCCAAGCTCCTTAGTTGCGTGGATGATTCGGTGAAGGCTTGGTCGCGAGCCAGCGTTTCTGTTTCTTTCAGAAGCGAAAAAGCGAGCTCAACCAATCGTTCCACCCGGTCGCGCACAGGTAATTCGGCAAGTCTGAGACGGGCCTGGGCTGACGTTGAGGCCGTATTGTTTGGTGACAATGGTTCGCTGATCGATTCGCTGATAGCTGCGTAGTCACGACTCATATGAAACTCCCCTTGGGGTAGGCTTGGATTTGGGCTCCGTTGAGAGAACACCGCAAGGGCAAGTCTTGTGGCGAATTTAAGAGTGGCCTTCCCGGAGTGCTTATTGGAAACGAAAAAAGCGAGTCTGGATTCGCCAGGCTCGCTCTTTTGTAACTTGATTTGGTGCGGATGAGAGGACTTGAACCTCCACGATGTTACCACCACAGGCTTCTGAGACCTGCGCGTCTGCCAGTTCCGCCACATCCGCAACGGGGACTTATTATGCGAATGCGTTTAGAGAGTGTCAAGAAAGCGCTCTTTCGATCCGCGCAACAACAGGACTAACGGTTGCGCCGTTCCTGCTGCCTGCGGAATCGAGCGAGTCGTGACTGCTCGCGGAAATCGTGATTTGAACTACGGTTGTAACTGCGATAGCGCCTCTTCAGGTTCCATCGGGAATCGGTACTTCGTTGAGGGCCGTTGCCGTCCAAACGTCCGTCGCGCGCATCGTGGCAATTCACGAATTTTCCGCACTTCCGCTGTTCCTTTCTGTATTCCTTGTTGTATTTGCGCTGACGCTTTTCGTACCGGCGCGTTTCCTTATTGTAATCTCTGTTGTCCTCATTTTTGCGGCCATGCCCCTGCGGGTTGGCGAGCGCCGACGACGGCATTCCCAATGTAAGCAGCAGTCCCGCCGCTGTGATTAGCAAAAGACCCTGTGTGCTTTTTAGTATTCTCATATAACCCTCCCAGGTTTGCAGGTATGCCGTGCACCCTGCCTTATATTTTTGTAGTGTGGCTTCTCGCCGGTGGGGCGGAGGTTTTCACAACAACCATCGTGCCATCTCTAAGTCGTTGAAACTGGGAGCGGGGGCCTCAGAATTTCGCACGATAAGGTGAAACAGTCGACCGTATGGGTATGATCCGAAGACACAGGATGGCTGGGGGAGGATGTGTTGATCTGGTAAGGTGACGGCTGATGATCACTGAGATCTGATCCCTTTTCTTCCCTTGAGTATAAGAAAAATCTTTGAATGGCTGACGCTCAGGACGATTTACCGACACGGTTGCAGAGGGTTCGCGACAAGATCGCTACATGCGCGAGGCGAAGCGGACGCGAACCGGACGACATCACGCTCATCGCCGTGAGCAAGACCCATCCTGCGTCATCGATAAAAGAAGCGCTTAGTCTCGGCGTTTCTGATTTTGGTGAGAATCGGGTCCAGGAAGCTGACTTAAAGATCGAAACGGTTGGACGCTCTGCCGCGAGCTGGCACTTGATCGGTCATCTGCAGGCGAACAAAGCGCGCCGAGCGATCAAACTCTTCGATTGGATCCACTCCCTGGACTCTGTTGCTTTGGCGCAACGACTCGACCGCGCCTGTGCGGAAGAAGGGCGGGCTGAGTTGTCCGTGCTGATTCAAGTAGACCTTGCCAGCGAGGAAACAAAGAGTGGAATCGAACCGCCGGCGTTGCCGGAACTGATTGAAACGGTCAACAACTGCGCGCGTCTCAAGTTACGTGGCTTGATGGTCCTGCCGCCTTTCTATGAAGAGTCAGAAAAAGTTCGCCACTACTTTCAAAGACTGCGCGCGTTACGCGACGAGTTGAGCGAGCAGGGACACTTTGCGGGAAACCGAGGCGAGCTTTCGATGGGTATGACTCACGATTTTGAAGTCGCGATCGAAGAAGGCGCTACAATCGTTCGCATTGGCACCGCGATCTTTGGCGCACGCGAAGCCATAAAATGATCGGTCAAGAAGGTGTCACTTAATAAATGCTGACTATCGGACTAGTTTATCTCTTTGTGACTTGGGCGGTGATCTTTCTCATTCTGGGGGTGGTCGTACTGATCCTTTTGCGGCTGGTTGCCAACTATACCGACCCAAACCCGTTTGGCTGGCCGTCGCGAACAATCCGGCACCTGACGGATCCAATCATCGGGCCAGTGCGGCGCGCGTTGATGGGGTTTGGCGTGGATCCAAAATACGCACCGCTCGTCACCGTACTGTTGGCGATCCTGCTGGGCTGGTTTGTGCTGCAGCTTGTCGCAGCGATCAGTAACACGGCTGCCGGAGTTTTGTTGAGTCTGCAACGTCACGCGATCGTGGCCTTAGTTGGTTATCTTCTGTACGGCTTCCTTGCCTTCTATTCGTTACTGATCTTTATCCGCATCCTTTTCTCCTGGGTGATGGTGAGTCACACAAATCGCGTCATGCGCTTTTTGGTGAACACAACAGAGCCCTTCCTCGGTCCGTTGCGACGCATCGTGCCGCCCCTTGGTACCTTTGATATCTCGCCAATCGTCGGGTTCTTTATCCTCTGGCTCTTTCAGGCGGCAATCGCGGGAACGTTACTGCGCGGCTGGCAGATCATCTTCTTTGCCTGAGTCCGATGTCCGACTGGATCATTGAGTGTTGAGAAAAAGACAGAAGTCTGATCTTCGTCAGTCCGCGTCGTGCCACGCGCCTCGTGCAGTGAGATCAACGTTCTCCGAAGTCCCGAGTCTCAAATCCCGAGACTTAAGACCTCAGAGGGAGACGTGAGACGTGAGTCGTAGGACCGACGAAAATCCTTAGCCACGTTCCAACCTACCTACGGTCTTGTGATATATTTCGACACCTACTAAAGACTAAATATCTATTTTTCCTCTGAGGTTTACTGAATGTCAGGACACTCGAAGTGGCACAGTATTAAACATAAGAAGGGTGCGCTCGATGCCAAGCGCGGCAAACTATTTACGAAGTTCATCAAGGAAATAACGGTTGCGGCGCGCTCCGGCGGTGGCGATCCCGATGGCAACGCCCGCTTGCGAAAAGCAATTCTTGATGCCAAAGCAGGCAACATGCCGAACGAGACGATTGACCGGGCCGTTCGCCGCGGAACAGGTGAAGAGGAAGGCGTGAACTACGAAGAAATCACCTATGAGGGTTACGGACCAGGGGGCGTCGCGTTGTTGATTGAATCGGTGACGGACAATCGCAATCGCACTGTCGCGGAGATTCGTCACATGTTCTCGAAGAACGGCGGCAACCTTGGTGAGAGCGGATCGGTAGGTTGGCTTTTTGAAAAGAAGGGTTACATCGTCGTTGAGAAGACGTCCAAGCCCGAGGAAGAACTCTTCGAGTTGGTCATCGAAGCGGGCGCGGATGATTTGCGAGACGATGAAGAGAATTTTGAGATCATTACTTCGCCCGAACAGTTCGACTCCGTGAGTGCCGCGATCAAGGCAGCAGGTATCGAACCGCAAGTGGCAGAAATTTCGATGGTGCCGCAGACCTATGTGAAGCTCGAAGGTCAGGAAGCGCGGCAGATGCTCAAGCTAATGGAAGCGCTCGAGGATCATGACGACGTGCAGAAAGTCTCCGCGAACTTCGACATCAGTGAAGCCGATATGGCTGCCGCGTGAAAGCAGGAGGCAGTAAGCAGCAGGCCGAAGACAGTAGGCAAGAGGCAGCGTAGGAGGCAGGAGGCATTTAGGAGCGAATGCTCACCGATAACTGGTCTTGTTTTCCCCCCGAGATCCTTTTCGGCAGCTGCTCCTGCCTCCTGCTGCAAGTAATCTCCCCATTCCCCAGTCCCTGACCATTACTAGAGGGGGAAGCAATGCACAAATCAAAATTGTTCGCGGCACCTCTAGGCTGCCTCTTTTTCGATATCGTGGGGCGTCAGGACTAAAGCAAGAACGCCGTTTCGCGGCTTAACGCAGGAGGATAAAGCTATGGCAAGTCCGGCAAGTATCGCAGGGCATCCGATTCATCCGATGCTCATTCCTTTTCCGATCGGGCTCTGGAGTTTCTCCCTGATCGCCGATCTGATCTACTTATGGCGTAACAATCCCATCTGGCACGACTGGATCGCTTTTTACACGTTACTCGCAGGAATTATTGGCGCCGTGCTCGCTGCACTGTTTGGCATTATCGACTGGCTGTCACTCAAAGACAGTGCGGTGGTGAAGATCGCTAACTGGCATGCGCGTTTAAACGTGATCGCCCTGCTGGTCTTTGCCGCAAGTTTTTATTTGCGCACGGCGAGCGGCGCCAGGATGGTGAACGGTAGTTTTATAATTCCCCTCTTGCTCTCCGTCTTCGGCGTCATTCTGATTTCCATCTCGGGTTACCTGGGTGGAGAACTCGTCTTCAGACACGGAGTCGCGGTGGAGACTTCGAACAACGCAGCGCGCACTCGCTAGTTCAACTATCAGCAAACCAACTATGACGCTACCCATCAATCCTCCTTACTTACCAATGGAAGCTTTGCTCGTTAAAGAGATTCCAAAAGGTGTCGATTGGCAGTACGAACCAAAGTGGGATGGCTTTCGCTGTCTTGTTTTTCGCGATGGCAGGAAAGTCGAGCTGCAATCAAAATCGGGTCAGACACTGGGACGTTACTTTCCGGAGATTGTGGAAGCGATACTCAAATTGAAGGCGACGCAGTTCGTGATTGACGGGGAACTGATCATCACGATCAAGGGTGAGCCTTCATTCGATGACTTGCTACAGCGTATTCATCCGGCGGCCAGCCGTGTCGCCAAGCTTGCCGTCGAGACCCCCGCGCAATTGGTCGTGTTTGATCTGCTGGTCGACGAAAGCGGCAAGGCATTATTTGATGAGCCGCTCGCAAAGCGTCGGAAGAAACTGGAAGCTTTTGCGAAAAAGTACTTCGCAAAAAATGCGACGATTGATCTGTCGCCGCAAACCTCTGATGTGACGGTTGCGCGCAAATGGCTTAACGATCCCAGCGTCAGACTGGACGGTGTGATTGCCAAGCGTCTCGATCTCCCCTACCGGTCGGGAGAACGCGACGGCATGCAGAAGGTCAAGAAGCTGCGCACTGCCGACTGCGTCATCGGCGGTTTTAGATATGCCTCGAGCGGAAAAATAGTGGGATCGTTACTGCTGGGTCTCTACGACGAAGAGGGATTGCTTCATCACGTAGGCTTCACCTCAAGCTTCACAGAAGCGGAGAAGAAAGAGTTGACGAAGCTGCTGGAGCCTCTGATCAAGCCGCCCGGTTTCACCGGTAACAAACCGGGTGGGCCAAGTCGCTGGAGCACAAAGAAGACCAGCGAGTGGGAGCCATTGCAGACCAGGCTGGTGGCTGAGATTCGTTATGATCACTTCACCGGCGGACGCTTCCGACACGGAACTAAATTCCTCCGCTGGCGACCGGACAAGAAGCTTAAGCAGTGCGGTTATGATCAGCTCGGAAAGGGGGGAACCGGGCAAAGGGGAAAAGGGTAAGGGAGAAACGGGGTAGCCGAAACAGGGAATCAGAAAAATTCATCATTCGCCCTTTCCCATCTCTCCTTACCTCCGTTCCCCCGATTCTCCTCGCCCCCTTCCCCAGTTGCACGTTAACGAGTCACGACTGCACAGCACTAGGACGATTAACTGCCTGTTTTGGCGCTTCTTGCAGCACAGCGCGGGAGTTCTGGTCTGGTATGCAGGTTGTCTATGGAACGCCGAGGGAAGATGCTTTCTTATTAAAGGATGCGACGTTTGAATCCCTCAGCGTACATATGTGGAACCCTGACAGAATCATTCATGCGGAGCCATTCCTACCGATTTCCAGCGGCAAGATACAGTCAGCACATACGAAACTCTTCGGAACTCGCTGGCTCATGGGGCCTTCGCGTTACTCCGTAATCGTTGCTCATCCCAACGATGAAGTCATCGCGGCGGGCGGACTCATTTCACAACTCGAGAATGTCACGATCCTGCACGTTACTGATGGCGCACCAGGTGACCAGGGCGTAGCTGAAGCCGCCGGGTTTTCGCGGCCCTCGGAGTATGCGCGTGCGCGACGTGAAGAATGCATTTCAGCTCTTGCCCTCGCAAATATTCCTGAGGATCGGATACTCGAGTTCGGACTCTCTGATCATAACGCACCGCATGCCCTCGCAGATTTGACGAGACGCATCGCGGGATTTTTACAGCAGTCGTCCCCGGATATTGTTCTGACTCATCCCTACGAGGGCGGGCATCCGGATCATGATGCTACTGCGTTTGCTACTCATGCTGCTTTGAAGTTGCTTGAGAGGAATGGTCTGACGGCGCCAGTTGTATTTGAAATGGCACTACATCCCGGCGAGGATGGCGCCAAGAGGGTGATGGACTTCCTTCCCGGCGCGGGGCGCGAGATCACTACCCTAATGCTCGACAGACGTGCGCGCGAATTGAAGCGCCGGATGATCGATTACTTCGACACGCAGGGTGAAGTGTTGAAGAATAGTCCTATCGGTCCAGAGAGATTTCGGAAGCCTCCGATTTATGATTTCACCATGGCTCCGCAGGGCGGCGAGGCAAGTTACGAGAGGCTGAATCTTGGAATCACCGCAGACCAATGGCAAATTCTGGCAAGGCAGGCTTGGACTGATCTTTTCCCTGACGATGCGGCGACGCACTAAGGGACTTGGGGAAGAAGGGGAAATCTGAAATAAGGGAGGGGTTTATTTCTGGCCCTTTCCGCTTTTTCCCCGTTCCCCTTTTTCCCTTTCTGCCAGATCTTCCTTAATCAGTTGCTTGTTGATGGCAAACGCTGCCTCAGCGCCTTCAGCCGCAGCTACGATAACCATCTGCACTGCTCGCGAAGCATCGCCGGCAACGAAGAGCCCGGGGACGTTGGTCTTTTCATATTCTCCCGTGCGCACAGCGCCGCGTTCAGTAAACTCGCAGCCCAACGCTTCCGCGAGGTCACAATGCTGCTCCTGGCCGGTGTTAAAGAACATGCCGCGTCGGGCGAGCGTTTCACCATTTTCAAAAACGACACGTTCAAGTTGTCCATCGCTTCCTTCTAAACGGCTGATCCGCTCTTCCCTAATTGGGATGCCCAGGCTTTCCAGGCGCTCGCGATCTTCCGTTGAAAGTTGCGCCGGTCCATCTGTGCAAAGCACGAGGTCTCTACTCCAGCCAGTGAGCTCCAGCGCCAAACCTGATCCATGGGCCGCTTGACCGTAAATGGCGATTGGCTGATCGCGCAACTCCCAGCCATCGCAGTACGGACAATGGAAGACGCTGTGGCCATAAAGCGGCATTAGCCCCGCAACGTTCGGGAGTTCATCAACCACACCCGTGGCCAAGAGCAACTTGCGTGACGACACCCTTTCGTTGTTATCCACCGTAACTTCGAAACCGCCGTCGATGGTCTTAGCGGCTGTGACCTGACCTTCGCGAATTTCAACGGTCGAGTATGGCTGTAACTGCTCGCGCCCGATGCGTAGCAGTTCTGAAGGCTTCACGCCGTCGCGCGTAAGATACCCGTGAAGCGCGCGTGACGCGGCGTTGCGCGGATGTCCGGAGTCGCACACGAGGACTCTGCGGCAACAGCGGCCCAACACCATCGCCGCACTAAGGCCCGCGGGTCCGGCGCCGACGATGATGACATCCAGCAATGGATCCGTTTGAGAGTCTTCGTTACTTCTCAAAGTCTGGTCTCTAAAGGGAACAGGGCGGCCGCGCACCGTTGCTGGACCGCCGACTTGCGTTTAACGTTTACCAGCGGCTGCTTTAGACGACTTCTTACTGGACGTTTTTTGATCGCCCTGGTCACCGTAACCGGACTTCACTTTGGTCTTTGCTTTGGTCCGCACATCCGCAGCGAGCGACTTGCCGACATCGTCAGATTCGCTGAACTGACCCTCTTTATCGCGTTTCACATAGCGCTTGTCGCCACTATTCGGTTCGATTAATTCGCGCTTGCCTTTCTTGGTTGCCATTGCCGTTTTCTCCTTTGAAAGAAGGTTTGAGCACAACTTTAATGCACTGGTCTGGTTTGGTTTTGAACGTCTTGTAACCTTCGACTGCATTTTCAAGGCTGAGCCGGTGGGTGATCACAAACGAAGGATCGATTTCATCGTTCTCGATTCTTTGCAGCAGTGGCTGCATGTATTTGTGCACGTGAGTCTGGCCCATCTTAAAAGTCAGACCTTTTGAGAAAGCTGCGCCAAAAGGGAACTTGTCCAGGAAGCCGCCGTAGACTCCCGGTACGGAAACTGTTCCACCCTTGCGACACGAATGGATCGCCTGACGCAGCGCGTGCGGCCGATCGGTGCCCATGTACATCGCTGCCTTCACACGATCGTAGACGGCATCCACTGTACTGCCGTGTGCTTCCAATCCTACCGCATCGATACAGGCATCCGGTCCGAAGCCGCCGGTTGTCGCTTTCAACTTTTCAAAAACGTCTTCGTCGCCGAAGTTCAAGGTCTCTGCATTACTTTGCTCTGCTGCCATGCGCAATCGCTCCTGATTGTCGTCGATGGCGATGACTCTCTCCGCGCCCAGCAGAAAAGCGCTCTTAATCGCGAATTGTCCGACGGGCCCGCAACCCCAGACCGCGATCGTGTCACCGTGTTTGATGTTGCAGTTCTCGGCGGCCATGTAGCCAGTCGGAAAGATGTCTGAGAGAAAAAGCACCTGCTCGTCAGAGAGACCGTTTGGAATTTTGGTCGGACCGACATCTGCAAACGGCACACGCACGTACTCCGCTTGGCCACCCGCGTAACCGCCCAACATGTGCGAGTAGCCGAACAAGCCCGAACCGGAAAAGCCGTAGAGCGTTTCCGCGAGCGCCGCATTAGGGTTTGAGTTATCGCAGGCGGCCCACAGCTCCTGCTTGCAGAAGAAGCAATTGCCGCACGCGATCGTAAAGGGAACTACGACGCGGTCCCCTGGTTTAAGGTTCGTCACGCGGTTACCCACTTCGACAACCTCGCCCATGAACTCGTGGCCGAGGATGTCGCCTTTCATCATGGTCGGAATGTAACCGTCATAGAGATGAAGGTCAGATCCGCAGATTGCCGTGCTGGTCACTTTCACGATCGCGTCGCGCGGATTCAGAATCTTTGGCTCGGGCACGTCTTCGATGCGAACATCGTACTTACCGTACCAACAGAGTGCCTTCATCGCGTTCCTCCGAAGCCAGCTCCTGCCTCGCGCGACTTGAGTGGCTCTGCTGCGGTGGACGGGCGACTCTCACGACCGCTCACGAAGTCCTTTCCCGGTGCCAGATTTTCAGTAACTCGTCCAGAAGGTTGACCCTCAGTTGTCGGAATCTCTCCTGTCTCCATCAGCTGTTTGAGTCTTCTTAGGTTGTGTTCCACGAGTTGACCCGGTTCCTTACCGAAAAGTTTCGCGAAGAGAACGCCTGCCTTACCTCCCGGAGCGTTGTAGTTAAGCGAGACTGTGACACGCGTGCCGCGGCCGCCCGGCGCTGCTTCAAAGCGCACCGTTCCTGCGTTATCGATGTCTGCATGCGAAAGCGATCTCCACGCGACCAACTCGTTTTGCTTGTCGTTGATGATTTCCGCATCCCACTCCACTTTTGTGCCACCAGGGCCTTTCGCGATCCAGTGCGAACGGTTGCTACCGGTGGCTGTCACGGACTCAAGGTCCGCCATAAAGCGTGGCAGATTCTCCAGGTTGTGCCAGAAGCTGTACAACTCTGCTGGTGAGCTGTTGATGGTGATCGATTTCTCGATATGGAAATCGCGGGCGACATGATCTGTGGCGCCACCGGTTGATTCATTCGCCGTGTTGTATCCGAGGGCCCGGTACACTTCGCATTCCCCACGGGCGCCGCGGTAGAGCAGACCTCCACCAAAGAGCGCGAGCACGAGACTGAGTGGAGAACGCTGCTTGATTCCGTAGCCCAACAAGGCCCCGCCGATGACTGCGCTGGCAATTCGTTCGACCTTGCCGACGTTGACTCCCTCGGTTGGTGCTTCATTGGGCAATTCATTGGGAATGTTCCCAGGTAACAAACTTCCCTCAAGTGATGACATCGATCTCCCCCTCTTTAAATAATCAATGCGTTTAGGATCCTGACAGTTGATTGCTCGCTGTGCTGTAGCCTTCCGGTACAAGTGTTCGTTGGAGACGTCCGTTTCCCAAATTGCTGATGCAACTCGTGGCGGAAATCGTCGAATTAAACTGTCGCTACGATGGAGTGAGCAAGATGAGTGCCGG
>JBDTYQ010000064.1:0-20805 GCA_040005515.1 bacterium
CGACTTACGATTCCCGACTAACCGCCTGGCTCAACAGCTCGACCAACTCTTCACGCGTCAAAGTGATCTTGCCGGAACCATTCGTGTCGGCCCGCCACTCTCCAGTGCTGGCCGGGCGATCGCCTGTGGAGCATGTCATCCTCGTCTCGTGCAGGTAACCGCATGCCTGACAGCGCGCGCTCTCTCCGAGATATCCCGCGGCTTCACGCACATTGATTAGTTTCTCAATCGCATCAGTGGGCAGGTTCTTCGAACCTCCAAGAATTCGCGACAGAATCGCGATGCGCGCTGTGTGTTCCAAAGTTTCCAGTCGATCGAACGCCTGCCACAAGTCGGAGCCATACGCTACGGCCCCGTGATTAGCCATCAAAAGTGCGTTGTGGTGTTTGACGAGGGGCCGCATCGCTTCCGTCAACTCATCGGTAGATGGCGTCCCATATGCGGCGAGAGGAACACAGCCGAGTGTCAGAATCACCTCTGAAAGAATCGGTTGATCAATTGCCAGTCCCGCGACTGCGAAGGCTGTGCCGTGCGGCGGATGTGCGTGGCACACGGCTTTTACATCCGGACGCTCGTTGTAGATCAGTATGTGCATTGCCAGCTCGCTTGAGGCCTTACGATTACTCAGCGGCTTTCCAGCACTGTCTGTGATCGCGAGCGAGTCTTCAGTCATTCGACCTTTGCAGGTCATCGTGGGCGTGGCAACTATTCGCCCGTCGTCCAGCCGTACGCTGACGTTACCGTCAGAAGAGACGACGTAACTTCGTTCATATAATAGTTCGCCAACGCGCACTATCTCGCGCCGAGCTGTTTGTTCATCCATCCGATCTGAGTTCCCTATTTAGAGCTCCTGCTCCTTTTGCTCGACAAGTTCGTCGAAATCGTTGCTGCGGCGCGCGTTGGTTACGGCACTGGCCTGGGGACGCGAAAGGAAATAGGAGAGTGACTCCAGCGAGGTTGTCAGGTCAACAGTTTTCACTTTTACGCCCAACCGTGTACTGAGTGATGCCGGGGCGAAGTTGAGCACAGCCGTGACGCCGGCTGCGGTTACCTGATTCAGGACTCGCTGAGCGGCGCGGGCAGGCACTGCAATCACCGCCACATCGACGCCTTCTTCTTTAACCACCCGGGCAATCTTTCGGACGTCGTGGACCATTACCTGATTCGAACCCAGCTGCGAACCGATCTTCGACTCGTCATTGTCAAACAAAGCGACCACAGTGAAATTCGACCTTTCGAAACCGTGGTAGTTCGCGAGGGCAGTTCCCAATCGACCGGCGCCAATAATCCCCACGCGGTGGGGTCGATCAAGCCCAAGTATCTTCGTAATGTGAGCTCGCAGCTCCTCTACGTAATAGCCAACACCACGTACGCCAAACTCGCCGAAGTAGCCGAGGTCCTTCCTGATCTGCGCGGAGTTGAGATTGAACTGCTCAGCTAGTGCCTGCGACGAGATCGTCTTGATCCCGGCACCAGCGAGCGTGTTTAGGCAACGAAGGTAAACGCTGAGACGGTTCGTTGTAAGTTCTGAGATTTTCTCTGACTTCATTAAGGAAACCTGCTGCAAGTATAGACCTAATGCGATGGTGATGCTAAGTAAGGGCTAAGTCCAACGCTCACGTCGCACCTTCGGGATTCAATTTCGGATCAGCACCTACTTCGCACACTAAACTTTGGCATGGGGCGGTAGACGTTCGACATTCGACTCGTTACAATCGCGGCATCGGTTAGTCATACACTTTTCTTCATTCGAACACTGCCAATGATTGCACATCTTTCGGGGACCCTGCTCTCCAAACAGGCCACTTCAGTTATTCTCGAAGTTGGCGGCGTTGGTTATGAAGTCACTATTCCTCTGTCCACTTTTTACGAACTGGACGACGCCGGGTCGACTGTGCAGTTGCGCATCTACACGCATGTTCGAGAAGATGCGTTACAACTCTATGGTTTCAAAACGGCTCGCGAACGTGAACTCTTTTCACGGCTGATCTCGGTAAGCGGCATCGGGCCAAAACTGGGCATTACTTTGCTTTCGGGGATGAGCGCCGACGAAATGATCGCTTCGATTCGCACAAATAACCTGGCGCGGTTAACTTTGATTCCGGGTGTTGGGAGGAAAACAGCGGAACGCCTGGTTATGGAACTCCGTGATAAAGTCGCTTCGCTTTCATCTACCGAACTCGAAGATGAACTGGGTGCACAACCGGAGTCGGCAGCGCCGCCTACGGAAGACGCGATGCGCTCAGACGCACTGTCCGCACTCTTGAATCTCGGTTACCAGAGGAGTGCTGCTGAGAAAGCGGTAACATCGGCGATGGGCGAGAGCGACGTTTCCGTCGAGTCGATCCTCCGCCATAGTTTGCGCAAGCTCGCAAAGGGATGACTCAAAGGCGTGCCGGAATGCACATCGACCTTTTTAGTTTAGTCGTCTGAAGCTCCAGTTTTCTAGATAGGTTAGCTACTCATGACAGGCGAACAGCCAGCGCAGGTACGTGACGAACCGCTAAACGACGCCGATCGGCAATTTGAATTGAGCGTGCGTCCAACGCGGCTTGCTGAGTACATTGGCCAGAAACAGGTCAAGGAGAATCTGCGCGTCTACATGAAGGCAGCGCTGAATCGCAAAGAAGCACTGGACCACGTGCTGCTCACGGGGCCACCCGGACTCGGAAAGACGACGCTCGCCAACATCATTGCAAATGAAATGGGTGCTGAACTTCGCTCGACTGCTGGGCCTGCTATTGAAAAAGCCGGAGACATTGCCGCACTCCTAACGAATCTGCAGGAAGGGGACGTTCTTTTCATTGACGAGATCCATCGCCTCCTCCCGGCGCTTGAAGAGAAACTGTACCCGGCGATGGAGGATTACAACCTCGACTTGCTAATCGGCCAGGGAGCAGGCGCACGTTCCATCAAGTTGGACTTGCCCAAGTTCACCTTGGTGGGAGCTACGACCCGTGCCGGCTTGATCACTGCCCCGCTACGCGGACGCTTTGGCATCGTCTTCCATCTGGATTTTTATCCGCACGAAGATCTGGAGATCATCTGCAAACGTTCAGCGGAAATCCTGGGAGTAGAGATTGATGAAGAGGGCTCTCGTGAGATTGCGCAGCGCTCCCGAGGCACACCGCGCATCGTCAACCGGCTGCTACGCCGTGTGCGAGACTATGCAGAGGTAGACTACGAAGGCAGCATCACCAAAGACATCGCTAATGACGCCCTCAACCGCATGGAAGTCGACACCTATGGTCTCGACGAAATGGATCGCAAGCTATTACTGACCATTATTGAGAAGTTCAACGGCGGCCCAGTTGGCCTGGGAACGATCTCGGCATCGATTCACGAAGAGAAGGACTCGATCGAGGAGATTATTGAACCCTACTTGATTCAAATTGGATTTCTCGACCGCACCCCGCGCGGCCGCATGGCGACCAGACGCGCTTACGATCACTTCGGCATCAGCCCCACCAACCCCCAAAAGCCCAGCCTGTTCGATTCCCATTGAAGATTTTGGTAGGGTTATCCCTCAACAGCTAACAAGCTTTTGATTTACTTCATATGAGAAGACTCTCTTCTTTCTCTCGTCATTCTTTTGGTGTGCGCAACCGCGGACCGTGGCGCTCGATCCTGACTCATTCGCTCCACCAATTTCACGAGAACGACCTCTTTACTTCTTCTGCGGCGATGGCTTACTTCGGCCTCCTCGCTCTCTTCCCTGCTCTCTTGTTGATGCTGGCGATCAGCAACCAAATTGAGGCCGCAGCCGCGCTCCTTACACGCGCAGTTGATGTGTATCCCGGCTCCCGCACGTTTCTGCGCGAGACCATTCGTTCACTTTCGTCTGTTGGCCCCGGCGTAATCGTCACTTGTGTAGGCGTTGTTCTGTGGGCCGGATCTTGGGTGTTTTCAGTGATCGAACGCGCGCTCAATCGCATCTGGGGCACGACCTCACGCACCTTCTGGCACGGTCGGGCCGTGACAATCGGCATGATCGGAATCATCGGCTTGTTGCTGGCGCTCTCCGTGATGGTGACCTCGGTGGTTGTGGCCCTGCGAGATATGGCCGGCAATCTCTCGCCTCGGCAGTTGCCCCGTTATCCCATTCTGCTTTTTGTGGGGAGTGTTTTCTGGCAGGGGATTTTCGCGGCCATAAGTTTCCTTGTGACAGTTGTTCTCTTCGTAGTGATCTATCGCTTCATGCCTAAGGCACAGGTCACGCTGCGCGACGCGCTCCCCGGGGCAGTTGCAGGAGGCCTACTCTGGGAGGTCGCAAAGTACATTTTCGCCGCCAGTCTCAACTATTTTCACTACGATCAGATATACGGATCAGTAGGTGCCGTTGTCGCAGTTTTGTCCTGGAGCTACGTTTCAAGTCTAATTCTTCTATTCGGCGCGCAGCTGACCGCTGTCTTCCATCGAGAACATCCGTCTTACCCAGATCCGAAGCCGTTCGACTCGCCCCTATCCACAGCGCCGCATGCAAATCTCGCAGATTGATTACGAACTGCCCGACGAGTTAGTCGCGCAGGAACCACTCGAACAGCGCGATGCCTCACGAATGCTCGTGCTTGATCGTGCGAAGAAGGGCTGGACTGATTCCAGCTTCAGACAACTGCCCGACTACATCCGCCCGGATGATGTGCTCGTCATTAATAACACTCGTGTGTTTCCGGCTCGGCTAATCGGACAACGCGATCCTTCGCTCGGACGGGTTGAAGTCCTGCTGGTTCGGGAGTTGGAGCCGTTCGTTTGGGAGGCACTCGTGCGACCGGGCAGAAGACTTAAACAGGGATCGAGGATTCAATTCGGCCGCTCACGCTTACGCGCTGAAATGCTCGATGAGCCTGGCGAGGGCGTGCGACGGCTGCGATTTGAATGTAGCGGCGTCTGGGAAAGTGTGTTGGACGAGATTGGAGAGACACCGCTGCCGCCTTACATCAACCGGCCAAAGGGTTCCTCGGCCGCAGATCGCGAGCGGTATCAGACGGTTTATGCTCGAGCAAGCGGCGCGATCGCCGCGCCGACCGCAGGGTTGCACTTCACACCTCTGATCATCGAACAAGCGATCGCCCGGGGCGCAAAAGTTGTCGAAATTACGCTACACGTCGGCTACGGGACTTTTGAACCCGTGCATGTAAGTGACAGTGAACAACATCGCGTGGCGGCTGAGCGTTTCGAGATTAGCGAAGAGGCGGCGCGGACAATTAATACTGCTCGCGGACGCGGCGGGCGCGTGCTGGCGGTTGGAACAACGACAACAAGAGCGCTCGAAGCGAGTGCAAGCGCGCAAGGAGTATTGGAAGCGGCCAACAGCAGTGCGGAGCTGACGATCACTCCGGGTTACAAGTTCCGGATGGTTGATGCACTACTTACAAATTTCCATTTACCGCGCTCGTCACTGCTCTTGCTGGTGTCCGCTTTCGCCGGGACAGAGTTCGTCCTTGATGCTTATAGACATGCTGTTGCCTCGCGCTATCGATTTTATAGTTACGGCGACTGCATGCTACTGATCTAGTGATTCTGAAAACGATGGTGATAAACTGTCGTTGACGATCGGGTTGACTTGTTATGGCAGTCTTAAAGAAAATTCGGAGTAAGTGGTGGTCGCCGCTGGCAACACCGGAGAACTACATCTCTCCGGCCGAGCCGACTTTGGTTGCACCGACCGGAACTCGCTACGACGTCAGGCCGCTTACAATTTCTCAGCTTGATGAATGTTGGCGATTGGATCAGCGCTGCTTCGTCGACGGCGAGGCCTACAGCCGCGAGACTTTCGAGTACCTTTTGACCGCAGCCGAATCAGTCTCGTACCGCGCCGTCACTCCCGGTGGAATCATGGTCGGCTTCGTTATCGGACTGGTAGAGCCGGATCATACCGGACACGTCACCACGGTCGGTGTTGCTCCAGAACATCGACGCAGGCAACTGGCAAAACGCCTGATGCTGCAGGTGGAAGGCGGGTTTCAACGGAAGGGCGTGCGTCTTGTGCGGCTTGAGGTGAGATCTCTAAACACGGCGGCACAGAAGGTCTACGAAAACCTCGGGTATGCTGTAACGCAACGACTGCCTAAGTATTATTCTAATGGCGGGGACGGATTGTTGATGCTGAAGTCGCTCGACTGAAGATCAGCCCTTGCGCAATTCTGTCAGCACCTGCTTGGCAACCGCTTTCAAAGTATCGAAAACTCCCGGTCCCGAAGAAGCAACCGCCTCAATAACAGGCTCACCGTTTCGTCGCAACTCCGAAGTCAATTCCTCTAGCGGCAGAACATTCGGTAGGTCCCGCTTATTCAATTGCAGAACATAAGGAATCTTCGTGGGGTCGTATCCCTGCGAGCGGAGATTTTCGTCGAGGTTGTAAAGAGACTCAATGTTCGCGTCCATGCGCTCTTCCTGCGAGTCTGCTACGAACACAACACCATCAACGCCTTTGAGGATTAGCTTACGGGAAGCGTCATAGAAGACTTGTCCCGGGACGGTATAGAGGTGAAAGCGCGTCTTGAAACCTCTAACGGTTCCCAATTCCAGCGGCATGAAGTCGAAGAACAAAGTGCGATCGGTTTCAGTCGCAAGGCTGATCAGCTTGCCCCTGGCTTGAGGAGCTGTGGAGTCGAAGATGTATTGCAAATTTGTCGTCTTCCCGCAAAGGCCGGGGCCGTAGTAGACGATCTTGCAGTTGATCTCCCTGGATGCGTAATTAATGAAAGTCATGGCGTTCTTAGTTAGCTGAAAAGGCTATCGATGTCTGCGTCGGTAATCCCGGCGAAGGGCGATTCGAGATCACTGTTGTCGGCGCTGGTGATCTCATCAATCATTCGCGAAATCTGTTGTGAGACCTGCTTGCTTCGCAATTTTACGAGTCCCAGGCTGGAGCGATCGTCGAAGACGACGACCAATAGCAGGCGGCCAATCACAGAAATATGAATGCTCTCGCGCTCGCCTTCGTGGGAAAGGGTTGGGAACTCTTTCTCGCCGATGAGCTGAGCCATCCCACCAGTCGCTGCAACATTGCCCGCAGCAAGTGAGGCGAGACTGGTTGTATCAAGATTTCCGACCTCGCCCTGGACAGCGATTTCCTGTCCGTCTTTATCGACGAGAAAGATGACCTTGGCGGCTGCATCCATTCGCAACCGGGCCAACACAGCTTTTATCTGGTGGTACTGCTGCTCACGCAGCAGGATTGGTGTGTCTGGCATTGATACAACTTTTCTTTTATTCGAAGGTGGGCAAGACGAATTGGATCGGCGGCCGAGAGATGTGGCCTTGCGAGCGGCAAGATACTGATGCTCAAGAGCTTCCCAATGAGACCCACTCACGAGCGGGTTGTCAGGGGTGATTCCCCGAGAAGCCTTCTGC
Source organism: bacterium (assembly GCA_040005515.1). Taxonomy (GTDB): domain Bacteria; phylum Acidobacteriota; class Blastocatellia; order Pyrinomonadales; family Pyrinomonadaceae; genus PSRF01. The sequence continues at coordinate 7,357 of JBDTYQ010000064.1, forward strand.
ACTCTAACATAGCAAACAATGACCTACAAGTGTTTTTCTTGGTTGGCCACTCGATGTGCTTAGTTGCCCTTCTCACAGTTTATTGTGCCCGCAACTCCTCTTATTCCGTTGATTTACAGGGTCAGCTATGTTAAACTCCCAGCCGTTCCAAAGGTGCTTGAGAGGCTAGCGGAGCCTTTCAAATTGAAAGCTTCCAGTTCTATATGAGTAGCCCCATGACAAAAGGATTACGACGTTCGACATCGCGCACGCCAGTGCGTCGGTCTCCGGCAAAGTCATCTGTCAAAAGGCGCGCAGTGAAAGCAAAGGCAGTTCGTCCAAAAGCGAAGAGAGCCGCAGTCTCAAAGACCCTCACTCGGAAATCCTCCAAATCGACAGTCTCCAAAAGTGGCGCTTCAAAGAAAGCGGCGGTGAAACGCACGCTTGCCATTAAGAAGAAAGTCGCGAAGCCGGCTAAGAAGGTCTCCACACGCTCGACTGTAAGCAAGAAGTCGAGCATCGCTCGCTCAAAGAAAGCTCTAGCACCGGTTAAGAAACTCGCGGTGCCGAGCGTCAAAAAGACTCAGAAGCTGGCTGCCGTCCGGGCACAGCGACCAACTGCTGTAGTGCCTCCGCCACGTCGTCCGCCGACAATGGATGAGGCTGCCGCGTTGCTGGCTTTCGAACACGCCCATAAAGAATTCACTCATGGTCGCTTCGGCGAAGCCCGCAATCAGTTTCGCGGCCTGCTCGAGAAGTTTTCTCAAGTCTCTGAAGTGGCAGCGCGCGCTCGCACTTATCTGGCGATTGCCGAGTCCAGACTTCGGACTGAGAACATGCTGCCACGCGATGCCGATTCGCTTTATGATCGAGGCGTGATTGAACTGAACCGCGGCGAGTACGTAGCGGCGCAGGAAATGTTCGAACGAGCTCTGAAGCGCGAACCGGAAGCGGCGCATATTCATTACGGACTGGCGGCCACTCGTGCCCGTCTCGGTTCATTGGATCTTGCACTGCAGTCACTGCAGCGGGCACTCGATCTACAGCCCAATCTGCGCGTCCGCGCTCAGCACGATCAAGATTTGACCTCGCTGCGCAATGACCCAGACTTTGACAAGCTCATCTTTCAACCACGCGCGTAGCGTGAACCCGCCTCTGTGGCCTGAAAGTCTTCGCCAAATTAGTCAATAGTTTGAAAGCCTCTGGGTTTTAGGTATGATTCCGTGAATCGGGAAGGCGTCTCGCCGCTAAGTCAGGAGACTCAGTTTTTGCATCATCCATCCCCAAATGATCGGGCTCTAAATCTGGTCGCCATTGGCGGAGGCACCGGGCTTTCGACGCTGCTCGCCGGTCTTAAGGAACGCGTCGGGATCGAAGGCGACGAGTTATGGCTCGAGAACCTCGCGGCAATCGTGACTGTTACAGATGATGGTGGAAGCTCGGGTCGGTTGCGCGAAGAGCTCCAAATGCTGCCACCGGGAGATATTCGCAATTGCATGATTGCGCTCTCTGAAGACTCGACATTGCTCTCCCGTCTCTTTCGTCACCGGTTTCGTGGCGACGGTGCCCTTGGAGGCCATAGCTTTGGCAATCTTTTCCTCGCCGCTCTGACCGAAATAACGGGAGATTTTGTCGAGGCCGTAAGACTCTCTTCCGAAGTGCTGGCTAGCAAGGGGCATATTTATCCCGCAACTATTAACGATGTCAGGCTAGTTGCCGAGCTGGACGATGGCACTGTAGTTCGCGGCGAAACGCAGATCACAGCTTCCCTTTCGCAGATTCGAAACCTCCGTTTAGAACCTGAGCAGTGTCTACCGCTGCCGGATGCACTAGCCGCAATAAGAAACGCCCAGGTGATTACCGTCGGGCCCGGATCTCTTTACACCAGCATCCTGCCAAATCTCCTGGTAGCGCGAATGGCTCGCGCAATCGGTGACTCCAACGCAACGAAGATCTTCATCTGCAACTTGATGACGCAGCCAGGCGAGACAGATGGCTATACGGCGCGGCAACACCTGGAAACGGTGAAGAGTTATGCCCCGGAAATTCATTTTGATTTCGTGGTCGTCAATAGCCAGCCGATTACTGACGAACAGAAAGCGCGGTACGCAGAAGAAGGCGCTCAGCAGATCGATTTTCGCGGAGATGTAATCGACACAACACTGGTGGGTGAAACCGAGGTCATTCGCGCTCCGCTTCTCGATGAGGGCGAACAAGTTCGCCATGATTCTGACAGTCTGGCTCGCGTGGTAATTGGTTGCCGTAAACAAGTACTATCACGCCCAACCGTTTCTGCATGATCCCACAGGAAAGAGACTCACAATTGCCATCTAAGGACCCACAGCACCCTCTCGACGTGCTCATTCTGGCCGCCGGGCTAGGAACGCGAATGAAGTCCGGCAAGGCAAAGGTGCTCCATGAATTGGACGGGCGTCCTCTAATTGCGCACGTGACCAAAAAGGCTCAGTGTCTTCATCCCAGAAAAATTTTGACTGTAGTCGGACATCAGAAAGCTGAAGTGGAGGCCGCGGTACGAGCACAACTCAAGGAGAGCGATCAGCCGGCTTTTCTTACACAGACAGAGCAGCGCGGCACTGGCGACGCCGTGATGTCGGCCAAAGCCGAACTCGCCGACGCACAATCGACAGTGCTCATCCTTTCTGGCGATGTGCCGCTCGTTAAGGCTGATACCTTGAGCAAGTTTGTTGAGCAACACCGCTCGACCGGAGCGGCCTGCACGATTCTGAGCGTCCAACTGGAAAACCCAACGGGATACGGCAGGATCCTTCGCGACGATGAGGGTCAGTTCGCGAGGATCGTGGAGCAGAAGGACGCTACGGATGCTGAAAAGCAAGTCAAAGAAATCAATTCCGGGATCTACTGTTTCGAATCAACCCCTTTGTTCAGCGCACTCGATCGAGTACAACCAACCAATCAGCAGAAGGAGTATTACCTGACCGACGCGCCGGCAATTCTCCTGGCTGACGGCGAAAAGGTTGGCGTCTATCGCCACTCCGACGCTCGCGAAGTCTCTGGTATCAACACACGCGCGGATCTCGCCGAGTTTGAAAACTCACTGCGACGAAGCACGATCCGCGGCTTGATGCTCGCGGGCGTGACTTTCATCGATCCCTCACACGCCTATATCAGTGCCGAAGCGCAGATTGGTTCGGATTGTGTGATTTATCCGGATGTCACGATTGAAGGACTCACCGTGGTTGGCGCGAACTGCGTCATTCGCTCAGGAAGCCGCATTACCAACTCGAAGATTGGCGAGAACGTCGTGATCAAGGATCACTCCGTGATCGTCGATTCCGTAATCGAATCGGCGTCCACTGTGGGCCCATTTGCGCACCTGCGCATGAATGCGCACATGGAAGAAGGTTCTACGGTTGGAAATTTTGTGGAAGTTAAAAAGTCTCGCCTGGGACGACGCTCGAAAGCGATGCATCTCACCTATCTGGGCGACGCGACCATCGGAACCCAAACCAACATCGGCGCAGGAACGATCACGTGTAATTACGATGGCAAGAACAAGCACCAAACAGTGATTGGGGACAATGTTAAGATTGGCTCTGATACAATGCTAATCGCGCCGGTCACGGTTGGCAGCGGCTCGGTCACTGCAGCTGGTTCGGTCGTCACCAGGGATGTCCCGCCCGATTCTCTTGTCGCTGGAGTTCCAGCTGTAGTCAAAAAAAATCTTAAGAACAGTGAAGAGTGATAGCTAACCGGCAACAAGTTCAGTACGCCAGGACTCTCTGGCGCTGGTCTGACGCTTGTCGTCCTACGCTCCGGGAGAATATATGTGCGGCATAGTCGGTTATGTTGGAAACAAGCAGGTAGTGCCCCTGATCATCGAGGGACTGCGTAAGCTCGAATACCGCGGTTATGACTCAGCGGGAATTGCCGTGGTTAATGAGGATCACGACCTGGAGATCCGCCGCGCAAAGGGCAAGCTTCGCAACCTCGAAGAGGCCATTCGCCTGACCCCACTCGATGGCACTTACGGTATCGGTCACACACGCTGGGCCACGCACGGACGTCCGACCGAAGAAAACGCGCATCCTCATCGCGATTGCACCGGCCGCGTCGTGGTGGTGCACAACGGAATTATCGAGAACTACCTCCAGCTCAAGGAGCGTTTGAGCAAGACTGACCACGCGTTCGTCACTGAAACCGACACAGAGATAATCGCCCACCTAATCGAAGAGTATTTGAAGCGCGGCGACACTTTCGAAATGGCAGTGCGCGCGGCGACGCTCGAGTTGAAAGGCATCTTCGCGTTGTCGATCATCAATGCCGACGAGCCTGACATGATTATCGCCGTGCGTCAGGGCCCACCGGTCGTGATCGGCCTCGGCGACGGCGAATACTTTGTCGCGTCAGACATTCCTCCAATTCTCCAGCACACTCGCGACGTCTTTTTTCTGGGTGATGGCGAGATCGCCATCCTCACGAAGGACGCGGTGCGCGTGATTGATTTTCATGGCGACTCGGTTCAGCCGGCGATCCAGCGAATCACATGGGATCCGATCATGGCTGAGAAGGGTGGCTTCAAGCATTTCATGCTCAAAGAGATTTACGAGCAACCACGTGCAGTGCGCGATACGGTCCAGGGCCGCATCTCGCTGGACTCAGGCCGCGTGTTTCTCGATGAGATGAAGAACATTACCGAAGGTGACTTCAAACGTTTCACCTCGATCAAGATCGCCGCTTGCGGAACCTCCTGGCATGCCGGACTCGCTGGCCAATACATGCTCGAACAACTCGCTCGCATTCCCGTTGATGTGGACTACGCCTCGGAGTTTCGCTATCGCGATCCGGTGATGGATGACAACTGTTTGTTGCTGGTAATCTCGCAGTCAGGCGAGACCGCAGATACCATCGCTGCTTTACGTGAAGCGAAAGAGCTCGGCGCAAAGGTCCTGGCGATCTGCAACGTGCAGGGTTCAATGATCATGCGTGAAGCAGACGGCACGATTCTGACGCACGCCGGTCCGGAAATCGGTGTTGCGTCAACTAAGGCCTTCACTTCCCAGATGATCGCGTTGTATCTGCTGGGTATCTATCTCGGCGAACTCCGGGGCACGCTTTCTCCGGAACAGGCTCAAAAACACGCGCAACAACTTGCGGAGCTACCCGTCAAACTCGAGCACCTCCTGAATGAGTCAGATCAGATGGAAGAACTGTCGAAGGAGTTTTTCCGCTCAACTGATTTTCTTTACCTGGGACGGGGCATCAACTTCCCTGTGGCCTTGGAAGGCGCGCTGAAGCTAAAAGAGATTTCCTACATTCATGCTGAAGGTTACCCGGCGGGTGAGATGAAGCATGGCCCGAATGCGCTAATCGATGAACGCCTGCCAGTGCTCTTCATCAATACTCGTGAAGAAGGAAACCGTGCTTCTGAGCTTCGGTACGAGAAGACGCACTCAAATATTGTGGAAGTAAAAGCCCGTGAGGGGATCGTGATCTCCGTGTTGACTGAAGGAGACACGATGTCTTCGGCCGTTTCGGATTACGTGATTGAGATTCCGCCGTCTAGCGATCTGCTGTCGCCACTGCTTTCAATCATTCCGCTGCAGCTGTTGGCTTATCACATCGCCGTGCGACGCGGATGTGACGTCGATCAACCGCGCAATCTGGCGAAGTCCGTCACAGTGGAATGAAGGTCATTCATCCTGCTAGACAGCAGCAACTACAACAACACAGGTTACTTCCCTTAAGTAAAACGGCGATGAGGCTATGACTCTGCGACGCCGCTACTTCGTACGCGCCTCTTCATCGGCGAGCAATTTCTTCTTCCGGTCGAGCCCCCAGCGGTAGCCGCCCATGCTTTTGTCTTCTCGGATCACTCGATGACACGGAATCACCAGCGCCACAGGGTTCGTGGCACAAGCCCGGGCTACAGCGCGCACTGCCTTAGGCTGACCGATGCTCTTGGCGACCTCACTGTATGAGCGCGTGCTGCCGTAAGGAATCGACTGCAATGCCTGCCAGACCTGCCGCTGAAAAGCAGTTGCTCGAAGATCCAACGGCAAATCGAGATGCGGCTGTTTGCCTTCGAGGTGTGCCAGTATCTGTGCCACGGCATTATCGAGAGGACCACTGCTCTTCCGAATCTGCGCAGCGTCGTATTCGGTCCGCAAGTCAGCCTCGAGCGCGGCGGCAGTGTCACCGAGCCTAACTGAGCACAGGCCCTTAGCTGTGGCCGCCACAAGAAGATAACCCAACGGCGTCTGCGCAGTGGCGTACTCAATCACGAGGTCACTGCCGCGACGACTGTAAGTCGCCGGCGTCATTCCCAACTCTGCACCCGCGCGTTCGTACAGCCTGCTGCTCGAGCCGTACCCGGCGTCATACATCGCGTTCGTGACCGTCTCTCCGTCTCGTACGTTTGTTTTGAAGCGATTGGTACGGCACGCCTCGGCATACTCCCGGGGTGTGATGCCCATGATGCTTTTGAACGTGCGCTGCAAATGAAATGTGCTGAGACCGAGATGCTCGCCGAGCATCTCCAGATTCATCGTCCCATCGTCTTGTGCTTCAAGCAGGCGGCAAGCGCGCTGAATCAGTTCGACGTGCGGATCGACAAGCGTGGTTTGCTTCGGATGGCAACGGAGACAAGCTCGGAATCCGGCCTGCTCGGCGGCCTCAGGCAAGGGAAAGAATGAGACTCGATCGCGTCGGGCCCGACGTGAAGGACACGAGGGGCGGCAATAGATCTTTGTCGACTGAACGGCAAAAACGAAGTGGCCGTCAAATCGACTGTCACGCGCCAAGACAGCATTCCAAAACTCATCGTGCTCGTCTGTCCAGATACTCATTTGTTGGTTCAGCACCGCGCTCATTTTACCACCTCCAAAAGCTTTCCAAGATATCCAACCTGACGCTGCATAGTAGGAGCTCTTGAGGTGCGGTTCTATCCGGTTCTTGCTTTCGAAGTAATCAGTAGTCAGTAGTCGGCAGTCTGTCAATCGAGAATTATATGTCACAGGATCGTTCATCATCAGTCCGGACATCACCAACTTACTTTCCAAGCTTAGTAACTACTGACCACTCACTGCTGACTACCGACGACCTAGTAGAATCTCTTTCAATCCGTTTTTCTCCCCACCGTATGGACCAATTTTACGTCGATCACTTCGTGTGGTTAAATGAAGCTCCACGTAAACCCATGACTGATTTTCTCTCTTCGCTTAACGAAGAACAACGACTAGCTGTCCTCGCAACCGAGGGCCCTCTACTAATCCTCGCCGGAGCCGGTTCAGGCAAGACGCGTGTGATTGCTCATCGCATTGCCTACCTCATCGCAGAGAAAAAGGTAGCTCCCTGGAACATCGTCGCGGTGACATTCACCAACAAGGCCGCAGAAGAGATGCGCCTTCGCGTGCAGAAGCTCCTGCGCGGGCAGGACATTTCCGCCGCTCCCCTTGTTTCGACGTTTCACAGTCTCTGCGTGCGGATGCTCCGGCAGGATATTGAAAAGCTCGCTGAGAACTACACTCGTACCTTCACTATTTACGATCAGGACGACACTATCAGGCTCATCAAGAACTGCATTCGGGACCTGGGTTATGACGATAAGAAACTCGCGCCTCGCGCGGTCCAGAGCGCGATCAGCGGCGCTAAGAACCGCGGCGAAGATGTTGAGGCTTACACCGCACGCTCTGAATATGTTGATGAGCGGCGCGCTTCAATCGCGCGTGTTTATAAGACATATGAAGAACGGCTGCGTGCCAACAACGCGCTCGATTTTGACGACCTGCTGATTAAGACGGTACGCCTGCTCCGGAAAGTTCCCGAGATCCGCGAGAAGTACAACAACAAGTTCCACTACATCCTCGTCGATGAATATCAGGACACAAACACTCTTCAGTTTGCCCTAATTCGCTTTCTTACCGAGAAACAACAGAACATCTGCGTGGTCGGCGACGAAGACCAGTCAATTTATAAATGGCGTGGCGCAGACATTACAAACATTCTCAACTTCGAACAGCACTTTCCGAATACCCAGATCATTCGGCTCGAACAGAACTATCGCTCAACTCAAACGATCCTCGACGTTGCCGGAGCGGTCGTAAAGCACAACGTTGAGCGCAAGGGAAAGAACTTGTGGACCTCGAACCCGCAGGGCGATCGCGTTCGCTACTACCAGGCCTTTGACGCCGAATCCGAGGCGCGCTGGGTAGCATCGAGAGTCCTCGAGCACCGGCAGGAGCAATACGATTTGCGGGCTGCGGTTCTTTACAGAACGAACTCGCAATCGCGCGTCTTTGAAGAAGCAATGCGTCGTGCGGGGCTGCAGTACAACATCGTCGGCGGCTTTTCGTTTTACGAGCGCATGGAAGTTCGGGATGTAATCGCCTATCTCAAGCTCGCTCTGAATCCCAACGATTCGATCGCGCTCGCTCGTGTTATCAACAGCCCCCCACGCGGTATCGGTAAGCAGACTCTCGAAGAGATCGATCGGCGCGCGCGCGATGCCGGCGTCTCACACTGGGAAACAATTTCGCTGATTATTGATAAGCCTGAAAACCTCAGTTCGCGCGCCGTTTCTGCCCTTCGAAGCTTCCGGAGGATCGTGCTTCGTCTCGGCGAGATGGCGGGACAAGTCCAAGGTCCCACGTCCAGTATCCCCGGATCACAACAGGAGTTCGTTCGTGATCCCGAACTCGAAACCCGGAACTCGAAACTCGAAACTACGTCCGTCTCCGTCTCGTCTTCTTCCCCGGTGTCTGACATCGTAAAGGCTGCCATCCTCGACACCGGCTACGAAAACGCGTTGAAGGGCGAGAACACAGACGAAGCTGAAGCACGCCTTGAGAACCTGCAGGAGTTGGTTAACGCTGCGGTTGATTATGATGAGCAAGGCATCGAAGGGCTGCGTGACTTTATCGATCACTCCGCACTGGTAGCTGACACCGATCAGTACAAGGGAGACGCGCCGGTCACGCTGATGACCGCACACTCGGCAAAGGGATTGGAGTTTCCACTCGTCTTTATTGTGGGATTGGAAGACGGCCTGTTTCCGCATTCACGCTCAGCGACGGATCCTGCTGAGCTCGAAGAGGAGCGACGGCTTTGTTACGTGGCGATGACTCGCGCGGAAAAATTTCTCTATGTTACCCACGCGATGAAGCGACGTGTTTACGGTGAGGAGCTGGCGTCGGAGCCTTCACAATTTTTGAACGAGATGCCGCTCGAACTGATGGAAGATCTTTCTCGCGGAAATTCCTGGCTCTCTTTTGCGCGTGGCTCGACCGCAATCGACTACGACCAGGTCGGACCGCCGAAAGAGCGCAAAAAATATGAAGGTAAGACCTACGACACGCCCGACTCGATTGCCGAATTTTTTAAGCAACGCGCCAGCAAGCTGGGTCAAACGGGGTCAACGAGTGCGGGTCAGGCTTACCGGCAAGCTGCCGGAGGAACATCGGCCAAAAGGGACGCTACTAACGGAACTTCAAGTCGCAATCCGAACTCAAGTACTGCCCGGCCACCTTCGCGCTCTAAACCACCGAGCTCGAACTCGGCGGGAGAACCCAAACCTCTGGAGTTCGCGCCCGGCTCCTATGTCCGTCATGCAAAGTACGGACGTGGGCTGGTACTGCATCGGGAAGGTGCAGGCGATGCGCTCAAGTTAACAGTGACTTTTCCTGGTTATGGGCAGAAGAAGCTGGTGCAGAAATACGCCAACCTCGAAAGCGCTTAACCTAATATCTGGCGTGTTATCGTTATCCCGACTACAATACGGCTCGTTTCTTATATCGAGCTGCTTGCACACTAAGCGAACAATTAATGATTGGCTGAAAGGCAACTACGGCCGCGCCAGCGCGAAAGATTTTCCCCACCGCGTTGCGAAGTGTAGCAATACAAAACAAAGCCCCAGCTAAACCATGTCTGCTTCTGCCGGCAAACGTCTTGGCCGTTATGAGATTCGCTCGCTGCTTGGAGCGGGTGGCATGGGCGAGGTTTATCTTGCTCAGGACATGCAACTGCGCCGCGCTGTGGCATTAAAGCTGCTGCCGGCGAAATTCACTCGCGATGAGGAGCGGCTGAGCCGCTTCAGGCAGGAAGCCTTTGCCGCCTCTGCTTTGAACCATCCGAACATCCTCACTATTTACGAGATCGGCTTAGAGGCCGACACCCATTTTATCGCCACCGAGTTCATTGACGGGGTCTCGCTTCGCGAAATCATCGCAAAGCAGCCATTGTCAATCGGACAAGTGCTCGACATCTGTGGCCAAATTGCTTCGGCGCTGGCGTCTGCCCATGCGGCCGGCATCGTGCATCGCGACATCAAGCCAGAAAATGTCATGGTGCGTCGCGATGGCTATGTAAAGGTGCTCGACTTTGGTCTCGCGAAGCTGACGGAGTATCAGGGGCTGCATAGCGATCCGGAGGCGGCGACAATACAAGCGGTGAAGACTGATCCCGGAAAAGTCATGGGCACCGCTAACTACATGTCGCCCGAACAGGCGCGCGGTTTGGAGGTCGATGAGCGAACCGACATTTGGAGTCTGGGAGTATTGCTTTATGAACTAGCGGCAGGGCGCGTCCCTTTTGAAGGGCAGACGGGCAGCGATGTTTTGGTTTCGATACTGAGTAACGAGCCTGTGCCGCTGCAGCGATATTCGCCTGACATTCCAGCCGAACTTCAACGAATCGTGCGCAAAGCGTTGCGCAAAGACGCGGAGGAGCGATATCAGTTGGTCAAAGAGTTGGCCTTGGATCTGAAAACTCTACGTCGCGAGTTGGACTTTAACGCGGAACTGGAGATTTCTCAGCAACCGTCAACGCCAAAGCGAACGTCCGGCATCGGTGCTACGCGGTCGGGTGTTAAAGACGCGGATGTTGCTTCGCGCACAGCAGAGATTGCGGCGGCAAAATCTACTTCGAGCGGGGAATCCCTCGTCACGGAGATAAGGTCTCATCCCGGGATTCTCGCGTTGCTCGTGGGAGTCATTGGGGCGGTGGCGCTGGCCATCGCGCTTATCGTCTCGTACACCCGGTCAACAACGGAGACTTCGACCAATAGAACATCCGACCTCACTCGCAGTATGAAAGTAGCGCGGCTCTCAAGCACAGGCACCGCAAACCAGGCCGCCATCTCGCCTGATGGCAAATACCTGGTTCACGTAGCCAGCGAGAACGGGCAGCAGAGTTTGCGCGTACGCCAGGTCAGTAGTAACAGTGAGGTCCAAATCGTGCCGCCCTCTGAGGTGCAGTACTCCGGACTGACTTTCTCCCGCGATGGCGATTTCATCAACTATGTGGCCGTGGAAAAAAACAGTTCTACGTCGAATCTCTATCAAATTCCAGGATTGGGCGGAAACGCACGTCGGCTGATCTCAAACGTGGCGAGCGCTGTTACCTTCTCACCCGACGGACTGCAGCTGGCTTTCATTCGAAACTCTCCGAACACCGGAGAAGATGTACTGATGATCGCGGGGGCCAATGGGGCCGGCGAGCGCAAACTGGCGGTCCGCAAATTACCAAACCTATTTCGCTCGGTCGCATGGTCGCCGGATGGAAAAATAATCGCTTGCGGCGCCGGGAGTTTTGTTCCCAGCTATAACACCTACATTGTTGAGGTAGCAGTTGAAAGTGGCCTGGAGAAACAGATTGGAACACAAACCTGGATGTTTATGGGGCAATTGGCCTGGGCTGCCGATGGTCGTGCTCTAGTTCTCGCCGCATCTGAAAAAGAGGCGGGTAGTTTTGAAGCGCAACAGATCTGGTATGTCTCATACCCGGAAGGCGAGGCCCGCCGGCTTACGAACGATTTGAATAATTACACTGGTGTTAGTCTAACTACAGACTCTAATCGACTGGTAACCGTGCAGTCTGAAACGAGTGCCAGCATTTGGCTGGCGCCCTATGGCGAGGCGAATCGAGCGACCCGAATTACTTCCGGTGTGGGTCGGATTGATGGCCGCGACGGCCTCGCCTGGACTCTCGACGGGAAGATCGTCTACGCCTCGAATGCCAGCGGCAACTTGGATCTCTGGATGATGAGCGCTGACGGCAACAATCAAAGGCAGGTGACCGAAAATTCGCGTATCGACAATCACCCGGCGGTCTCCCCGGACGGCCGTTACATTGTCTTCACTTCGGACCGCGCGGGGACACCAAACATTTGGCGCACGGACATCGATGGCACCAATGCCAGACAGTTAACCAGCGGCAGCGGTGAAGACAATCCCCAATGTTCTCCAGACGGGCAGGGAGTCATCTACACTTTGCTGGGCGCAGGCAAGCCGACGCTCTGGTGGGTTTCCATTGATGGTGGAGCCTCTCAACAGTTCACCGCTAAATATGCGGCCGCCGCGGTTTTCGCACCTGACGATAACTCCGTGGCCTGCCTCTATCGCGAAGAGCAACTAAATTCGCCGCTCAAGCTGGCAGTCTTTCCCGTCTCGGGAGGACAGCCCACGCGTGTCTTTGACGTACCCATTTTCACCGGGGAGATATCGCAGGTACCGCCGCCACGCTGGACTGCGGATAGTCGCGCGCTGAGTTACGTTGTCACCAGCGGTGACGTGTCTAACATCTGGCTTCAGCCGATTAACGGCGATGCGGCCAAACAGTTGACCACGTTTCGATCCGATCGCATCTTCTCGTTCGAGTGGTCACGCGATGGTAAGCAACTCGTGGTCGCCCGCGGCGTGGCCGCGAGCGATGTCGTATTGATTAGTAATTTTCGCTGAGAGGTTGGCGACGGAAAGTCTGCTACTTAACCATCCTTAAGTTCTTTAAAGCCGCTTCCACTTCGTCTGTGTTCGGCCGCTCCTTGTAGTCCGCCTCGATTTTGGTCCAGGCGACTCGTCCGTCTTTATCGATGAGGTACACCGCTGGATGCGGAAGGCCCTCAAATTTCTGGCCGTTGTAATCCGGGTCGCGAATTCCATAGGCATCGATCACGCGATGACCGGGATCAGACAGCATGGGATAGCTGACTCCTCCTTTGCCGTCTGCGGAAATCTTTTCAGCAAACTGTTTGCTTTCGGCAGGACTATCCACGCTGATTGCGTAAACACGAAGCTGCCCTTCACGTTTTGCAAGTGAACGCAGCTCGGCCAACTGCCGAGCACAGTAGGGTCACCAGTTGCCTCGATAGAAGACAAGCACAGTGGGCATGCTGCCACGCGCCGACGAAAGCGCAACTTTTTGATTATTTTGATCCTCAAGCGTGAAGTCCGGAGCCATCTCACGGACCGCCACCGGCGAATTACGAGGCTTAAGGTCGCCGTCGCTCGACAGAGACGAGCTGAGCTTGGCAGCACACCCGATACTTCCGATGATTAGCATGACTGCTATTAGAAGTCTGAGATTCATAGGGCTAACATCCTAAGTTTGTACTCTGCGGCAGCGGGATTTCTTATGACGCGCGGTTAAAGTATTACAGAATGATAGTGGTGACAAAGCTCCTGAATGATAACCCCGAAGGGGGTGAACCCGAAACAG
>JBDTYQ010000065.1:0-19414 GCA_040005515.1 bacterium
CGTCTGAACAGTGGCCGACGTTGAGGCGTCGTCTGCATTGAGCTGCATTACCTCGGTGTCATTCATCAGAATGCCGTGCACCGATTGCAGCGGCTTCAAGGCCAGAACCGCCACCAGCATGATCGACAAAACTAGCAAGGTGCGCTTTAGCATTTCGTATTCCTCCAAAACCAATACATGTCAGATCCCTTAGGGTGGCGGTCTACTTGAGAGCATCCATAAGATTCAACGCAGCTGGTCCAAGAATAGCGATAAATAGAGTCGGAAAAAGAAAAGCGGCCAGTGGAAGAAGAAGCTTCACAGCAGCTCTTTGAGCGGCCTGTTCGGCACGTTGGCGACGCTTCATGCGCAGAGCATTTGAATAAACGCGAATAGCGCGTGTCATTGAAGTCCCAAACCTGTCGGCCTGGATTAACATCGCCACCAGACTTCGCAAGTCGTCAACACCTGTTCTCTCAGCAAGATTCCGGAATGCCTCTTCGCGCGAACGACCAACACGGATCTCGAGGTTCACGAGACCGAACTCCTGGCTGATATCGGGGTGAACGTTCTTCAGTTCCGCGCTTATGCGAACCAAAGCAGCATTCAACCCAAGCCCTGCTTCGACGCAAACCACGAGCAAGTCGAGAGCGTCCGCAAGCCCCCATTGAATGCGGAGCATTCGCTTCTTGATTGTGCGCTTCAACAAGAAGCGCGGAATAAAGAAACCCAGAATGAAGGTGAGAAGAACGGGAAGCATTGCTGTGTTGAGGGGCCGAGCCGTCACCATGTAAAAGAGTCCCGTTAATAGCGGCAGACCAAACATTGCTCCGAGTTGCATGGCACGGTATGTGAGCGGCGCGTTGTTTGAGCGAAACCCTGCTTGCATTAATTGTTTTCGCAGTTTGGCGGCTTCAGCCGCAGAAGGAGGAACCAAGCGATTCAGTGGTTCCACCACCCGTTCTGCAAGCGTTACAAGCGGATCGGGCTCACTTGTTAGATTGACGGCCGATTGGGTACCGCCAGTCTCGTTGGCAAGCTGATCAAGTCGGTGTGCGACAACACCTTTAGGACGAAAAGCAAGAGAGTAAAGGCACATCACTACCAGTGCCGAACAAACGAAGGTGGATGCTGCGATGATTAGTAACATGGCTTTCTTCTCACAGAATGAGGACCAAAATATTCGTCACGGGATCTTAGACTTTTATCCTAAGTATCTTTCTAACGATGAGCATGCCGAGGATCTGCATCGTCAGCGCGAGCGCTATCAAGTTATGACCCCGAGGGTCCTTCCAAAGCACACTCATGTATTCTGGATTGATAGCAGTTACCATTACAGCAACGAGGATAGGCAGGGCGCAGAGGATCCAAGCCGACAGGCGGGAAGAGGTTGTCAGTGTCTTGAGATCCTCCATTATTCGGAAGCGATCTCGGATCGTGCCCGCAACCGTTTCTAAGATCTCGCCAAGATTGCCTCCCGTTTCCCGCTGGATCATGATGGCAGTTACGGCTAGACGCAGATCCAAGAGCGGTATTCGCTCACAAAGATTTTCAAGAGCCAACTTGATTGAGAGCCCAAGATTTTGTTCTTCATAAGCTCTGCCAAACTCCGTGGCAATTGGTTCTGGAGTCTCCTTGGAAACCATATTTAGCGCTTCCGTAAATGCATGTCCTGCCAAGAGCGCGCGTCCCATCAAGTCAAGCGAGTCGGGCAACAATTCGAGAAAGCGATTAAGCCGCTCTCGGCGCTTCCACCACACATGGAGCAGAGGGAGGGATGCTGAGACCAAACCCACAGTGATCGTCAGGATCGTGGAAGTTGTTACAATCGATATCGCCATTACTGCCAAAAAGCCAGCCAGAATGCAGAACATCAGCAAGCGCATTACTGTGATATCTAAATCTGCCTGCGCGATGTAATGCTTGAGGCGGGCGGCGCTCTGTAACTTTAGTAGCTGACGATCAAGCCAGGGGATCTCACTCATCAATTCCTGGCGCGCCAGGTTTACGTCTTTGTCCGCGCTGTGTGCTGTGTAGAGAAGGGCCTCGGAGATGCGTTGCTTCAATCGCGCTTCACGGGCCTCAGTCTTCCGACTGAGCAGAAGATAGAAGACGTACGTCAGGAAAAGACAGAAAACGAAGATCGCAAGTTGAACCATATCTATACCTCTTCAAAAAAGACTCGCGGCAGTTGCATCCCGTAAATTTTGAGTCTCTCCGCAAAGCGGGGCCGGACTCCAGTCGGACGGAAACGGCCTATGACCCTACCCTCAGCGTCAATCCCACGTCTCTCGAACTGGAAGACTTCCTGCATCGTTATGGTGTCGCCTTCCATGCCCGTGATCTCTGAAATCGAAGTTAGACGTCTCGAACCGTCCGAGAGTCGAGCTACCTGAATAACCAGGTTGATAGCGGATGCGATCTGCTGCCGCATGGCGCGATCGGACAGTCGCATGCCCGTCATTTGGATCATTGTTTCCAGCCTCGCAAGAGCATCGCGGGGCGTATTGGCGTGGACCGTTGTCAAACTTCCATCGTGTCCGGTATTCATTGCCTGCAGCATGTCTACGGCCTCACCACTTCTTACCTCACCGATAACAATGCGATCGGGTCGCATACGCAGGGCATTCTTTACGAGGTCCCGCTGAGTAACCTCGCCCCGACCCTCGATATTTGGCGGACGGGTTTCCAGTCTGACGCAGTGAGGCTGCTGCATTTGTAGCTCGGCGGAATCCTCGATGGTGACGACACGTTCGTCGAACGGTATAAAAGCTGAAAGCGCGTTCAGTACCGTGGTTTTGCCGGCGCCTGTGCCACCGGAAATGAGGATGTTGAGGCGTGCTTTAATACACATCTCAAACATCTCTGCCATGTCCCTAGTGAGCATCTGATATTCAAGAAGCTTGTTCATTCGAAGCGGTTCAGCGCCAAATCTGCGGATCGACAACACGGGGCCGTCAAGTGAGAGTGGGGGAATGATGGCATTCACTCGTGACCCGTCCTTTAACCTTGCATCGACCATTGGGGAAGCCTCATCTATTCGCCGTCCAACTGAGGAGACAATACGCTCGATGACCCTCATCAGGTGCTCATCGTCCTTGAAAGTCACATCGGTTTTTTCAAGCTTTCCGCGTCGCTCGATGTAAATGTTATGGGGTGAATTAACAAGGATATCCGAGATGGTTGGGTCTGCAAGGAGGGTCTCTAAAGGCCCAAGGCCGAAAAGTTCATGCTGTAATTCGTCTACGAGCCGTTCACGCTCAGCCGCAGACAACGGGGCTTCTTCCGTGACCAGAATATCTTTCACCAGCCGTCCTACTTCCGCATGAATCTGCTCGGGCGTGAGTTGCCCGAGTTTGCTAAGGTCCATGCGGTTGATGATGCTCCGGTGCAGCCGGGCCTTCATATCCTGCATGCCCTCTTGCCATACCCTGCCCTCGTCACCACGTGACCCGGACGAAGCCGCGCTGGCGTCCTTAATCATTCTTTCCCGCAGTGCCATGATGTTCTTTCCCCTGATGTAAGTCGGTGCCCTAAGCTCGATCGAGTGTCAGATTCAGATCTAAGCGCGGCGAAGTGGATTGACGCCGAAAGAGTGAGCCAAGAATGCCCTTGTGATGGTTGTCGTCGCCTTCGCTCTCACCGGTAATAACTGCCGCAACTCTTTTGATCTCCACCGCAACGCTTGACGTGGGATGTGATTCCACCAGCGGCTTGCCAAGGTTTACCGAATTGACGGCGGCGCGATAATCGTTGGGAACGAAGCCGACCACACGTTCGCCCAGAAAGCGTTCCACCTGCTGCAACTGCATATCTATTTGCTTGGTCCAACGGTTAACTACCACGCGAACCTTCTTACGTGGGTAACCGAGGCGGTCGAATATTTCGATGGAGCGTTGCGCGCTGCGAATGGAGGAGACATCGAGTGTCAGAACAAGGAGAATGTCGTCTGCGTTGTCGAGCGCCGCCAACGTTATAGAATCCAGGGTGTGGTGCGGATCGACCACGACGTAGTCGTAACGCTGACGCAGCACGTGCAGTACTTCAGCAACGTTTTCTGGTTTGACATCGTCAGCCGCGGCGGTATCTCTGGGTGCCGGCAGAAGCGAGAGCCTTGAAGAGTGTGAGGTCATGTATCCAGAGAGTAGGGAATCGTCCAGACGTGAGCGATTCTCCACTAGATCCACTATCGAAAACCGGGGTTGAATCCCAAAGAATAGATCGAGATCGCCGGCGTGCAGGTTCAGATCCACGAGTGCCGTTTGCCCTTTAAGCGAAGCCGCGAGGTTGGCTGCAATGAAAGAGTTACCGCAGCCCCCCTTACTTGAAAAGATAGCAATCGTGCGTCCAAGCTTTTTAGGCTCTTTGTTGCGGGCGGCGCAAAACTCGGAAGTGCGATCGATGACTGTGGCAAATTCCTCCGCGCTGATAGGCAGACGGAGAAACTCACGAGCGCCGGAGCGAACACATCTGAGTATCAGATCCGAAGATGATTCGCGTGACGCACAAATGGCAACGGTATCGGGACATTCAAGACTAAGTCGCTTAATTACAGCGAGCTTAGCTTCAGGCTCGTTTTCAATTACCATAACGGCTGCCGAGGGGCGCAGCCGCAGAATCTCAGCGCAAGCTTCTTGCGCGTTCTCCATACATGTGATGACACGCAACCGTTCATCCGATCCTATAATAGTTCGGAGTTCTTTCACGATTTCCGCGTTCGTGCTGACGATTATGAAAGTAAGTCGTTGGTCCATTTCGTTCCCTGGGTGCTAATTTACTGCCAAAAAAACTACTACTCTTACAACACACTCACTTCCACTGGTCTCACTTGCACTGGCCATTTCCCTGAATCTTTCTTCCGCCATCGCAGATACAGGTTGGTGGACTACCGACCACTTGATTATTTGCGCACGACGGAAGTGGTGTCGGCGTCGGACTCGGCGATGGTGTCGGTGTCGGCGTCGGCACTGGTGTCGGCGTTGGGGTCGGCGCTGGCGTTGGAGTTGGTGTAGGGGTCGGCGTCGGCGTTGGCACTGGTGTCGGCGTTGGGGTCGGCGCTGGCGTTGGCGTTGGTGTAGGGGTCGGCGTCCCTGACGCGCCAGGTGGTGTAACACCGGCGCTCTCAGCTGTGAGCGTCGTTTTGAATGGCGGCAAGGTGACAGTTCCGCCCACGAGCGGTATTGCAAAACTAAACTGGTAGTTGACGATGGTAACCGTTACTTGTCCGGAATCGAGATCAAATGGCGGAACGCTACTGTAAGTAACGCAGATGCTATTCGGCGGATTTCCGGAACAGCCATCTACAGTTGGATCTAGTGCAGGACTTAGGGGATTGACAGCATTTGCGACGACGTTTCTGACGGCTTGTTTGTCCTGCGCGCTTACCACGGCGTAGCGAACTCCCTGCCGGGTTCCGTCAGTCAGTGCGTTTACTGTCCACATCATCCGGCTGACCTCGATTACACCGAAGATCGCGGTCAAAAGCACGGTCAAAGCGATCGCCACTTCCGGCAACGCGACTCCCCTCTCGTCTTTCCGTATCTGTAGCATCTTCCTACCCGCCCTCCAATTACTCTGTGGGAGTAGTAATCATGTAGCGCATGGTTGTGCTGGGCTGAATGTCTATACCCAGCGACTGCATTGGTCCTATGGCAAACAATGGTGTGTAGCTGTAACCGGTTATTCTGACAACGATAGTCTGAGGGATACCGGCAGCCGGGCAGGTTGGTGGTCCGCCACCAGTGATCCCGCATATCTCTACTCGCGCAGTGGTTAAGTTTGCACCGTTCAGGACATTGGCGCCCGTGCCTCCAATATTGCCAAAAACTACGAGATTCTTTGCGTCAGCCAGATTCGTACCGGCGTTTGGACCGCTCACCTCACGTGTCACGATGTAACGAGCGCCGGCCCGCGTGGCTTTGCCCAAAGTGTTGTAGTAGTACATGAAGCGTCCAAACTCAGCAGCGGCGCCAAGCATTAGCACGAGCAAGGGAAGCACTATAGCCGCCTCTGCCAGCGCGGTGCCTCGTGTGTTCTTCCAAAATTCTATCGAACCTAATCTCATCTGTGTTACCGGTAGAGCACTGTTTTTGTCAGCGAAGGGATCGGCGTACCGCCGCCTCCAAAAGTGCCACCTGCGACGGGCAGCCTTCCGATGAACTCTGCGGTGATTTCTCCACCGTTGCCGCCCGGTACATGGTCCTTAATAAAGAATCCCATGAAGTCTGTAATGTGCCAGGTGCAGCCACTTCCGCTACAGGCGAGCACGTCGTCTTTATTAACCGCCGGAACAATTATCACTCGGCGACCGTAATTGCCGCTCGTGTTAATGCCGCTCGTGATGGTGCCGGTCGCCAGATAATCGCGGTACTGCTGTTGGTATTGGCTGTAAGAAATGTTCGTGGTTACGACTGCATCGGAGTCGAACCGATCATTCCACCCCTGGCGGACTGGACCGGCTGTAACGCCTGTCTTCGGTGGTATTGTGTCGCCTATACTTAAACAGCCAGCGCAATTGCCGAGCAGAGCATCCCGGACGTTAGAGCCGCCCGAGCCACACGTTTCTGTAAGCCCGTAATTACCGGGTGAGTAAGCGTCTCCCGGCGCGTTTCGCAACGTCAGCACCGAGCCTGGAGGAAACTCAGTGCTATTGGGAACAGTGGTGTCGTCGAGCAGCGACATTGGTGCAAGAGAATTGCACACCCCGGTCAAAGGAGGAGAGTTTCCGGCAACCGCTCGGCCTCGAATAAGTACGCTCGAGCCGCCGGCAACCTGGGAGAAGACTATCGAGGTGTTAGCGGCCGCTGGCATGCAAATGCCAACAAAGGCGACATCCTTCGCAACGAGCTTGGTTTCTCCTGCCCGCTCAACATTGGCGGGAGTCGACAACGCTGAAATGGCTGCGCAGGTTGAGTTTGAATAGATGAATGCCTGGAGGGAGGTGAAATCAGTGGCGAAATACAGATTCGACTCGCTGAAATTAATCGAATTGTGGTTGAACTCATACTTGTTCATGGCCGCAACGGCCATCTGGCGGGCGAGCACGATCCCGCCAGAGGTGGAGTCGAGGACTGACGCACCAGCCAGGGCCGAAGCGTCTGCCGCATTCTGCATTTCCGTTTCCACTGAGTAGAAGTGACTTATGTCAAGGCACAGAGCAAGGGCTAGAACGAGGGCGACCATGCAGATCGCTGTTAAAGCCAGGACAGCACCCCGTTCGCCTTTTCGGTTGCTAACATTCAACTCTACTTTGTTCAACATGGCCTCCTCCTTTGATTTTTTGTGTTTGCTAGAGGGCTCCTCTTAAGGAGTCGGAACAGCAAGGGACCCGTTCGTGCGACCAGCGGCCGCGACTTTGGGTACAGCCACAGGAACGGCCGGGTTTTGCTCTGGAGCGGCGGGGCTAACCGTCGCCCCAGCGCTCTGGGTTGTTGGGGTAATAGCTGCGGGTGCATCAGTTTTTTGTCCAGTTGAAAAGCCACTTTGCCCTTGCAGACCGCTGCCTTTTGGTTCAACTCCGAGGGGGGAACCCTTCTTCAGACCATCGATGCCCCGAAGCTGCGGTAGATCATCAGGACTGACCGGTTTCACTATCTGGGCTGTCACGATGAACATCAATTCGGTTTCATTCTTCTGGAATGAAGTCGACTTAAAGAGATTGCCAAGAATGGGAATGTCTCCCAGCACCGGAACTTTGGACAATGAACGAGTCTCGTTGTTATCCAGAAGTCCGGCGAGCGCGAAACTTTGCCCATCGCGCAATTCAATCCCAGTCTTGGCTCTGCGGGTGCGGAGAGCTGGGATCACGAAGCCGTTGAATCTGACTCCGTTAGCAAAATCGATCGTTGACACTTCAGGTTCAAGCTCGAGCCTGATGTGGTCTTCGTCGATGACGGTCGGTTTGAAGTTCAAGCGGACGCCGTACTGCTTGAATTCGATCGTTACGGCGCTGCCGCCACCGCCACCGCCGCCGCTTTGGACCACGGGGACAGGAAATTCACCGCCGGCCAGGAAGCTGGCAGTTTGCCCGTCCATAGCGATCATGTTGGGTTCCGCGAGGGCACGCAGGGTGCCGTTTGTTTGCATGGCGCGGATCATGTTCAGCATATTACCGCCGAGTACAACAGCATTGAGCGAACTTCCAAGAGTACTCGTGAGGATGCCACCGGATGCGCTCCCTAAGCTGCCCGGCCCTCCACCGCTAATATAGCCGCCGACACCCTGGCTTCCCTGATAGATAGTTGATATTCCTAGGTCGCGGGCTCGATTGCGATTTACCTCCGCAACCCGGATTTGCAGCTGAACCTGGACCGCATCCTGAACCGGCGACCGAAGCAGGTTAACGGTCTTGAATCCCGCTGCCTGCACAACGCTTTCAATCTGACCCAGCCTCGTGCCGTCGGCGACATTACCCGACAAGACGACCGAACCGTTGGCCTGGCTCAGGCGGATGTCATCTTTCGGATAGAGCGCTCTAATCTGCGCATCGATCAGCGAGAGATTGGCGCGCACGAAAACATCGAAAATCAGAAATCGTTTGCGGCCGCCCTGCTCCCAGGCGATGAAATTGATTTGCCCGGATCCTTTGCCGTTCACGACAACCTGATCGGGAGCAACCAAAACCGCTTCAGCAATTTCAGGATTTGAAATCGAAAAGCGACCGATCGGACCATCAAAGTTGATGACTCGCGATTGCCCAACCAGAACGTTGATTGGAATAGTTTCTTTGTTTTGATCGAATGACGCGTTGTAAACGGATTCCTGGGCGTGAGCGACCGAGAAGATCAACAGTAGGGTGATCAGCGCGCTCAACAACACGATAATTGGTCGCGCGGCCGGCATTGTGCTATGCATGATGCTTTGCTCCTTCCTTAAGACTGACATGAATTATTTGCTCTGAGTGGTCCGGGTTATCCTTTATGGGAACTCGACTGTGCTTCTCTTTCCGCCGGTAAACACTTCTATCGATGGACGAGGCGCAGGTTCTGCTCGCCGCGGTTGAGCACTCACCGCACGCAAACGCACTGGTGCGCGACGAACTCTGACGATTAGTTTTTGATTGCTCGGAGCAAGCGGATTGGGGAACGGTGTGGCCTGTTCACCAGCCAACAAAGAGCGCTTGTTTGCACCCGGTGTTTGTTCGTCGTCCTGGTCCACCGAATTTCGCATAACCAATTGCAATCTTCCCTCGGACGATGCCAGCGCGAGCTTCTCGGCTTGTTCAGGCGAGACCTGCAATGTCACGGAGCGCACAGCCGAGGCTTCGCGATCATCCTTAGGCCGATCGATATTCTGGCCACTAGCCAGAACTTTGATATTTTGTAGAACGATCTTGGAAATTGTGTCTTTGCTGGCGGAGTTCTCCGCGGGCGCCATCGTGACCACAACGTCAACCAGGGTGCCGGGAGTTAGAAACCCTGACACACCGACGACCTCGTCAACTTTTACAGTCATCGCTCGATAGCCTCCGGGGATAACTGCCGACAGTCCGGCAGAGGTCCCTTCCGGGGCGAGCTTTGCTTCAGTAAGCACCTCGCGAGCAGCAATGCTGCTGAGCACGACGCGACCCACCAGTTTGTCGAACGACTGGAAGGTACCCGCCGGCATTGAACCGGCGCTCAACTGGGCGGTGGTCAACTGTTCCGCAATCAGCTTCGTGCCGACCGGAACATCCACCTTGGTCACCACAACCTGATTCAGATCCTTTTTGGCGGTCTGAGCATTTATGAGATATGTACTTACAGAGAAAGCAGAGATCAAACCAAAGCAAATCGCTCCTGCGACTGCGAGGATAAAACGTTTGTTTCGCATATCAATACTCCGTTCTGTGCCATAACCTTCGCGGGTTACACGCGAAAGTAGAGAAAAGACAACATACTTCCGAGCGTGATCGCGACGCCGTAGGGAATCGTGAGGCGTCGGTCAGCCGGGATTTCGTAACGCGGAATTCTTGCGCCTGGCATGAGGCCGGTCAGAATATTCAAAACGCGCCACATAGTCGTTCTCATCGTGCCGCTGTAAAGCGAGAAGATGATCGCCAATACCCCCCCCGTGAGCACCACCACAACGAATGTGGGCAAGACGAGGTGGATACCGATAAACGCTCCCACGGCGCCGAAGAGCTTTACATCGCCTGCGCCCATTGCTCCGATTAAGTGCATCAAGAACATCAGGCTGAAGGCCAGACCTAGGCCGGCGATGCTGCTAAAGGCCCCGTCGACGCCGCCGAAAACTGCGTTCAATCCGAAACCGCAGACCAGGACGGCCAGCACGTAAGGATTGGGGATGCGCCGGTACCGGACGTCGTTGTAGGCGATGATCATAAGCAGCGGCACCACGGAAACAAGGGCGCTGAGGAGTAATCTCGTGGACATCTAGTTTGGCCTGTCTGTGATCCGTAAGTGGAAACTGCGTTACCAGGACTGCCCTGCCAACCGGCTGAATAGTCAGTTGCCACTTGGCCGTAGCCAGGTTCTGGCCATCGCTGGGAATGTCTAACCTGTAATGGTGGCAGCCAGTGATGAGATGCCTGTGGTGATTGCATTCCCTAAAACTGTGAACGCCACTACCACGCCGGCAACAACGAGTGCGGCGGCTACCGCGTACTCCGAGAGCTCAAGGCCCTTCTCATCTCGGAAAAATCGTCTAATCATTTGCTACTCCTTCTTTAGGTTATTAGGGTAAGGGGGGCGCGCCGTTGCGAGTTACCGCTGGGGCGCGCCCTACTTGTTAAGGGAAACCAGGCGACCGTTACCCAGTGATAGTGCTGGCGAGTGTTTGGATTCGGGTTGTAATCGCATTGCCCAGAACGGTAAATGCCACGACAACACCTGCAACGACGAGGGCAGCCGCAACTGCATACTCGGACAATTCCAAACCCGTCTCATCGCGAAAGAATCTCTTGATCATTTCTCACTCCTCATGGGTTGATTGGTTAAGGATTTCATTCCTCAGTGCGAGAGCTAATTCGCATTGAAGGAACGTGAACATTCAGAGCGGCTTTCGTCGGCCTGAACGGATGCGTCAGTCCCCGATTACGGGATATAGCTGGCGAGGGTATTGATCCGATCGACAATGACGTTGCCAAGGGCCGCGAAGGCTATGACTGTCAAAGCGGTAACCAATGCCGCTGCCACGGCATACTCGGAGAGCTCAAGCCCTGTTTCACAACGAAGGAATTTTTCCACGCTGTTTATGCGTCCCATCCAGAACGCCCTCCGCACTGAAGTTAAGGCAACGAGCACATTTACAATTTGCGTACGAACTCTCTCTTAGCAACGCCTATGCCCCAGTTGCGCCACCGGCGAAAATGTTTCGACGTAGTTTTAAGCGCCGCGTTAACGTGTTGGGACCAAGTGAGTTAGGGGAGGGACGAAATCACAAGGTTTGAGTGATGCAGTGCGTGGGCAGTGGTTTTCGCACCTTCGCAGGTGCTCACTCGCGAGCAGTTGTGGCAATTAGCTATGGAGGCGGGATGGGCGAAGCGTGAGAAGGACGCGGTTGAAATCTACCGACTTGGAGAGGTCCCAACGAGAAACCAACCGCTATCAAGGTCACGATTTCAAGACCAGAGATCGCTTGCCGTGGAGTTGTTCACCGTAGCCAATAATTCCTGTCCGGTGGTGGGAATCAGTAGACTCCGGGGATCAGTTTTGCGGTTCTTGAACGGTATTCCCGGTACTCGGGAAATACTCTTTCCAGAATGGCTTCTTCGTTATTCATCCGTTGAAGTTGAAGCAGCATGTAAGCGAGAAACACCAGGACGGTATAGAACGAGAGGAACTGCAACAGGATGCCAAACGAGGCCATGGTCTCGAAGAGATAAAGAGGATGGCGCACGAATCGATAGGGACCAGAAGTGACCAGCCTTCTCGCCTCGGCCATCAAACTGAAGGATCGACCGAGATGTGCGAGGGTGAAAATGGAGAGGGCTGTACCAATGATGCTTATAAAAGCCGACAACAAGGTTTGATTTAGAGAAAGGTTCGCTCTGGGGAATAGAGTCACGAAGTAAAGACAGAAGGTGCCGGCGATGGCGGTAACTCGCGGCCAGATCCCGGAAGACTTTTTGATGGGTTCGATTCTTATCAGAAACAGGATCGACATCAACGCCAGGAAACAAGTCGTCGAAGCCTTGGCCAGGACCGCCGCAGCAAGGTTCCATCCCTCGGGCGCATCGCCAACGCCGGGGCGGCCATTTAGCAAATGATAAAGATTAATAGCATTGGCAATAACGATGATGAGAAAGAATGCGGAGGGAAGGACTCGACTGATTAGATCAAAGATCCTCACGCGTGTCGGCCGTCCGTCCCTGGCACTTGTCTTGTTATTCGCTTCGGTCGACATGCCTCTCAATTTTGATGATGCTTCACCCAAAGCGCTTGATCATGGCATACCCAGTTAATTGCAGCGAAGAGTTGAACTCATCATTTGCGCTGAGCAATTTCCGCAAGGCCAGTACGCACCAAAGTGCTGCTTGGAAACCCCTCGGGCTTTCGTAACTTTAGGCGATAGATCGTCAAATCTTCAAAACTTTCCCCCGAATCCCGTTCGTACCAGAGATCAAGGTTGGTCAAATCATCTCCAGGCGCAACAACTGCATACGATAGCGTGACCATCGGAGTAAATGATTTACTAAACTCAACATACTCGTTGACAGCCTCATTAATCTCGGCATCAGTAATTGGCTTGTGATCCTGAGACAAGAGCTCGTTGGCCCTTGCAGATCCAAACACTTCAACCCTTGAAGTAGAGTCTTTCTCCAACGCGAGTTTGAGTTGGTCCACTGGAAGCTTCTGATAATAGAGAAACTGGAAGAATCTCTGGCGCTGTTCTAACAGTGTGAGATTTGCAAATGTGTAGCTGTGCTGCGCCCAGAGGGGCTGATTCTGTCCCGGCAAGGCATACATCAGCGCAATATTCGGTGAGAATACAACCCCCGGATCTAAGCGTTTCTTGAGACCTTGTGCCTGGTCCACTCTCGCACTCACCGCATATGACGAATTAGCGGCCTGAACAGAAAGCATCAACCCAATAACGAGGCTCCCAACGAGCAGCAGGTTTGGGATTCTTTTGGGCATCGTTCGCCACATACCTAGCGCGATAAATATCGCCATAATAATCCAGTAGTTGGTAACAAACTGGGCATAGTGAAACGATTGCAGTGAGCGCCCGGTAATGACCTGTTGGTTAAAGAGTATGAATGGAGTTAAGGCAAGAGACGCTATAAATATTAGGCGACGATCCTTCCACCCTCTCAGCCACGCAATACAGATGACGATAACTGCGCCGGCTACTTCAGCGGTTTGAAACAGATCGAGGGCACGAGTGTGCCGCAAGACTTGATCCCCATCGAATGATTTCGATCTGTTTGACACCAACCAAATCCATGGTACTACTGAGACTGCAAAAGCCGCGAGAACGCCCGAAACTTTTATTGTTCTCCGGCGATCAGGTTGAAACAGAATCCACAAGAAGAGAAACAATGCCGACCACGCAAGGGCCGCGGTCCATAGGTAAAAGTACGAATAAACCAGCAGCGCGAAAAATATCCCGGAGCCGACGGCCCACCAGAGTGACTTGGTGAGTCCTCGCCACAGAGACAAGGTAAATGCTAATAGCAGCATGAACGGAAATGCAGGAAGGTAACGTCTCAGAAACGGGAATTGACCGAATCCCCGTTTTGCGCTCGGCGCAAGTCCGGGGATCGGAATGGCAGCAAGAGCGGCAAGAATTAATACCCCGAGAACCCCGGCGGCGGCTATTTTAGAATTGCCGGTTACTTCATGTATCAACGCAAAGATTAAGAGACCGGAGATAATCGCCACCAGCGGAACTAGAAGCAAGAAAATAGACGATGCCGTTAGCCCCAGCCACCCAAGCAGGGAGAGCGCGTACGGGGGAAAAAACTGAATTGAGTACAACGTTTCACTTTTGCTCTGTTTTCCAGTATATGGGTCAGCGTGTCTTCCCTTACCGTCGATGACTGCTTGCAAATAAGCAGCATAACCGAACTCGTCTGCGTCAAAATACGCGAATCCGCCATGCCATTTAGCCCCGCGTTCGAAACACAAATAGAACTGCGGAATCAATGCGACAATGGCTAAAAGGAGGCACGGTAAGACAGCTTGTTTCCAATTGTTCATATCTAAAATCTGATTCCGCAAATCAAACTATCGTGGTTGTTAAAGCTGCTGGCTATCCCGTGACTCTCTTTCCTCTTTTTTGTGTAGGCATACGACCCGCGCCCAATTTCGACCCGCTTTACCGCATAATGAGATCTGCTATACAGCGGGAAGAAGTTTGAATTACCTCCTAAGTGACAGTCGATAAATAATGAAGACGCCATTTTTTGAACCGGTGTCGCGTGTATACCAACGGTCAAGATTCGAAAGAAGGCAAGGCTCATTGGAACAACACGAGACATCTTGGGCCATGTGACGCCGACCAGCAAGAACATTGCTAGCATGACCATATAATTCGTTATGAACTCCTCATAGTGAAATGGCAGTTCAGAGCGTCCCGTTATTACCTGTTGATTAAAGATTACAAATGGGGCGACCGACAAAGAAGCCGTGAACAGGACACCCGGCTCGTGCCAGGCGATTCTCCCTTTATGCATTAGATAGGCCAACGCGATGATTACCAGCCCTCCAAAGATCTCTGGTAATTCGGCATTCCGCCGGGTTCAATCCCTCATGAAAATCGCTGCTCCGGGATCTTCGAAAACCTTGCGCCAGCCTTTTTCCTCGCGCAACAAGTTGGCTAGGTGGGAATGTGGCTCGATCAGAACGGTCCGGATACCATAGCGATCGAGCCGGTCCCGCCAATTCGGCTCGGCTTGATAAGTTCTCAAATACTCGAAAACAAAGTCATCACCGTAAACGTCGGCGCGCCCGTCGATAAAGACCTTGCCCTCAGGATAGAGCCTCCAGATTAGATAGCCCCCCCAGTTGTAATCGTTAAACATCGGTCCGGCTGATGGATTGGTCTGCAGGAAGTCGACAGCGGCTCGGGGGAACCGTTGGGATACGTACTCGTCTTCGTGGTTTTTGAAGTCGATGAGCTGCCGGATGATCACTACCGTGGGCAATAACAACAGGGCAAGGTTGAGAATGATTTGAATAGTTGTCGCCGGCTCCTGCCGCATTGTAATGAGTTCTTTTTTAGTACTGGTCCAGTAGTGTAAATGTCGCGCGAAGATGGGTGCGGAGAAGATCGCGAAGAGCGGAATGTGTCGCCCGGAACGAAGTGCCGCCAAACTCAACACCAGCAGCCCTAATAGTTCGCCTGCGCGTACTCGCCTTGGAGATACCGCAAGCACTGCGAAGGTTGCGAGCATTAATACGGCCAGCGGAAGAAACCGTTCCTGGTGAAAGTCGGGCGAGAACCACTCCTGAATCAGAGTTTGCATGGCGGGAGAAGAAAGAGTCTCCAGGGGGTAGGAGAACATCCGAAACGTATTCGGATTAAGCGGAATCACGACGACGCAGACAAAGAATATCTTGAGGAGAGGCGTGATCTTTTTCCATTCCTTGTCGAGCACCGCCATGACGATGAACAGAAGGATCAACGCCAATCCCATGGCAAAGCCGGCATGAAGGTTTACCCACAGCAGCATTAGGGCTGGTAGCAACCAGAGAAGCCGTGAAGAGGCTTGAATCAGATGACGATCCAGAACGGCGAGGAAGACGCTCGCCAATAAAAAGGTAAACATCTGCGGTCGCAGACCAAACAATGGTGCCGAGGCCATGGCAGCGGAAAAAACGGCAAGGCCAGCGATGAATGGTTTGCCGTCGCAACGGTAGTAACAGATACCAAGCGACGCGGTAATGATTATGCCGAATCCAAGCAGGAGGCCCGTCCAACCTCCAAGTTGGAAAATCGCATACATGATGACCTCGGACAGCCATTCGTGTGCGATCCATTCGGAGCCGCCTTTCGTAAATGAGAAGGGATCGAAGTGAGGGATTGAAGCGTTTTGAAGAATGTACTGACCGCTCTTGAGGTGCCACCAAAAATCGTTATCGATACTAACGCTCTGCCGAATTGCGAGGGACAACAATGAAAGCAGGAAGGCCCAGACGAAGACGCGTCGCAATGTAAGGTAGTGACGCAAACTGCTGCCCTGAGTTGGGGTCATCTAACACTAGCTTCCGAGACCGTCTTTGCGGCTTCCGAACGAAACTGCATTCCGTCGAGACTTTCTTCCTGCAGAAATCTTACTGCCAGCACACCATACTGTTTCAGTCGACGATAGAGTTTACTCCGATCTATTCCCAACGCCGCTGCGGCCCGAACCTGGTTGCCGCCAAATTGTTGTAGCACGGACAGGATGTAGCGCTTCTCAATTTCCGCAAGCGGCACAGTGTCGTTCATGTAGGCTTGGAGCACTTGCCTGAAATCGTCGCCCCCAGGTTGAACTCGACCGCCGGAAATCTCGAGCGGGAGATCCGCTAGATCCAGTTCTTCGTCGAGTCCAATGGCTAACGCATACTCAACCGCGTTCTCGAGTTCGCGGACGTTTCCCGGCCAGGGATAATCCCTAAGTGCTCGCATAGCTTCCGGAGTAAAACGTCGAACCGCTTCGCCAATCTTCTCCGCTTTCGCTCGCAGAAAATGTTCAACCAGCAGACGAACATCATCACCGCGGGTGCAGAGTTCGGGGAGGTGCAAAGGAAGAACTCGGAGCCGGTAATAGAGGTCAGCACGAAAGCGTCCGGCAGCGACGGCCTGAGCGAGATCACAATTCGTTGCTGAGATAATGCGTACGTCGATGGCGATGTTGGCGCGAGCTCCAATTCGACGGACAGTGTGCTCCTGCAAAACGCGCAGCAGCTTCGACTGCGCCAAAAGATTCAACCCATCCACTTCATCCAGGAAAAGAGTGCCACCGGACGCCTTCTCAAAAAGGCCGCTGCGGTTTTCATGAGCGCCCGTGAAAGTGCCGCGCTGATGTCCAAACAACTCGGCTTCGATGAGCGTTTCGGGAATTGCAGAGCAGTTAATGTCGACAAAGGCTGCGTCCCGTCGGGGACTTCTGTCGTGGATTGCCTGCGCCACCAGTTCCTTCCCTGTACCCGTGGCTCCTGTTAACAGCACCGACGAGTTGCTGGGCGCGATCCGGTCGACGATAGCCATCAGCTTCTTCATTGCCGGAGATTGGCCCACGAGTGTTGGATGGAATTCCCGTATAGGCGGAGCGGGTTCTCGCCTTTTCCTGATCTGCTCAACCGAAGGGCTAACTGGTTGCCAGCCTTCTGTTGCACTGGGGGGTGCTAGGGACATACCTGTATAAACACCGAAGCTTCTGGATTGCCAGATTTCTGACCAAAAATTTCCTTCACGAATTTGGGCGCTGGAGCAACTCTCTGTAGATTTGGTGCGAAGCCTGTTACCGACTCCGGTACTAACGGGCGACTGCTGATTCGGAGGCTGGTCCCGCGAGACGGTTCCGTCTTCGCCTCTGTCTGGCGATCAGCTATAGCTTGTTTACTTTTTAAGGAGGGCAGAGGAAATTATCGACAGCCTAGGAAGGTCCTGGTTGCCAATCTCGGAAAGCTACCAGCGGGGTAGAGCTTTACGTCTTCCTCGTTTGTTCTTACTACCGACGGCCCTCGGTGTTGGTCTCTGACGAGTCTGGGACTGTAGAATCGGGGATGGCCCCCTGGTTTCTGTATGCTCGGAGTTTTGCAATTTCGAGGCCACCACTTGCGAAATCTCAGAATCAACATTTGACGTTAAGAATCGATCCGTAGCGCACAATTTACCGGGGCGGACGTCTCGTATCTGGACAAGGTTTTTAGAATGCGGATGAAACTTGTGTCGCGCCCCAGACACTGATTGCGCGCAACCCACGCTCCATCACCTTAGAATCTCACGAAGCTTTGATATCAATATGTCAGGATCCAGAGGCTTGGTCAGATACGCCTGACATCCCTCTGCCGTGGCTTCGGCGCGAAGATCAAAAGAGTCGTAAGCAGAGAGGATTACAACTGGCACCTCTGCAAGCTCAGGTCGCTCCCTCATTCGCCACACGGCTGTCAATCCGTCTACCTCGGGCATTCCGATGTCCATCAAGACAAGATCGGGAGTTTCGCCAAGAGCGGCAGTTTCGGCCGCGGCGGCATTACCTGCCTCTGTGACACGATGGCCCTCCTTATGAAGGATTTTGGCCAGCATAAACCGTGTGTCGTCGTCGTCATCTACAATCAGAATTCTAAGCTTCCGTTCCTCCAACTTCTCTACCACGATTGTTCTTGATTTGTTGGTCATGACCTCTTGATTCACATTACATTTTCTGAAGAGAGCACGGCCAATGACGGTGCCACCGATGGCTCGGGTAAAGCCTTCTGCATTACCTCTTCCAGCAACTCCGCCGCCACATCCAGGGTGGTGAGCAACGGACGTAAGTCTTCGCGCACAGAGCGATCGTCGATGTACCGCTGTGCCAAATCCCTCGCCATTGCCAAGGCTACGTAGGCGTGGGCCAATTTGCGACCATCGACGTTCTCAATCAAAAGTTCGCTCATTGTGGTTGTGTTCGCGAGTGATGCTTATTTCATACTGCCAACCCTGACTGTCAAAGTGCGGTTCTTAAAGGTTAATCAGAGCGCGCACCAGAAGAGAAACACCCACCAGTGCCCCTGAAATAGTTAGGCACCATTCCACTAATGGGCTCGGCCGACCAAACGCCGTGCGGCAAATAATCATTCCCATTTTCCACCCGTCCTGCTGGTACACCGGCAAAAGGTTTCCGATTGCCAACGCCAGGTTAAATGCTCCGAAAAGAGTTCCCCAAGCCAGGATGCTGAAGATGAGGTTCACTGCTATCCCTGCAAAGAGCACGATTAACTGCTGACTGAAAGGGCGCTTTTGCAGACTCGCCATATCCATTCGTATGTATGCGCCGGCCGGAACCAGCCGCACAAAATAGTCAACATCATAAGCGCGGACGCTGCACACTTCCGGGCCCCAACCAAATCCGGCCTGCGTCACTGGAACCCGGCAAACACGTGCAGCAATCAGGTGCCCAACTTCGTGAATTACGAGCGCTACGACAAATGTCAGAAAAATATTGGCAACTGCGGACATTGGGTCATTAATCAGGTGAACGATCAGTGTGAAAGCGAGGAAACCTGCGACTCGAGTGTTTTCAATTCGATTAGTTCTTTCCTGGCATCGAGAATTAGATAGAGCAAAGCACACGCTATGACCGTGGCCTCCAGCTTTGCGATGCCTTTGCTGAATAAGGCGCAGAGTAGAAACGTTAGGGTCAGCCCGGCGACATAAAGTCTGATGGCAAACATTGAGCCTCCATTAATTCAATAGAGATAGACAGGTAATTTGCCAAGAATTCCATTCCCGGTTTGCCTCATGAGACATTAACAAAGAATTTGGCTAAATTTGACTGTGAGAGCGACGCGGTCGATATGTG
>JBDTYQ010000066.1:0-18946 GCA_040005515.1 bacterium
ATGGCGCGAGAGAATTGCTCCACGCAATGTGTGAACGGATGGTGCACCGGGGCCCGGACTCGGAAGGCCTCCTTGTCTCTACCGGTGTAGCGTTGGGGATGCGCCGCCTCGCGATCATCGATCTTGTCACCGGCGAACAGCCGGTCTTCAATGAGGATCGCAGCGTCAGCGTCATTCTCAATGGCGAGATTTACAACTATCGTGAACTACGCGCCGACCTTGAAACGCGTGGCCACTCTTTTCGCAGTGAGTCAGACACCGAAATCCTGCCGCATCTCTACGAAGAGTACGGCCGGAATATGGTCCAGCATCTCAACGGCATGTTTGCCTTTGCGCTCTGGGATGCACCCCGCCGCAGACTCTTCATCGCTCGCGATCGCTTCGGCGAGAAGCCGCTCTACTGGGGGATCTTCGATAACACGCTGCTCTTCGCTTCTGAGCCGAAGGTTCTGCTCGCCCATCCTGCAGTGCGTCCCGCGCTGAATATGCAGGCCCTCAGGCAATATCTGTCGTTCGACTACATACCGGCACCGCTCTCGATCTACGAAGGCATCAACAAACTGCCGGCCGCCCACACGCTGACGCTGGAAAACGGCCGGACTTCAGTGGAATCGTATTGGTGTTTAAGTTATCGCACGAAGGAACCGGTTCCTTCGGAAGCAGAAGCTGCGGCGAGACTGCAGGAATTGTTGGCAGAGTCAGTGCGGATGCGCCTCGTGTCAGACGTTCCGCTCGGCGTGCTGTTATCCGGCGGAGTTGATTCTTCAGCGGTGACAGCTCTCGCCGTGAGAGCTTCTTCAGAGCCGGTCAAGACGTTCTCTATCTCTTTCGCAGAGTCGTCCTTCGACGAGTCCTCATACGCGCGCAGGGTCGCTAAGTTCCTCGGCACAGATCATCACGAGGAACGCTTGAGTTCAAATCTGGCAGCGAACCTGGTAGCTGAGATTGGTTCGTGGATGGACGAACCGTTCAGCGATCCCTCGCTCGTGCCGACCTACCTCCTTTCCCGTTTTACGCGGAAGCACGTCACCGTGGCACTTGGCGGTGATGGCGGCGATGAGATTTTCGCGGGCTACCCGATGTATCGCGGGCATCACCTTGCCGAGATTTACCTGCGCCTTCCGAAACTGTTACAGACCGGATTGATTGAGCCTCTCGTCCGGCTGCTGCCGGTGAAAACGAAGAACCTGTCGTTTGACTACAAGGCGCTGCGGTTCATAACGGGCGCGAAGTACGACCCGGTTACACGTCACCATGTCTGGTTCGGCTCGTTCACGCCGGAGGAGCAGCAACAGTTGCTCACAGGGGAAGCGTTGAGTTCCAGCGATGCTGATATCTATCGTGATGCGCGCAACATGATGGCTGAATGTGATGCTGAGGATATCGTCGAGCGAATGCAAAACCTGGATACGAGGCTATACCTTGCTGAGGACATTCTGACGAAAGTAGATCGCGCAAGCATGGCTGTCTCCCTCGAAGTCCGAGCACCGTTTCTCGATCCGCGCCTCGCCGAATATGCCGCTTCCTTGCCGGCGGATTACAAACTACGCGGCAGCAAAACCAAGTACATTCTGAAGCGTGCAGTTGCAGATCTGCTGCCGCCGTTCGTGACTCGCCGCAGCAAGAAAGGCTTTGGCGTGCCGGTAGCGGAATGGCTCAAGGGAAAATTGAGACCGCTCGCGCGTGATCTGCTCTCTCCCGAACGCGTGCGCCGCGCGGGTGTGTTTAATCCCGAATACGTGACGCGATTGCAGGACGAACATGAACGCGGTGTGGCGAATCATCGCAAGCTGCTTTGGACGTTGCTGATGTTTGAACTCTGGCACGAAAGCTTTGTGGAAACGCCAAGGCGCATTGAAACGTCGGTGACTAAGTAGTTTCGAGTTTCGAGTTCAGAGTTTCGAGTTCGGAATTTTCGCGTGCAACTCCTTAGAGTCTGAGTCCACCTCCTTAGGGCCGACAGGTCGGACTCACTCCAAGGAGTTCAAGAACTCCAAACCCGGAACCCGGAACCCGGAACCCGAAACCCGGAACTCGAAACCCGAAACCCGGAACTCGAAACTTTCCCCCTTGATGAACACCTCTGAACTTGAACAGGCATTCGCGGAACTCTCCCAGTGGTGTCGGCAACGAGACTTCGCCGGACACGATCCATTCGACGCTCTAAACAGCAAACTGTTTCAGGCAACTCCACTCAAACACTCACGCACGGCGCGGTTGCTCTGGACGCAAGCTTTCAAACGCTCGCCAGTAAATCTTCGCAGGATCTCACTCGTACCTGCCGAACGGAACTCTAAGGGCATCGCTCTTTTCGCACTCGCAGCTCTAGCCAATCATCGTCGCCTGAAGACAAAAGAATCTGAGAAGGAAGCTCGCTCTTTGCTGGATGACATTCTATCTCTCCGTCTTCAAGGGCTCAGTGGCGCGGCCTGGGGCTACAATTTCGCCTGGCAGTCGCGCGTCTTCTTTGCTCCGCGGGGTACCCCGACGATCGTTCCGACTGCGTTTGCAGCCCGTGCGCTGTTAGAAGCGGCCCTGCTGTTCAAGGATGATCATTATCTAGGCGTCGCACGTAGCGCATGCGATTTCATCCTTCACGATTTGCCGCGCAGTGTAGACACGTCTACGGAAGTTTGTTTTGGTTACAAGCCGGGAAGCGCGACTCGTATCTACAACGCCAGCCTGCTCGCAGGTGAGACGCTCGCGGGGGTTGGTGCGCTTACAGGCGAGTCGGAACTGTGCGAGATCTCAATCAAGACAACGCGTTACGTCGTGAACCAACAAAGCGCTGACGGGTCATGGACCTATGGCGTTGATCCAACTCAGTCCTGGGTCGACAATTTCCACACTGCCTTCCTGCTCAGCTCATTAACTCGGATCAGCGAGCATTGCGAGGCGGCACAGACTTCGGAATTCAAAGACGCGTTGCGAATCGGTTATGAGTTTTGGCGAAAGAGCTTCTTTCTTGCGGATGGTTGTGCGAAATACTACCATGACACGCTTTATCCAATTGATACGCACGCGGCTGCTACAGCAATCATTACTCAGTTAGATCTGCGGGCGTTGGATCGCGAAGCGCTGGCCCTCGCGGAAAGAATCGCGCTCTGGTCAATCCACAATATGCGCGACCCGCGAGGCTTCTTTTATTATCAGCGTCGACGATTTCACACGGTGCGCACTCCCTTCATGCGCTGGACCGAGTCCTGGATGTTATATGCGCTAGCACGGCTGCTCGAGGAAAGGCAGCGGGATTAAGAAGCGCTGTGATGATTTTCGAGAGGACACCTAATGCCGATTGCAGCTGATGTGGTTCTTGGCGAAGGCGTGAGGATCTTTCAGCCGGAGCTCGTCAACCTTTACGGTTGCACAATTGGCGCCGATACAAAGGTCGGTGCATTTGTTGAGATTCAAAAGAACG
Source organism: bacterium (assembly GCA_040005515.1). Taxonomy (GTDB): domain Bacteria; phylum Acidobacteriota; class Blastocatellia; order Pyrinomonadales; family Pyrinomonadaceae; genus PSRF01. Next base: position 3,419 of record JBDTYQ010000066.1, read on the forward strand.
CGTTCGTCGGCGCCCGCTGTAAGATCTCGTCACACAGTTTTGTTTGTGAAGGCGTAACGATTGAAGACGAGGTCTTTGTCGGCCACGGCGTGATGTTTACCAACGACCGTTACCCACGCGCGGCCAACGAGGATGGTTCGCTACAGACGGAAGCCGACTGGGAAGTGGTCAAGACTCTCGTGAAGCAAAAAGCCTCTATTGGCAGCAACGCGACGATCATTGCGGGCATCGTCATTGGTAAAGCGGCGTTGATCGGAGCCGGCGCGGTAGTGACGCGTAACGTTCCTGATTTTGCAATTGTCGCAGGCGTGCCTGCACGGGTTGTTGGTGACGTACGCATGCGCTCTGACAGTCGCGATTCATCAGTTCAAAATTTAGACATCAATTGAAAAAGCAAAGATGATCAGGATCGGTGTCATCGGTTACGGTTACTGGGGTCCCAACCTCGTTCGCAACTTCATGGAGGCCCCTGGGTCGACGGTCGCGGCGGTTTGCGATCTGCGGCCCGAGCGGCTGGTCCATTTGCAGCTGCGCTACCCTTCGATCCGGACCGTGACTAGTTGCCAGGAGTTGTTCAAAGACTCTTCGATTGACGCCATTGCCGTCGCAACCCCGGTCTCATCACACTTCGAACTCGCAATGGCCGCACTCAAAGCCGGCAAGCATGTACTGGTCGAGAAGCCGCTCGCCTCAAATTCCGATCAAGCGTTGCAGTTGATTGAAGAAGCCGCCCGCCGCAAACGCGTGCTGATGGTCGACCATACATTCGTTTACACCAGCGCGGTGCGCAAGATTCGCGAGTTAATTACCAGCAATGCGCTCGGTGATATCTACTACTACGATGCGGTGCGCGTGAACCTTGGTCTTTTCCAGCACGACGTGAACGTCATCTGGGACCTTGCGATCCACGATCTCTCGATCATGGATTATGTGCTGCCCTCGCGTGCGATTGCGGTTTCCGCGACGGGGATCAGTAATCTTCCCGGTCAGCCGGAGAATGTCGCGTACATCACGCTCTTCTTTGAGAACCCACAGATTGCTCACGTGCATGTTAATTGGCTTACTCCGGTTAAAGTTCGGCACACTCTGATTGGCGGCAGCGAGAAGATGATTCTCTATGACGATCTGGAGCCCAGCGAAAAGGTTAAGATCTACGATAAAGGGGTGACGGTCTCGCAAGCTCCGGAAGCTGTTTACGAGATGCTGGTCAGTTATCGTTCTGGGGATATGTGGGCGCCACGTTTGGATGCGACAGAAGCACTGCAAACTGAAGCCCTGCACTTTATTGACTGCATCGAGCACAACGCTAAACCTGAAACCGACGGCGAGGCCGGACTGAGACTGGTGCGAATAGTTGAAGCCGCTGAGAAGTCGCTGCGGGCGCGCGGGGAACTTGTTCAGATCGTCTAGAGTCGCTTATCAATCATGATGATTCAGTTCGTAGACCTGAAAGCACAGTACGCGACCATCAAGGGTGAGATTGACGCGGCCATAAATGAAGTAGTGGAGAGCGCTCATTTCGTCTTAGGCGAGCACGTAGAAGCATTTGAAAAGGACTTTGCCGCCTACTGTCAGACCCGCCACGCTCTTGGCATAAATTCCGGCACCAGCGCTTTGCACCTCGCCCTGCTTGCAGTCGGCGTCAAAGCCGGGGACGAGGTGATCACAGTCAGCGATACTTTTGTCGCCACTGTGGCTGCGATCAGTTATACCGGAGCGCGACCCGTGCTCATAGATATTGATCCTCGCCACAGCACCATGGATCCTGCGTTACTTGAAGCCGCTATCACTTCACGCACCAAAGTGATCATGCCGGTTCACCTATATGGCGGCTGCGCTGATATGGATCCGATTCTCGACATCGCCCGGCGGCACAAGTTAGTCGTCATCGAAGACGCGGCCCAGGCGCATGGAGCGGAATATAAAGGCCGCCGCGCGGGAAGTCTCAGTGATATCGCTTGTTTCAGTTTCTATCCGGGCAAGAACCTCGGAGCTTACGGAGAAGGCGGAGCTGTTGTCACCAGTAACGCCGACTATGCTGAGAGAGTCAGAAGACTGCGCGATCACGGATCGAGTCGGAAGTACCATCACGAGGAAGTGGGGTACAACTATCGGATGGAAGCAATGCAGGGCGCTGTGCTTGGCGTGAAGCTGCGCCATCTTGATGAATGGACCGCTGCCCGCCGCAAGCATGCTGAAGACTATCGTCGGCTCTTTTTAAACGTCGGAGTGGGTTTACTGGAGCAGCAGCCAGACAGCCTTTCAGCCCACCATATCTTTCCTGTGTTCACACCACAGCGGGATGCCCTGCAGTCGTATCTCACAACTCGCGGCATAGCAACAGGCATTCATTATCCGATTCCAGTTCACCTGCAGAGTGGATACAGTGATCTTGGATACAAGCCTGGCGATTTTCCCGCGACCGAACAGGCCTGTAATGAAGTGCTGTCGCTGCCGATGTATGCGGAACTATCAAGCGATAACCTCGCGCAGGTCGCTGACGCTGTCCGCGAGTTCAGTGCGCTTGGTGCGGAAGCGGCTACCACTTTGAAGGCCGACGCTTAGCGTTTCGACGATGCGCATCTGGATCGATCTTGCCAACTCGCCTCACGTTCCATTCTTTCGCGCTCTGAAAACTGAATTTATTGCCCGTGGGCATGAGGTCGACGTAACTGCGCGAGCCTTTGCCGAAACGGTGGCCCTTGCCCAGGCCGCAGGCTTTGCGCCGGTAGTGATCAGCGGACACGGTGGGCGAGACCTTGCGGGGAAGGCGGGTAATCTGGTGCAACGCTCCTGGGCCCTGCGGCAATGGGCGCGCGGCCGCCGTTTCGATTTAGCAGTGGGCCATAATTCCTATTCGCAGATACTGGCGGCGCGTGGAATGGCCCTCGAAAGCGTGACCTTGATGGACTATGAGCACCAGCCGGCAAATCATCTCGCTTTCCGGGTCGCATCGCGAATCATCGTGCCGCAATCGTTCCCACAGGATTTTCTGGTGCGCTACGGTGCGAACCCGGCGAAGGTAAGGCGTTACAATGGGACGAAGGAAGATGTTTACCTGGCGGACTTCGAGCCTGATGAGAGCTTTGTCACGGAGTTGAGCGCGCTTGGGATCAAAGCGGAGGATGTGCTCGTAGTAGTTCGCCCTCCCGCGCGTGATGCGCTCTACCATCGCTTTGAAAATGAACTGTTTGATGAACTGCTGGACAGACTGGCAACACAGCCGGGGCTGAAGGTGATGCTCTTGCCCCGCAGCGACGCTCAACGTTCAGCATACGGAGCACGGTCTAACATCATCGTGCCTCGTACGCCACTGGATGGCGCGAACCTGATTGCGGCTGCGGATCTCATAATCAGTGCGGGCGGCACGATGAATCGGGAAGCCGCAGCACTCGGCGTTCCTGCCGCTACGATCTACGCAGGAAAGTGGGCGGCGATTGACGAACAGCTCGTGACCGAAGGACGCCTCCGCCGCATCAGTACTCGTGAGGATTTGCAGAACTTGCCACTGGGAAAGAAGGGTAGCGTCAGCGCTCGCCGCGCGCGTAACGTGCGCGCGGAAGTGGCGAATTTGATATTGGAACCTGGCTTATGAATCATCCCAGCCGGTCAGCTGCGTTATGAAAGCCGAGCGAAGCAACACCCGAACAGTAGAGCCGAGCACGGTACGGGTGGCGGGGCGTGCTCCCCGTTGGGTAATCCCTACAGTCAAAGTTGCGCTAGTGATCGCTGACGCCGTCATTGCCGCTGTTGCTTTCGCCGGGTCGTTTTATCTTCGTGAAGGAGGGCCGCTCTGGACGGCCACGGCCGATGGTGGCTTCGCATGGAGCAGGAAGTTTGCTCCCTATGGGGCCTTGCTCATTTTCGTCCTGCTCACACGTTTGCTAACGCTGCGTTACTACGACCTCTATCGTCTGAGGGGCGAGTTCTCCTTTGTCGATGACGCGGTCCGTCTTTTTAAGTCGACAGCGATTGGGTCGCTGCTGATCGTGTCCGCTGCCTTCCTCTATCGAGGTGGTTTCGCTTATCGCTCCTTCTCGTATGCCCGCGCGGTCTTTGTCCTCGACTTCCTCCTGGCTTTCGCCGGTATTGGGCTCTTAAGAGTCATCGTGCGGTCGGCGCAGACATTCGCTCGCACCCGCGGCATTAATTTGATCCCGACATTAGTAGTCGGCCGGGGACCGGAAGCAGCGCTCTGCATCAACGAGATGCGTGAACATCCGTCGCTCGGCTATCGGGTGATTGGCGTGGTGGAGAACGTCTCAGCGGGCAGTGGCGGCGAGTCTACTTATGAAGGCGTCCCGGTCGTAAGTGATCTCAAGGGCTTGCCGGAAGCGATTCGCGACGCGAGAGCGAACGAGGTAATCATCGCCGATCCCCGTGTCGATGGTGACTTGCTATTCGAAGTGATGATGCGTTGCGGTCGTCAACGCGGCGTAGAGTTCCGCATCGCGCCGAACCTGTTCAACTGTCTGCCCCGCAAGACGGAGATCGACCAAATCGGGGCGCTGCCGATGATTCGACTCTTTCGCGAGCCACTCTCCAGTTCCGCTCGCGTACTTAAACGCACTTCGGATATCGTGATTGCGACTCTCGCTCTGGTCCTGGCCGCGCCCCTCTGGCTGCTAATTGCGCTTGCGATCAAGCTGGGATCCAGTGGTCCGGTGTTTTACTCCCAGGAACGGGTCGGCATGGATGGGCGAATCTTTCTTTGCTACAAATTTCGCACGATGCAACTGGGCGCGGATAGCCAGTTGCATCGCGAGTATCAGAAGCAGTTCATTGCAGGCAGCGCTGACGCGAATCTTGGCGACGGCGATCGACCTGTCTACAAGTTTCATGCTGATCCGCGTATCACGCGTGTGGGACGCTGGCTGAGGCGAGCGAGTCTGGATGAAGTGCCGCAGCTGTTCAATGTGCTGCGGGGCGAAATGAGCGTTGTCGGTCCGCGACCGCCGATTCCATACGAAGTCGAATCTTACGAGCTATGGCACCGTAAGCGGCTGGACATGAAACCAGGACTGACCGGGCTCTGGCAGGTTTCCGGTCGCAATCGCATGCCATTCGCAGAGATGGTCCGGCTCGATCTTTTCTACATTGAGAACTGGTCGTTGCTGCTCGACTTAAAGATCATCATGAGGACCGCGCTTGTGATATTCCGCGGGGATGGATATTAAATACGATGTCCCAAGTCGAACGTCCCAAGTCCAACGTCTGTCTTTCCAAAGTACCGTCTGACTCCCAGGCCTGAAGAGGCGGTGGCGAACCTGAACCTGGACCTTGGCCGTCTATTCAGATTTGCGCCAGCATCATTTCAAGCAGCAAGACCTTTTTGATTCCTTTATAGAACGGCTCGATCTCGCAGTTTTCCCTGAGCGCGTGAGAATCTTCGCACGGCCCGGCGCCGGTGGAAATTGAAGAGATACCCTGTAAAAGTGCCGCGCTGGAATTGTTAGAACCCGTGTTGGTGATCGGAGGATCGAAGCCCATCGCACGATGGACTGCCTCTGCCATCTTCACTAATGGAGATTCTCGATGACCGGGGATCACGGCCGCGGCAGATGTAGAAATAATATCTGTCTCGACTGTCATGTTCGCGCGCTTCGCCTCTTCTTCCAGGATCGCCGCAATCTGCTTCTCTAGATCGGCAATGACCTCATTACTAGTGGAACGCAGGTCTACGGTGAACCAGGCATCCGACGCTTTGGCGTTCACAACTTCCGATCCGCCGAGCATGCCGATGTTCAGATTTGAAGACGGGTTGGTTGGTACCTTGAGATCGTAGATACGCGTGATCGCGCGCGCAAGCGGCAAGCTGGCTGAGAACGGCGGCGTGCGCGAACGTGTGTGACCGCCTGGGCCGATGAAGTGGTGCCGGTACCAGTTGATCCCGATACCCGCGTACGTGAATCCCTCATAGCCGCCATCAAGCGCGACGTAATAAGTAAACTTGCCCTTGTTGTCTTTGACGAACTGGTTGACCCCGGCGAAGGTCGTCTCCTCTTCAACGGTAAACACAAAGACGAGATCACCTTTGGTCTTAATATCAGCGGCATCAAGTGCGCGAATGGTCGTCAGCAATGCCTCGATGTTGCGCGTGTCGTCACCAATTCCTGGCGCGTAAACTTTGCCGTCGCGAACCGTGGCCGTGATCTTCAGTCCCCGTTGAAAGACCGTGTCCATGTGCGCGTCAAAGACTACGGTCGGACCACCGCCTGTCCCTTTGCGCACTGCGATCAGATTTCCAGCACTGTCGTAGCGGATGTCCTGCAATTTGTATTTACGCAGCTGGCGCTCGATAAACTTCGCGCGCAACTGCTCATGCCCTGACGGTGCGTTAATTTCGGTGATGTCGATCCACTCGCGAAGAATGGCAGCCCGGTCATTATCGATGGATGCGTTCGCAGCTTTGACGAGCGGATCGTTCAAAATCGCCTTTGCCTGGTCCAGGTACTGTGCCGGTGTCTGTGCTGTCATGGAGTCGCAACAAAACAGCAGAATCGAAGTAAGCAGCGCGCAACTGAGTAAACGGCCCATGTGGTTTCCTCTTTGATCGAATATAGTGGAGACGATCTTATTCTATTGTGTTGATGCGGATCTCGAAAGGCGCGCCCCGTCAAGTTATGCACTCAGCTCGCGTGAGCACACCAACCAAGTTGCCATCAACGCGCGATGCCGGCACGAGCGGTGGTCTTGCGATGTGGCTGGAGCGAGGCATCATCGGATGTCTCGTTCTCTTCGCCGCCGCCGCGCCACACTCGATTGCGGCAACACAAATCGCCTGGTTGCTCGGCCTGACGCTCTGGGCTCTGCGCTTTGCCATTTACCCGCGGCCTCAACTTCGTCGCACTCCGGTCGACTACCCGCTGATCGGTTTTTTCATCTTCACCGGGCTCTCTTCCTTTTTCTCTTATGAACCGCTGGTATCGATTGGCAAGCTGCGTGCTGCCAGCCTGTTTACGATCGTCTACCTTGTCGCGCAGAACGTTCCGTCGCGCCGCGTAATTCGGTTGCTGGTGCTGACGCTTGTTGGTTCGTGCATGGTGAACGTTCTGTTCACTGTCGGCCAACGAGCTCTGGGGCGAGGCGTAAAAATTCAACACGTAGCCATGGAGAGTCCGCTCTCAGCCGCTGTCTTTCGGAAGAAAACCATCGGTCGCGCCGCCGCCCGCCACCTGCCGGGCGAGGCCGTACCGACTCCGATCATTGACGGCGACACGATCCTTGAGGTCGATGGAAAAACGGTCCGGGACCCCAGCGAGTTATCAACGGCACTCGCTGCGTCATCGGACACGACCCCGGCCCTCGTAAAGATCTATCGAGTGGAATGGAGTCCTGTTCTCGAGGTGCCGCGAGGACGTTTGCTTGCGGGCCCAACGGCCGAAGCGCAGCTTGGCGTAAACGGTTGGTCGCTGGGCCGAGACTGGCGTGCGTCCGGGTTCTTTGGACACTACGTTACTTATGCGGAAGCGCTGCAGTTGATTCTCGCGCTCGCGGTCGGTCTGTTTGTCAGTCTACCGAGGAAGCGAAGCTGGGCCGGTATCAGCTTACTGATTGCCGTCGCAGGGCTTGCAACAGCATTGCTCCTGACGGTGACTCGCGCAAGTTGGTTAGCCGCGTTGTTATCCAGCGGATTGATCCTGATTCTCGGAACGAAGCGGAAAACGCTCTTGATTGCGGGCGCCCTGGCGATACCACTGGTCCTGGCCGGGCTCTTTGTTCTGCAGCAGAAGCGCAATATCAGTTTTTTCGACAGGCAGGATCAGTCGACGACATGGCGAGAAACAGTCTGGCGTGAAGGAACGACACTGCTGTTTAGCAAACCGCGTCATTTGTTAGTCGGTGTGGGCATGGACTCGATCAAGAGACGCCAGGCGGAGTGGGGACTGTTTGACCACGGCCGGTTGCCGGCTGGGCACATGCATTCGAACCTGCTGCAGCTCGCACTCGAACGCGGTATTCCGGCGTTGCTTGCGTGGTTGTTATTGCTTGGCGTCTACGCGCGCATGCTTTGGCAGCTGGCCCGCCGCCCCTTGCTCGATGATTGGATTGAAAGAGGAGTGATACTGGGAGCGCTTGGAGGTCTCTGCGGATTCTTCGCGAGTGGCCTCGCGCATTACAACTGGGGCGACTCCGAAGTTGTGATGATTTTCTATTTCATCATGGGGTTGGCGTTGGCGGTTCATAGCGAAAGCGCGCGTGTGAAGGAGAAGGCGCGTTAGAGTTTTAGGTCTTTGGCCTTTGGTCTTAGATGTTAGATCTTTGAGCTTCCTCTGCTGACAGAACAAACGTCGTGACGGAACAAAAGATCAAAGCACTAAGTACAAAGACCCAAGACCAAACAACCATTTGGTTCAGTAATTAGTTAGAATGTCGTGTGGCGCAAATCCCATCTGCCCCAGCCGATCGCGCGTCTGTACAATCATCTCTTGCGAACCACAGATCAACGCGATAGGCGATGCCAACGAGGGCAGCACATGATCGAGCAACGACTGCACATAACCCGTCGGTCCTGACCAATCATGTCCATCAGGTCGTGAGATAACCTGGCGCAGCTCCACTCCTGCATCTTCCCAGGCTTGCGTCTCTTCCCGGTAACAGAAGTCGTCTGGAGTGCGCGCTCCGTACAGCACCACAAGCTGACCAAAGTTCTGCTTTCGTTTCAGGACATGACGAAGCGCAGAACGCAGCGGCGCCACTCCCGTGCCCATCGCCACGAACACGAGATCTTTTCCCACTTGCTCATCAAGACGAAAGCCATGGCCGCAAACGTCGAGCAGTTCGATCGTCTCTCCGGGTTTCATGTCAAAGATGACGTTGCTGGCGCCAACTTTCTGTTTCACCAGGAACTCCAGCTCGGGGTCTCCCGGCGCACTGGCAAACGCAAAATAAGCCGGGTCCTCACCCGCAACTTTCAAGATGGCAATCTGACCCGGAATGAAGCTGATGCCGTGAACTCCGGCGTCGCTTACCGGCATCAAATCAAAAGAGCGCGTGGCGCGCGCCTGGTCGCGCACTGCGGTAATTGTTAGTGAAGGCAATGATCGTTTCTCCGTCGAAATCGGGGCATTTCCAGTTTAGCAAATACTTTGGTTCGGCGGGGACAGTGCTACAATATTAACCAGATGGGTGTTCTTCTTATGCACGACTCAAAGCTGCCGCGCTTTCACTCAAACAAACTAGCGTTCCTTATTCTAATTAGCCTGATCGGAGTCTGTTCCGTGAGTGTTAGCGCTCAGTCAGGCAGACGAGTCCGCACGTCCACAGTTACAACTCCCGTAGAAACACCGGAGCCGAGTCCCACTCCTACGGCAAAAACGCCAGACAAGCATGCTCTGCCGGTTGTCGTTGGCGTTGACTCGCACAGCTCGTTCTCACGCGTGCCGCTTTATTTTTACGATTCCGTTCTCAAGGCCTGTGCGGAACGTCTCAGCGGACGAACCTCACTCAAAGTTGAAATGAGTTCGCGCGATCTCACCCGCGGCGAGGCGGTGAAGCGTGCCAAGAGCGAAACGGAAGGTTATGTAGTGCTGCTGGAGTTGCGCTCTGACGACATGAATTCGGGCAGCAGCAGCGAAGATCTCGGCCGCATCTATATCGAATACACTGTCTTTGCCGCGACGACAGGAAAGCAGTCAGGTTCCGGGAAAGCATATCAAGGAGTTTCCGGTTACAAGGATGTTCTGGGAGGGAACCGTGGCAGCACTGCGTATGTCGAACGCCGCTTGATACAGGCAGCACGGGATGCGGCGGAAAGGATTCTGACGATTGTGAAGTAAACGCCGGATCTAAAACTATTTGCCTTCTTCGTAGAGCCTATCGATCACCTGCCTGTACTTCTCATCTATCACACGCCTTTTCACTTTCAGCGTTGGCGTCATTTCGCCCCCGTCAATCGTGAACTCATTCTCCAGTAAAGCGATCTTCTTAACACGCTCATACTGAGCCAGGTCCGGGGTCAATCCGGCGATCTGTCTCTCAAAGAGATCAACGATCCGTTCGTTGGTGCAGAGTTCGGCTCGACTTTTCGCTTTGATTCCCTTCAGACGCGCGTAGGATTCAACCTGATCCCAATTGGGCACAATTAACGCAGCAGGAAATTTCCGTTCGTTTCCGATTAAGACTACCTGGTTCACAAACCGTGACCCCTTGATCATCTGCTCAAGTGGTTGCGGAGCAATGTATTTGCCGCCTGAGGTCTTGAACAGTTCCTTCTTTCGATCCGTGATGCGCAGGAAACCATCCGCGTCGATGGTTCCGATGTCCCCAGTCTTGAACCAGCCATCCTCAGTGAACACCGCGCGGGTTTCTTCGGGCTTGTTGTAGTAACCGCGCATCACATTTGGACCACGTGTTTCTATTTCCCCGTCTGCGGCGAGCCGCACCTCGACGTGGCTGATTGGCTTGCCAACCGTTCCGATTCGATTGTCTTCTAACTGGCCGGCGGTAATCACAGGTGATGTCTCGGTCAAACCGTAACCCTGGATGATGGGAATGCCGGCACCGAGGTAGATGTAACCGAGTTCTTCCGGCAAGGCAGCGCCGCCCGACACGAGCACACGGATCCGGCCGCCAAAAGCCTCGCGCCACTTCGAGAAGACCAGCCTTGTTGCCAGGCGATGTTTCAACGCTAACCCTCGAGGCACCGGCTTCTTGTCGACCTGGAATCTGGCCTGTTGCTTGCCGATTGCCACCGCCCAGTTCAGCATCGCTACGTTCAGTCTTCCTTTTTCCGCGACCCGCTCTTTGATACGCGCGTAGATCTTCTCGAAGATTCGCGGTACCCCGACCAGGATTGTTGGCTTTACCTCACGCAGATTCGGCCCGATCGTCTCCAGCGATTCAGCGTAATAAACCGCCATGCCCTGGTGCAGGTACATGTACATCGCCTGTCGTTCAAAGATGTGCGAGAGCGGCAGGACAGAAAGAGCAATATCGTCGCTGCCAAACGAAAGGTAGGCGGAGGAGTCGATCATGTTTGAGACGAGGTTAGAGTGAGTGAGCATCACTCCCTTCGGTTCGCCTGTTGTGCCGGACGTGTAGAGGATCGTGGCAAGATCGTGGGGCTGTGCTGCCCTCGCGAGGTCAGCGACCAGTAGCGGTTGCTGCAACTGCAGCGCGCGGCCGCGTTCTTCCAGTGCGGCGAGGCTCAATCCTTCAGCTTCGCTCGTGCCTTCGCTATTGAAGAATACGATCTGTTCAACCGCAGGGCAGTCTCGTAGAATTTGTGCCACATCCTGAAACTTTTGCCGATCGCAAATGGCGAGCACGCGCGCGCCGGAGTCTCTCAAGATGTAACGGACCTGCGGCGGCGTGAGCGTGGGATAAATTGGAACGTCGACAACGCCGGCGAAGAGGCAACCAGCATCCGTAAGGGTCCATTCGGGACGGCTCTCGGAAAGGATCGCGACGCGATCGCCGTGGCCGATGCCGAGGGAATGAAGCCCTGCGGCGATCCGGCGCGTGCGCATCAATAGTTCGTCGGAAGAGATGGCGACCCAGCGCCCGTCTTTTTTGAAGTTCAGCGTGTCGGGCCGTTTGTGGACGCGAGCAACTCGCTCGAAGACGTCTACAAGCGTGCGTGGTTCATTCACCGCCAGGGGATCGGTCATGCGTGCGTGTTCAGCTATGACTGGCGGCGAGTTCACTTCGCACTGACTCCGTTCAGGAATATATCGAGCACCTGATCAGCCATCGGCGCTAACTTGTAACGGCGTTGTGAAAGAATCCAATTGGTGGCCATCTCATCGAGGGCGCCGAAAAGAATTTTGGCGACTACCTTGGCGTTCAAGTCCGGGCGAAAGACGCCGGCGCGTTGGCCTTCCTCGAGTGTTGTCCTGATTAGTCCGAGGTACTCAGCAAAGCCTGCCGCCGAAAACTCCGCCATGAACTTCGTCGAGCCACGTAGTTCAACCTGAAACACCACAGCCAGATCGCGATCGGCTCCCAATCGTTCGAGGTGGAGGATGGCGATGCGACGCAGTTTTTCGCGCGGGTCGGAGACTCCTTCGAGTTGCTTCTTTCCTTCTGCGATTCCTTCCTCCATGCTGCGGTCGAAGATGGAATGCAGAATTTCTTCTTTGCTTTTGAAGTAGAGATAAACGGTGCCATCTGCCACACCGGCTTCGCGGGCGATATCGGCGACTTTGGAACTGAAGTAGCCGTTATGCGCGAAGACGCTGATCGCCGCGCGCAGAATCGCTTTGCGCTTGTCTGCGACCATGCGACGGGCGGGATTAAGGGAACGAGCTGAACTCATTGGAACCTACACTTGCCAAGTCGGTTGATTACTTTAATGGACCGCCCAGGTGCTGAATGAACGCTCACTCAGTGCCATCGTAGCCTAACGCCGTACTTAGTTTTGTGCAACGGAGCGCTCTGCTAGGGGATGACCGCCCCCGAAAAACTTCGATCAGAACGGCAACTCTCCCTGTTCATTCACAAGCGTCGCGCGTTGTGGTATAAGCCGGTTGTTCCTCGCCTTGCTCAGCCCCTCGGCTCACCATGAAACTCACCCAAACGTGATCTCCGTCTTCAAAGCTGAAGCTACAATTCCCATGGGAGGCAGAATGAACAATTTCACTACGGCGGTGTTACGCACAGCCGGATTTCTCGGCGCGGCCATCTTGCTCTCGTTACTCTTGCCCACCCCAATGAGGGCTCAGGCACCCGTCATTATCGACTTCGACGGGATCCAGTCAACGCTGATCTTTAACCAGTTCGCGAGCCAGGGCATTACATTCAATGGACCGTTGGCGCGGGACTTTTCGCCGACGCCCGGTTTCGCGCACTCGGGCACGAAGGCCATCGAACTCTGCTTCGCGCAGGAGTTCTGCTCTGCGCCGCTCAACATTAACTTCACCGTCGGGCAGGCGCACGCGAAAGTCTGGGTTGGATACACTGCGCAGCTCACGCAGCCCACCCGCGTGACCATGCAGGCCCTCGCCGGTAACGGTCAGCTGGTGGGCCAGACCAGCGTCGTGCTCGGACCCAGCGCCGGACCTGTTCCAGTCCAAAACCCTCTAGAGGTCAATTCTCCGTCCGCCAACATACGGCAGGTCATCGTGGGGTTAGCTGCCCCCGCCGGTGAGACGGCATTTAACAACGGCCTCGTAATCGATGATGTCGAATTCGGCACGGCGGGGCCCGCACCGACATGTGGGGCGGCGGTGCCTCCTACCGTGTCGCTCGACCAGCCGGCAAACACACTGCAGACCCCGGAGGTAATCGTGCAGACGAACGAGTTTCTTCTGGAAGGAGATGTGCAGACGCTAGCCCCTCTCGACGTGGCACGCCTGACGGTGACGAAGACACCGGGCTTCCCTGCAATCACAAATACTGCTGACCTGCTGTCGACCATCGTGCAGAGAGACGGCGGGAATTTCGGAGCGATCAGGATGAACGGCATCCTCTTCCCGGGGAGGAACCGCATTTCGGTCAGAATGGAGAATTGCGCCGGGGCTGGCGCAGACACTGCAGTCGTCGTCTTCAACCCGATAGCTGCCGGCACGGGCTTCAAGTTTCTCGGGCTGGAGGTCAATCAGGCGACTCAGGATCTCACGAACAGCGTGCCGCTGGTCGGCGAAAAGCCGACGCTCGTCCGCGTCTACGTGAGCGTGACAGGGCCAACCACCTCCATCGATAGCCTCAGCGGCGCGCTCACGGCCAAGCGCCCTGGCGGCCCGACGCTGACACCCCTCCTGCGTTCGATCAACATCATTAAGGCCAACTCCTCAACCGACGTTCAGGCCAAGCGGCGCGACCTGACCGCCAGTCTGAACTTCATGCTGCCCGCAGACTGGTTCCGCACCGGCACGTTGCACCTCGAACTGTCGAAGCTGTTCATCAACGAGGCAGAATTGAATCTGCCCTGCGCGGGCTGCGGTAACGTCGACGAGATCGGCGCGCCCCGCTTCGTAGTGTTCCGCCGCACCAAAACTTTGAACCTCGTGCTCGCGCCCTACGAGTACTCGCTCTCGCAGACCCCCACCCCGGACATCCTGTTCACGCCGATGGGCGCACTGCAATGGCTCAACAACGTGTACCCGCTGGCCGGCAGCTTCCCTTCAAGCGGGTCAGGCATCCGCCTCCTGCGCATCCTCCCCGCGCGGCCGACGACGCGCGACTTGCACGCGAGCGGCGGGATCGGCGACTTCCTCGACGACCTGCAGGATGTCATGAACGATCTACAGGATCAGAACGGGAGCAACTGGCCTTCCGACGCGCGCCTGTTCGGCATGGTGCCGAGCGGGTCAGGCGGTGCGGGTCGGATGCCCGGCAACGTCGCCTACGGCGACACCTGGGCCGTGGAGAACGGGCTCGTCCCTCAGCCAAATTACGAGTCCTACGGGTCCATCTGGGCCCAGGAGATCGCTCACAACCTGGGCCGGAAACACGTCAGCACTTCGCACGGCGAACAACCTCCTTCGGATTCAAGCTTCCCCTTCCCGCACGGAGGTATCGGCCAGCCTGGAGCAGCGATCATCACCGGTTACTGGATTACCAGCCCACCATCCCTCATCAGTACGGGGACGGCGGCCGACTGCATTGCTCATGCGCATGACTTCATGTCCTACGGCAGCGTCAACAGTGCGAGCGGAGAGCACACACGCAGCTGGGTTTCGCCCTTCACTTACAAAGCGCTGTTCAAGGCCTTCGAGGATTTGAGTCAGGTGAGCGCTGCCGCGCCGCCGGAGCGCGCAGAGAAGCTGATTGTCGCCGGGAGGATTACTGAGAACGGGACCGTCACCCTGCGGCCCTTTCGCCGCGTTACCACGGAGTTCACCACGGGGCCGGGCACAAAGGGCGAATACAGCGTGGAGCTTGTTGATGCTGCAGGCCGGACGCTGCTCTCCCACCGCTTCGACGAACGGGAGGATGAGGGGGGCAAATTCCACCTCCGCAGCTTTAACGAGTACGTGCTGTGGAGAGACGGGACGCAGGAAATTCTCATCAAGCGTGGCAAGACTGTCGTCGCCAAACGGGCCGTGAGTCCGCACAAGCCGTGGGTGCGTGTGCTCACTCCGAAGCAGGGGCAGACGTGGGGAAGGAAGGCGACGATTACCTGGGAAGCCGGCGATGAAGACAAAGATTCTCTTACCTACACGGTTCTTTACAACAGCGGGCTCGACTCGGTCTGGCTGCCGATCGCCAGCGGGCTGACGCGACCGTCGGCAACCGTTGATACGAGTCTGCTCCCCGGTTCCGCGCGGGCGCGTGTCCGCGTGCGTGCGACGGATGGGGTGAACACAGCGGAGGCCGAGTCGCAGGGCACTTTCATCGTCGCCGATAAGCGACCTCTGGTCGCGATCCTCGGGCCGATCAACGGTCAAGTGCTCGCGCCTGGGGTCAGCCCGCAGTTCGCCGCGGCGGTCTACGATCCGGAAGACGGGATGCTCTCCGGCACGAGCCTGAAGTGGACTTCTGATCGGGACGGGTTGGTCGGGTATGGGCTTGGGCCTTCAATGCGTGCTCTGTCCAGCGGGGAGCACTTCATCACCCTCACGGCCTCGGACAGCCAGGGCAATT
>JBDTYQ010000067.1:0-18517 GCA_040005515.1 bacterium
TGAAGGCGGCCGCACGGTGGGCGCCGGCACAGTTTCGGAAGTTGTCGAATAAGAAGGTTGCGATTTGCGATTGCCGATTGCCGACGAGAGCGGTAACGGGAACGAATAAATAAATCGGCAATGGAAACTGCCAATCGGAAATAGGTGAATTATGCCGCGCGATAATATTGTGC
The DNA here is from genome assembly GCA_040005515.1 of bacterium. Taxonomy (GTDB): domain Bacteria; phylum Acidobacteriota; class Blastocatellia; order Pyrinomonadales; family Pyrinomonadaceae; genus PSRF01. The sequence goes on from JBDTYQ010000067.1 coordinate 174, forward strand.
TTCAGTGCACGGACTGCAAGAGTCGCAACTATGCGACGACGAAGAACAAGAAAACCACGCCTGATCGGCTTGAATTTCAGAAGTTTTGTCGCCGTTGCCGCAAGCACACTGGCCATAAAGAGACCAAGTAATTAGAGAGATCCGGAGGAGGGTGACGCGGAGACGCGGCGAAAGTTCTCCGTGTCACGCCATCTCCCAGTCCCCGCGTCTCGGTGACGGAGGGGTATAGTGTCAACGGTTAGCACGTCGGTCTCCAAAACCGAAAGTCCGGGTTCGAATCCTGGTACCCCTGCCAACAAATTTTCAGGCGGGTAGTTTAAGTGTTAATAAGGTCGGCGATATCATGGATGACATAGAAAACGCAGACGCTTCACTTCCGGTACCCCGCGCTGCTCGTTTCGGCGAAGGCCCGGAAGGCCGTGGAGCGCGCCGGGAGCGCGGTCTGAGCGGGCCGCGTGTTGGGCCGTTCGGGCGTCTCGCGCAGTTTCTACGCGATGTGCGCGCGGAGATGAAACGAGTTTCGTGGCCAACGTTCAATGAGGTCAAGAACACAACAATCATCACGCTGATTGCCGTGATTTTCTTTGCGATTTACTTGTTTCTGGTGGATCGCGTTTGGACGTTTTTGTTGACTCAACTCAACCATTTACTTGGCTGGATCGCCGGAGCTTAAGACCAGGGAATTCCTAATGCAGCAGTGGTTCATACTTCACACGTACTCGGGGCACGAAAAGAAAGTTCGAGACAGCCTTAAGGCTCGGATTCGGGATACGGATCTGCAGGCCGAGGTTGCCGAGGTCCTTGTGCCTACGGAGACGGTTGTGGAAATGCGCGGCAACAAACGGATCGAGTCGACTCGAATGTTTTATCCCGGGTACGTCCTCGTGCAGATCGAATGCGACGACCGCGGTCATATTCCGGATAACGTCTTTCACATGATTAAGTCGACCCCTAAGGTGACTGGATTTGTTGGGGGTCATAATCCGACGCCTTTGACGCCTCAGGAAGTCGATCAGATCGTACACAACGTTACGGAAGCTGCAGAAAAGCCTAAGCCCAAGTTTTCGTATGCCGCCGGTGAGACGGTGCGCATCAAGTCGGGACCCTTCCAGAGTTTTACCGGCAAGGTGGAAGAGGTTAATGAGGATAAGTCCACGTTGAAAGTCACGGTTACGATTTTTGGCCGCTCGACTCCTGTGGAGTTGAACTTCCTTGACGTCGAGAAAGTCACTTTTGCAGAAGAAGAATAATGGGATTGCCGATTGCTATTGGTAATTGCCAATTGAAGAGTCGTTCAAATTGAATTTTTGAATCGGCAATCGGAAATTGCCAATTGGAAATAAGAAGATGGCAAAGAAAATTACTGGATACATCAAACTGCAGGTTCCAGCTGGTAAGGCCAACCCGGCGCCACCGATTGGTCCTGCGCTCGGTCAGCACGGCGTTAACATTATGGAATTCTGCAAGGCCTTCAATGCGAAGACTGCGCAGCTTGATCCAGACCTGAAGATCCCTGTTGTGATCACGGTGTTTGCCGACCGCTCATTTACTTTTGAGACAAAGACACCACCCGCTGCCGATCTCCTAAAGAAGGCTGCAGGGTTGCCTAAAGGGTCTGGTAACCCCAAGAAGGAGAAGGTAGGCAAGATCTCAAAGAGCAAGATTGAGGAGATCGCGAAAACGAAGATGCCTGACCTGAATACCACGAACCTCGAAGCGGCGATTCGGACAATCGAAGGTACAGCCCGGCAGATGGGACTGACAATTGAGTAAATTGCCGAACGCCAATTAGGAATGCGGCCGTACGCCGCTGGTTTGAGAGGGAGAGTTTGTACTGCAAAACTCGCTTGCACCTCGGAGAAACGGAATGAAAAAGCACGGAAAGAAATACAACGCGGCCGTAGAGAAAATCGAGACGGGTCGCAAATACAATCTCGAAGAGGCTGTGGCGAAGGTGAAGGAAATCGCTTTTGCGAAGTTTGACGAAACCGTCGAACTGACAGTCTGGCTTGGCGTAGATCCACGAAAAGCTGATCAGCTAGTGCGCGGCACACTCGTTCTGCCGCATGGTCTGGGCAAAAACAAGAAGGTTTTAGTGATTGCCCAGGGCGACAAGATTAAGGAAGCCGAAGACGCCGGTGCTGATTTCGTTGGCGGTGAGGACATGGTCAACAAGATCAAGGGAGGCTGGCTTGATTTTGATGCCGTTGTTTCCACGCCGGATATGATGCGACTGGTAGGCGGTTTGGGAAAGGTGCTCGGCCCACGCGGTCTGATGCCCAACCCAAAGACCGGAACGGTTACGTTTGACGTTAAGACCGCCGTCAAAGAGACGAAGGCTGGCAAAGTTGAATATCGTGTGGACAAAACTGGAGTGATTCACGTGGGCGTTGGCAAGGTTTCGTTCGAGCCCGATAAAATAGGCGACAATGCAAGGGCGCTGCTCGAGGCCATCGTAAAAGCCAAGCCGTCAACTGCCAAGGGGAAGTATGTGAAGAAGGTTAATCTGGCGGCAACAATGAGCCCCGGCGTCTTGCTCGATGAAGCGGCATACGTGAAATAGGGAGCGAGGATCTGATGAAGACAAGAGAGCGGAAACAGAAGGATCTGGAAGCCCTCAGGGAGCAGTTTAAGAACGCGAAGGCGGCGATGCTCGTGGGGTTCAAAGGGATGACCGTTCCCAAGGATCAGGAGCTGAGAAATCAGCTGCGCGAAGCCGGCGTCAGCTATGAGGTCGTAAAGAACACGTTGGCCCGCAAGGCTGCGGAAGGAACAGCGCTGGAGCAGGCTTCCGACCAGTTCAAGGGCGTCACGGCGGTAGCGCTGAGCACCGAAGATCCGGTGAATCTTTCGAAAGCAATTGCCAAGTTCACAAAGGCTAATCCGGATATATTTACATTCAAGGCAGGCGTCGTCGAAGGTAAGGTGGTTGCGCTCAAGGACGTGGAAGCCATCGCCAGCCTGCCCTCAAAGGAAGAGTTAATTTCGAAGGTAATGTTCTTGCTCAATTGCCAGGCGCAACGCCTCGTCACGGTGATATCTGCTGTGCCGCGGAACCTCGCAATTGTGATCAAGCAGATTGGTGAACAGAAGGAAAATGCAGCTGAGACTTAGTCTTTGCTGCTAAGCACAGGCCGGACGCGGACAACGAGCATGGCGATAGTCAGATCGCCATTGCGGCTCGGACGGCTCTCCAGATTTGATGCAAACATTCTGGGGAAATGTCCCGTGGGTTCTCCTGCTGCGAATAACAACAAACAGCACAACAGGAACCCTTTTAGGAGGATAGAAAGCAATCATGGCAGCAACACGTGAAGACGTAATTGAGTATCTGAAGGGTATGACGTTGATCGAGGCTTCCGAGCTCGTGAAAGAGTTGGAAGAGACTTTTGGCGTTTCGGCTGCAGCCGCCGCGGTGGCAGGTCCTGCTGCCGGTGGAGCAGCAGGTGGTGAGGCAGCAGCAGCCGCTGAAGAGAAGACCGAATTTGACGTAATCTTGCAGGCCGTTGGAGGCAATAAGATCAACGTGATTAAGGTTGTTCGCGAAGTCACGGCCCTCGGCCTCAAAGAGGCGAAGGACTTGGTAGAAGCCGCTCCTAAGGCAGTGAAAGAGGGCGTTTCAAAGGAAGAAGCTGAAACCGTCCGGCAGAAACTCGCTGACGCGGGCGCTACTGTCGAAGTTAAGTAGCACGCAGTCGAACGCAATGGCCAGGGTAGTGATGCGGGCATCGCGACCCTGGCTTAGTGCATCAGACGAAAGCATTGGACTTTTTTCGCTGGCTTGACACTGAGATCGCTAGTGGTTAAGTTAGGGGAGTATTGAAGGGCGCTGGCGTTACTCCCAAAAAATTTGAACGAAGAAACAGCCGCTTTTGGTGATTGAGCGGTCGGGGCATTCTACGCCCTGACCGCGCTTTCGCGTCTCCGAGCCTTTTCGATTGTCGATTGCCAAGCTGATTTGAGAATCACCAGACCTAATCGGCAATCTTCCATTGGCATCATAAGGAACCTCTTATGTCAGTAAATCTGCTTCAAACAACAAATACCGGATTGGGACGCCGCACGAGTCAGGCTCCCGAGCGTATAGACTTTTCTAAGATCAAAACGGCTGTACAGATCCCGAATCTGATTGAGATTCAGCGTGAATCGTACAATCGTTTCCTGCAGATGGATTTCCTGCCGGAAGAGCGTGAAAACACGGGTTTGCAGGCGGTCTTTCAGTCAGTGTTTCCGATCTCTGATTTTCGTGGGACCGCCACGCTCGACTTTGTCGAGTATCAGATCGGCAACTGGCAGTGTAAGTGCGGCCGCCTCGAGGGCCTGAACTACCTTCGCGCGAACTGTAAGGACTGCGGATCTACCATCAAAGTAAACCCGCTTGCCGCGGGCGAGACTCTTTGCCACAAGTGCGGCACCTTCAATTTTGTGCGTCCGCAGCTCTGCGAAAACTGCGGTGAGCCGGTGGGCTTAAAGCATAAACACGATCAGCAGGAGTGTCAGGAGCGAGGCATGAGCTATAGCGTGCCGCTCAAAGTGAAGATCCGCCTCACGGTCTACGACAAGGATCCTGAGACCGAGGTGATGTCTATCAGGGACATTAAGGAAGAAGAAGTCTTCTTCGGTGAGATCCCCCTGATGACTGACAACGGCACCTTCATCATTAATGGTACCGAGCGCGTGATCGTTTCACAGTTGCATCGCAGTCCCGGTGTTTTCTTCAAGCGCGGCGCTCTGTACATAGCGAAGATTATTCCGTACCGCGGCTCATGGGTTGAGTTCGAATACGATCAGAAGAACTTGCTTTATGTGCGTGTCGGTAAGCGCAAGTTTCTGGCCTCTATTTTCCTGCGCGCCCTGGGTCTCTGGTTCAATCGGGAAGCGGACATCGCGTCGAACAACGATACGGCGCTCGAAGAGGGAGTGAAGAACGCGGTTTTCAGTGATGAAGACATGCTCCGCGCGCTCTACGTCACTGACGAAGTACGCATTGAAGACGGTCGTTTGATGATGCAAGTGCCTGAGACCGGCCCCAGCGCGCTCGTGGGCATGAAGGTAGATTTTGACATCAAGGGTCGCGGCGAGCCGATCGTGAAGATCGGGAAGAAAGTAACCGCGACCGCTCTTGAGGCTTTGCGCAAGGCGAACATTGGCGAAGTCGAAATCGACCCGTCGCAGTTTGAAGGAACCTATGCGCTTTCAGACATCGTCAACAAAGAGAGCGGCGAAGTTCTGCTCGAGGCGAATAACGAGATCACCCCCGCGAAACTTCAGGAAATCATTGAAGCGGGAATAGACACCTTTGCCGTGTTCTTCCCGGAACGCGACGACATCGGGCCCATTCTCTCGTTGACACTTAAGAAAGATGTCATCACCAAGCCGGTCGATGCTCTTCTTGAGATTTACCGCAAAATGCGACCTGGCGATCCACCGACGGTGCAGACCGCTTACCGTTTGCTGGACGCAATGTTCTTTGATCCGCGTAAGTTTGATTTCTCGCGCGTTGGGCGACTGAAGTTCAACATCAAAATGGGCAAGCCGGAGCGCGACCGCATTACGGATCCGCTGCTTACCGCTCATGATTTTTATGAAGTGGTTTCGTACGTCCTGAAGATGCGTAAGAACCCATCGGAGTACCAGTCCGACGATATCGACCATCTGGGCAATCGACGTGTGCGCGCCGTCGGCGAGTTGCTTGAGAACCAGTTCCGCATCGGTCTCGAACGCATGGAGCGGGCAATCAAAGAGAAGATGTCGATCCATCAAGAGATGCAGACGACCATGCCTCGCGACTTGATCAACGCCAAGCCGGTAACGGCCGCGGTGCGCGAGTTTTTTGGCTCAAGTCAGCTTTCGCAGTTCATGGATCAGACCAATCCGTTGTCTGAAATCACGCACAAGCGTCGTCTTTCTGCACTCGGACCGGGCGGACTGTCTCGTGAGCGCGCCGGCTTTGAAGTGCGCGACGTGCACCCGACACACTACGGCCGCATCTGTCCTATTGAGACGCCTGAAGGTCCGAACATCGGATTGATCTCCAGTCTCTCGTGCTTCGCGCGTATCAATGAGTTTGGTTTCATTGAAGCGCCGTATCGCAAAGTCACCGATGGTCGGGTCGTGGAATACGTTCGCATCGTGAATGGCGGCGACACAAAGTACAAACCGAATGAACACGTGCCCCAGGAAGATGTAGAGAAGGCAAACAAGAAGATTAGTGCAAACGGCCGCAAGGCCGAGTCCGAGCCGTGGCCCTTCTACCTAACAGCCTGGGAGGAAGATAAGCACGTCGTCGGACAGGCCAACATTCAGTTGGACGACGACGGCCATATCGTCAACGAGCGTAATGCTTCGCGCAAGGCAGGGGAATTCATCCTCGCGCTGCGCAAAGATATTGAGTACGTCGACGTTTCGCCGAAGCAGTTGGTTTCGGTTGCCGCTTCGTTGATTCCGTTCCTGGAGAACGACGACGCCAACCGCGCACTGATGGGTTCGAACATGCAACGTCAGTCAGTGCCCTTGCTGCGCGCCGAAGCGCCTTACATCGGTACCGGCATGGAAAAGACTACGGCTCGCGATTCCGGCGCTGTGGTAGTTGCCAAACGCGACGGCGTAGTCGACTACGTTGACTCGGAACGCGCGATCATTAAGGCGGACCACAACGTTGACGGGACGATCTCGCGCGAAGTCACTGCCGATATCTACACGCTGATCAAGTTCAAGCGTTCGAATCAAAACACCTGTATCAATCAACGGCCAATCGTCCACGTGGGCGAACGCGTTTCGAAGGGTCAGGTAATTGCCGATGGTCCCTGTACCGATCGCGGTGAGTTGGCCCTGGGCCGAAACGTGCTGGTGGCCTTCATGCCCTGGCGCGGTTACAACTTCGAGGATGCCATCCTGGTCTCTGAGCGTCTCGTGAAGGAAGACTATTACACGTCGATCCATATCGAGGAGTTGGAGATTGAAGCTCGTGACACGAAGCTTGGACCTGAAGAGATCACTCGCGACATCCCGAATGTCGGCGAGAACATGCTTCGCGACCTCGACGATAGCGGCATCATTCGTATCGGCGCTCAGGTCAAGCCGGGTTCGATCCTCGTTGGGAAGGTAACGCCGAAGGGCGAAACCCAACTGACTGCGGAAGAAAAACTCTTGCGCGCAATCTTCGGTGAGAAGGCCGGCGACGTAAAAGACGCCTCGCTCGTATCTCCTCCTGGCATCGACGGCACAGTCGTAGACGTTCAGGTTTTTACACGCAAGGGTCAGGAAAAAGACCTGCGCTCGCTGGCAATCGAACAGGAAGAAGAAGACAGGCTGCGACGCGACCTTGAGGACGAGATTCGCATCCTGCGCGAGCAGCGCGACCAGCGTATTTACGAGTTGCTTGAAGGTCGCAAGCTTTCCACAGACCTAACAGTCAACCGTGATGTGGTCATCGAGAAGGGAATTCCGATTACCCGAGAGATGCTGGTCAATCTCGAGTCGAAAGTGTTGCGCAAGGTGCAGTTGGCATCGTCTCGCATCGACGTCGGCGCGGAAATCAAGGAATACGAGGACCGCACCGAGCGCCAGATCAAGATCCTTTCGGACATTTACGAAGAGAAAATCGCCAAGCTCCGCCAGGGTGACGAATTGGCGCCGGGCGTGATCAAGATGGTCAAAGTCTTCATCGCCATGAAGCGCAAGCTTTCCGTTGGTGACAAGATGGCCGGCCGTCACGGTAACAAGGGCGTCATCGCGCGGATCCTGCCCGAAGAAGACATGCCGTATCTGCCTGATGGAACTCCGGTGGAGATCGTGCTCAACCCTCTCGGTGTGCCTTCGCGCATGAACGTAGGTCAGATTCTTGAGACCCACCTTGGCTGGGCTGCACGCGTTCTCGGGGTTCACTTTGCGACGCCTGTATTCGACGGTGCGACCGAGGCTGAGATCAAGGGCAAGCTCAAACTCGCCGGCGAGCGCGCAACAGAGCTCGGGCTTCCTGAAATCATTAACGAGTCAGGCAAGGCTATTCTTTATGATGGACTTTCCGGCGACCCGTTCGAGCAAAAGGTGACGGTTGGTTACATCTACATGCTCAAGCTGTCACACCTTGTCGACGACAAGATTCACGCTCGCTCAATTGGACCGTACAGCTTGATCACGCAGCAACCGCTCGGTGGTAAGGCTCAATTCGGTGGCCAGCGATTCGGAGAAATGGAAGTCTGGGCGCTGGAAGCTTATGGCGCTGCACACATTCTGCAGGAGTTGTTGACGGCAAAGTCTGACGACGTGGCCGGTCGCTCGAAGATCTACGAGGCGATCGTCAAGGGTGAGGCGGACTTTGATCCGGGTCTTCCGGAGTCGTTCAACGTGCTGGTGCGCGAACTACAATCGCTCTGTCTGGACGTCGAATTGATTAACAAGAAGACTGCCGCCAACGGCAATGGCCTTGAAGAAGGTGTTGGCGAAGCGCTGATCACCAGCGGCGTGGAAGCTTAAATTATTTTCGATTGCCGATTTCCAATCGCCAATTTGGAAATCGGCCTTCGATCTAATGTTAATACGAACTTGTGCTTAATAGACGCTGAGCGCCAAATTGAAAATTGGCAATCGGCAATTGGCAATGGAGAACGCCGTGTTTCGATTCCAACAAGAAAAGCAGCAATTAGCTCCTGACTTTGAAGCCATTCGTATTTCACTTGCATCCCCGGAGAAGATCCGGCAGTGGTCGCATGGTGAAGTAACGAAGCCGGAGACGATTAACTATCGTACCTTCAAGCCGGAGCGGGACGGACTATTCTGCGCACGCATCTTCGGGCCTGTCGCTGATTGGGAATGTCTTTGCGGTAAATACAAACGCATGAAGCACCGCGGAGTGATCTGCGATAAATGCGGAGTGGAAGTGACGCAGGCAAAGGTGCGTCGCGAACGGCTCGGGCACATCGATCTGGCCAGCCCCTGCTCGCACGTCTGGTTTTTCAAGGGCCTGCCGTCACGCATTGGCCACCTGCTGGACATCCCACTGCGTGAGCTCGAGAAAGTACTCTATTTTGAATCCTACATCGTGATCGATCCCGGTGACGTTCCGGGAATCAAAGAACGCGAGCTCCTTTCCGACGAGCGTTATCGTGAACTCGTGCGCGACTACCCTGCCCAGTTCGTGGCCAAGATGGGAGCCGAGGCTATTAAAGAACTGCTCTCGATGGTCAACGTCGAGGAGTTAGCAGTCGAGCTGCGCAAGCGGATGAAGGAAGAAACCTCGCAGCAGAAGAAGCTCAAGTTCTCCAAGCGGCTGAAAGTAACGACCAGTTTCCTGAAGTCCGGCAATCATCCGGAATGGATGATTCTCGATGTCATCCCGGTTATTCCACCGGAGTTGCGCCCCCTTGTGCCACTCGATGGCGGACGATTCGCGACGTCAGATCTAAACGATCTTTATCGTCGCGTGATTAATCGCAACAACCGTCTCAAGAAGTTGATGGAGTTGCGTGCGCCGGAAGTCATCGTGCGCAATGAAAAGCGCATGCTGCAGGAGGCTGTAGACGCACTCTTTGATAACGGACGGCGAGGCCGCGTTCTGCGAGGCGTGAACAATCGCCCGCTCAAGTCGTTAAGCGGCACACTCAAAGGCAAGCAGGGTCGCTTCCGTCAGAATTTGCTTGGTAAGCGTGTTGACTACTCAGGCCGTTCGGTAATCGTGGTTGGTCCTGAGCTGAAGCTGCATCAGTGCGGCTTGCCCAAGAAGATGGCGCTCGAGCTATTCAAGCCGTTTATTTACAACCAGCTTGAGAAGCAAGGCCACGCGGCGACGATCAAACAGGCCCGGGAGATGGTGGAACGGCAGGAGCCGGTGGTTTGGGACATACTTGAAGAAGTGATTCGCGAGCATCCAGTGCTGCTGAATCGCGCACCCACTCTGCACCGACTCGGCATCCAGGCTTTTGAACCCGTGCTCGTCGAAGGCAAGGCCATCAAGATTCACCCGCTCGTCTGTACTGCTTTTAACGCCGACTTCGACGGTGACCAGATGGCTGTGCACATTCCGCTCAGCCCCGAAGCGCAGATTGAAGCTGCGGTGCTGATGCTTTCTAGCAACAACATTCTCAGCCCAGCGAGTGGACAGCCAATTGCGGTTCCGTCGCAGGACATCGTGCTCGGCATTTACTACCTGACGCGCGACAAAGCCGGCGCCAAGGGCGAAGGCCGCGTCTTCGCTTCGACCGACGAAGTGTTGCTTGCGCTCGATGCCAGGGAAGTCACGACGCAAACTCCGATCAAACTTCGCATTACGGGCGATCTGATCGATCTGACGCAGGAGCATGATCCTCAGGACATCCTGCGCGCTGCAGTGCAAGAGAACGTGCGACGCGTCGTTAGTACGACCGTCGGTCGCGTGATCTTTAACGACTCCATTCCCCCTGGTCTGCCCTACTTCAACGGCACGCTGAAGAAAAAGGGGCTGCAGTCGCTCGTTAACTATTCCCACATTCGTCTGGGCCACGAGATGACCGTCAAGATGCTTGACGATCTCAAGACACTCGGATTCCTCTTCGCAACCAAAGCGGGTATCTCGATCGGTATTGACGATCTGGTTACTCCTCCGGCCAAGAAGGGTCTGGTAGACAAAGCAGAGAAGGAAGTGATTTCGGTCGAGCAGCAGTATCTCGACGGCGTCATTACCAACGGCGAACGCTACAACAAGGTCATTGCTATCTGGTCTGAGGTAACTGATAAGGTTGCTAAAGAAATGTTTAAGGCAATGGACGATCGCGAGAAGGCCACCGGAGAACTGAATCCAATCCTCGTGATGAGCGATTCGGGGGCCCGTGGTAGCGCCCAGCAGATTCGACAGCTGGCCGGTATGCGCGGTCTGATGGCCCGTCCTTCAGGTGAAATCATTGAGACGCCGATTCAGGCAAACTTCCGGGAAGGCTTGAACGTCTTGCAGTACTTCATCTCGACGCACGGCGCTCGCAAGGGCCTGGCCGATACGGCGTTGAAGACGGCTGACTCGGGATACCTGACTCGTCGCCTTGTTGACGTGGCGCAGGACGTGATTATTAGCGAACCCGACTGCGGCACGCTGCGCGGGATTTCAGCTAGCGCCATCGTGGAAGGCGGCGAAGAGATCGAGTCGTTGCGCGATCGTATCGTGGGTCGCACAGCGCTCGAAGATGTCATCGATCTCGTAGAGGGTCGAGTAATTGTCGAAACAAATCAGGAAATCGACGAAGACCTTTCCTCTGAGATTCAACGTTCAGGCGTGCAACGAGTTCGCATTCGTTCAGTGTTGACCTGCGAATCGCGTCGCGGTTGCTGCATCAAGTGCTACGGGCGCAATCTCGCAACCGGCCGGCCGGTTGAAATCGGTGAGGCTGTGGGTGTCATCGCCGCTCAGTCTATCGGCGAACCCGGCACGCAGTTGACGATGCGCACGTTCCACATCGGTGGTACGGCTCGTTTGGAAGAGTCTTCCAAGCACGAAGCTCGTCAGGACGGCACCATCAAGTACATGGAATTGCAGACTGTCAAGAGCCGTAAGGGTGAGCGGATCGCGATGAACCGCAACGGTGCGTTAATCATCATCGACGATCGTGGTCGCGAAGTAGCACGTCACCAGATTGTCTACGGTGCTCATATTCTGGTGGAAGACGGCCAGCGAGTTACGCAGGATCAACTGCTGGCGACATGGGATCCCTTCACATTCGCCATTCTCACGGAAGTGGCTGGCCACGTGAAGTTCCAGGATCTGAAGGAAGGTGTGACGTTCGACGAGGAAGTAGACGAGGTCACCGGTCAGTCTCGTCTCGTGGTAAAGGATTCGCCGGACGAGAAGAAACAGCCTCGTATGGAAATCCGCAACGCCAGCAATAAGGCGCTGAAGACTTACCAGATGCCCGTCCGCGCCAATCTAATGGTGACAGACGGCGAAGAGGTTGAGCCGGGAGATATCATCGCGAAGATTCCGCGTGAAACGACCAAGACGAAAGACATCACAGGCGGTCTGCCGCGGGTGGTCGAACTCTTCGAAGCGCGCCGTCCCGCAGAAACAGCAGTGATGTCGGAAATCGACGGTATCGTTAAATTCGGACCGATCGCCAAGGGCAAACGCAAACTAATCATCACCGGCGACGACGGTGAAGAGCGCGAGTACGACATTCCACGCGGCACGCACATCAACGTGCAGGAAGGTGACCGCGTACGTGCCGGTGAGGCGTTGATGGATGGTCCGCTCAATCCGCACGACATCCTACGCGTGCTGGGTGCGAACCGCTTGCAGGAATACCTTGTGAACGAGATTCAAGAGGTCTATCGCCTGCAGGGTGTGAACATTAATGACAAGCACATCGAAGTCATCGTGAGACAGATGTTGCGCTGGGTGAAGATCAAGGAAGTGGGCGATACAGACTTCCTGCTCGAGGAACAGGTGGATCGGTTCCGCTTCACTGACGAGAACGAACGCGTGAACAAAGCAGACGGTGAGGTATCTCAGGCAGAGCCCCTCTTGCTGGGTATTACCAAAGCGTCGCTTTCAACTGATTCGTTCATCTCCGCCGCGTCGTTCCAGGAGACCACGCGCGTGCTGACTGAAGCCGCAATTTCCGGCCGCATCGATCATCTTCGTGGCCTGAAAGAAAACGTGATCATGGGACGTTTGATTCCGGCTGGCACCGGCATGGAATACTATCGCAACGTGGACGTCGAACGTGACGAGACGATCGATCAGGCACGTGAACGCGAGCTTGAGGAGTTTCCTGATATTGTTGGGGGACACGACATGGTTCCACCGCAACGGCCGCCGCTCGTCTCAGCTTTAGGTGATGGCGACGTAGATGTAGAAAACTAAACCACTGGAGTATGGACTCAGAAGAAGACCGGCCGGGAAATTTCCCTTGCCGGTCTTCTTCATTTTCCAGGGCTCGCGAGTACCGCAGCCGTCGCGAGAATGTGCAGGTTAACTTTGCCAACCGGGTTCGGAATCTGGAGTCGAAGTCGTCATGGGAATCAGTTCATTCGTGCTGTTGCCAAGCCCGCAGCTTTTCGCTATAGTCGGTAGCAATCAGACGGTTGGTGAATCCTTCCGTCTCAAGTGGTTGCTGGGGTGAGGACAGTGACCACATAAGAAAAGGCGTGACAGTCCAAAACTGTCGCGCCTTTTCGTTTTGTCGGTAGACCCTCTGCTGCCCGATCGTTTCTGCGGTTTGTGGCTCGATTTCACACAAATCGAAGCCGACATCTCCTTTAAGATTGATCCGTTTCCATGCAGCCGCCTACGGTTATCCCCTTCTGACCATTGCCCCATGGCTTTCCGATGAACACAGCAGATCGCCTTTCGTTGGTCTCCACGGTTGCTCAGTCACATATCGCGCAGGTGGCATGACCATTGCTCCTTCGCTATCACTAGTTTCTCAATGCGATCTTAAGGCCTAACGTGCGGATGGCCCACAGACAAACCGCGGAGCAGCGATCAGGTGGTACCAAGTCGCCCGGAAGGCGTTGTCGCTTGCGGCCGAAATGAGTTGCGTGCGGCTGTGGCTCGCGAGTTTTCGTTGATGGAGCAGGCACACGATCAGATACGCGCTCATGAGTTGTTGGCCCGGCTTGCAGAAACTACGCTGAACGATTGATAGGGCCGGGAAAACTTCTATACTCGCGCTGGGGTCGTCCACACCTCTCCTGTTAACACTTGTTCTCAGAGGTTCAGAAACTTGAAGACTGCCAGACAAATGGATTCCCTTTGGAAGTTGGGCGGCGCCAGCCCACTGGCATTGCTTAAAAGTGTTTGGCGTGAGATTCAAAAAGACGATGTATTCGGCCGCGCCGCACAGCTCTCTTATTACTTCCTGCTAGCTCTCTTTCCTCTGCTGATCTTCCTGACTTCTTTGATCGGACTTGTGCTCGGTTCAGGAACGGACATCAGTCCTCGGCTCTTGACCTACCTTGCTCAGGTGATGCCAACTGCAGCTTCGACACTAATCGCTTCCACGATGATCGAAGTTACCAAGGCAAGCAGCGGCAGCAAGATTTCATTTGGTATTTTGGCGGCGTTGTGGGCAGCATCGAATGGAATGGGGGCGATTACCGACGCACTGAACGTCGCTTACAGCGTAGAAGAAACGCGCTCATGGTGGAAGCGACGGGTGACTGCCATTGCGCTCACTATCGCGCTTTCAGTCTTGATCATTACTGCTCTTACGATCGTGCTCTCCGGGGGCAGAATTGCAGGTTTCATCGCAGCGAACTACGCGCTCGGTTCAGCCTTCGTTCTCACGTGGCGGGTTCTCCAGTGGCCGATTGTGCTGGCATTCATGCTTCTGGCCTTCGCTCTTATTTACTACTTCGCACCGGATGTGCGTGATCAAAAGTGGATTTGGATGACCCCGGGCGCTGTTGTGGGAGTGTTGCTGTGGCTCCTGGCGTCATTCGGCCTCAGGTTCTATTTGCACTTCTTTAATTCCTACAGCAATACCTACGGATCGCTGGGCGCCGTGATCATTTTGATGCTGTGGCTATATCTGACGGGCGTAGCTGTCTTAATCGGTGGGGAACTGAATGCCGAGATCGAAGACGCGGCCGCGAAAGCCGGTGCTGCTGATGCTAAAGAAAAAGGGGAGAAGCGGCCGCAAGAGAAACCACAAAAGGCTCGAGCTGTCCGTGGCCGCGCTTAGTTGCTCGCTTTGTTGGCGAGACTGTTCAACGCTGCACCCAAAACCCTCACTGCCATGATCTCAACTTTCGGTTAGGGTCCGTAGATAATTTAAAAAAATAAATGATGAGCGAAACGTATGACTTCGTGGTAGTGGGCGCTGGTGTTTTCGGATCGTGGTCTGCGTATCAACTTGCTCAGACAGGCGCGAGCGTGCTGCTGCTAGACCAGTATGGCCCAGGTAACAGCCGCTCTAGTTCTGGCGGTGAAACTCGAATCATGAGGTTGGGTTACGGCCCGGACGAAGTCTACATGCGCTCTGCACAAAGATCATTGGGACTGTGGCGTGCGGCTTTCGACAGAGCCAATCGACAGCTGTTTCATCGGACCGGAGTTCTTTGGCTGGCGCAAGCAGCAGACGAATACTCCGAACGTACTGTAGCCAGCTTTGAGCGCTTGGGTGTCGCGTTTGAAAGATTGACGCGCGAAGATCTTTTGGAGCGGTATCCGCAGATCGACCTGGGTTCAGTCGCGTGGGCGATTCTGGAGATCGACGCTGGAGCGCTGATGGCGCGGCAAGCAGTGCAGGTTATCGTTCAGTTAGCGATAGACGTCGGAGTTACCTATCTCAACGACGCGGTGCTTGCACCTGAGCGAGAGGTAGAGTTGGATTTGTTGGTCACGCGTGGAGGTCGGAAGTTACAAGCCGGGCATTTTGTATTTGCATGCGGACCGTGGTTGCCGAAGGTGTTTCCAGACGTCCTGGGAAACCTGGTCAACGTCACTAGACAAGAAGTGTGCTTCTTTGGCGTTCCGCCAGGTGATGTTCGCTTTTCGCAAACTGAGATGCCGATCTGGATTGACTTCAATGATCTCGTTTATGTGATCCCCGACATTGGTGGACGAGGGCTGAAGCTTGCCATCGATGCGCATGGTTGCGCGTTTGATCCTGATACAGGTGAGCGGTCTATTAGCAATGATGGCTTGGAAGCCGCTCGCAAGATCCTGGCTCGCCGACTTCCGGCCCTTGCAAACGCGCCCCTGCTCGAAAGCCGCGTGTGCCAATACGAGAATACGTGGAATGGAGATTTGTTGATTGATCGACATCCGTCGCTGGATAATGTCTGGTTTGTGGGAGGTGGTTCCGGTCACGGATTCAAGCATGGCCCTTGCGTCGGGAAGTACTTGACTGACCTGGTTCTGGGTGGAGGACCAGTTGAGCCTCGGTTTACGCTAGCGACGAAGCAACTAACACAGAGTCGTGCGGTTTTCTGACTCGCCACTGGTCAGTAGGTTTCCGTTAGTCTTTCACGATCCCTAAAAGAGAAAGACCGGGGAGTACTAAACTCTCCGGTCTAAATTCTTGGTAGCAAACCAGCAGCTACGGTTTAGCAGGCGGCACCGCTCCTTGTGGGCAGGTCAACAACTCAACCATCACATTGGACCGCGTGGGGCCGACCGTTTTCACGATCCTGTGGGGATCAAAGCCCCGCGAGTTTACGAGGTAGTCAACAATCCGCGTTGTGCGGGTTTGTGCCTGGCCAGCTCGCCCTCCTTGCCCTGGACTCACAACTATATAAGCAGTCGAGGTCGGATCACCCTGGAGTTCGATCGCAAGATTGTCGAGGCGTGCCTTCTCGTCGTTTCTCGTGATGTAAGGGTACTCATCGAACTTTCTGCAAGCTAGGGGCGCGGGAAACTGAATGGAGCAACTCGCTGAGCAATCCACGTTGTAACCGCCCATGGTTAGCGTTGCCTGAAGGGTTTGGCCAGCGAGACTTGTCGTATCTACTTTGATCTGATTTGTACCCTGACCTTCGATGATTCTTCCTGCTGATACCGTCCAGTAATAAACCGCCGGTATGTTGCCGGAGCCACCGCTGAGGGTGGAGGCGAAGGTTACTGGTTCGCCGGCTTTCACTCGATCAGGACAGGTTATGTTGATATTGGGGCAAACCGGTTGCGGCCTTGGGGGCGGCGTACACTTCACGACCAGAGCTGTATTCGCGAATGCTTCGCACGCGTCGGTACCGGATCCGGTATCAATCACCAGGAACGCCTTGTAGGCCCCGGGTCGTACCCCGGAAAGATTCCAGCCGACGTTAGGCCCGTCGCCCTCTATGCGTCCAGCATTTGTAGTCCAGCGATAACGGATAGGATTGCCTCCCGGCGAGCTGGCTCGTGCATTGAGATGGACAATCGCCGCGGCGCTGTCGCCCTCACATGTGTTGACCACTGCCTGATCCGCTGTGAGGCTCACTGTTGGTGGGGAATAAACAAAGGTTTCCCGTACCTTTTGAGCCATGGCATTCGAGGCAAAGATGTGCGCTCCTGCTAAGGCAAGAGGCAGGAACAGTCCGATTAGGCTGCGCTGGAGTCTGATCATTTCTACTCCCTTGTACTCTGTTTCCTACGTGGAGTCCACTTGTGCTCGCTACTACCTTCGTTGTCTTCCCAGAGCAATGGCTGTTAAGCCATAAATAGAAGCAATCACTTCGAACTTCCACAACCACTCGGCTCACTGTCAATCAGCAAAACCGGGAAGAGTGGTAGTTTGACTCGCGATCGAAATTCGCGTAGATACGATGTGCTCCCCCAATACTTTGTGACCTTTTCCAGCTTACGTTGCATGCGAAACACTGTCTTTGTAGTCGTCATCGTCCTAATACTTGGCCAGACAGGTTGTAAGCGAAAAGCTCAGCGTAATGACGCTGCAAGCGCCGCAGCAGCGGCTGAAGCCGCCAAGAATACCGAGGGGGATCGATCACAGGCGACGATCTATCTGGAACGAGGCCGAGAGTTCTACCGCAATGATGAAGATTCGCAGGCTGCAGAAGCTTTCAAGCAAGCCGTAAAGCTAAACCCTGAACTTGCAGAAGCGCATTTCCGGCTCGGTCTGACCTACGACGCTTTGGGCCAACAACAGGAGGCGGAGGCCGAGTATAAAAAAGCGGTAGAAACCTACAAGAAGTATTTCGCGGGAAGTGAAAATGATAAGGACGCCGAAGCGCACTACAATCTGGGTGAGACTTACGCCGGCCTTCACCTATATGAAGAAGCGGTTCGAGAGTATCGCCAGGCAGTGCGCAATAAGACGGATGACCCAGACATCTATTACGATCTCGGGACGGCGTTGATGCGCTTAGCGCAGTATGATGATGCTGCAGGAGCGTTCTCAAAATCGCTGGACCTGGATCCGGAAAACTATCGCGCTCAGGATGCGCTTGCGGAGGCCCGCGACGGTGTGACTCGCATTCGGACCGGGAAAAAACATCAGGAAGAGCTGTTAAAGAAGAAAAAGACTGAGGACGCAAACGCACCAGAAGAAGTTGACTCAAATCCTCCAGCACGGCCGGCTAGTACTCGCACGCCGATCTGAGTACCTCTGGATGTCGGAGAAGGAGCAGTTTACGATGGCAACATACACCCCACCCCCTTATTTTCCTCAGAGTTCCTTGGCGCCGCCAGACCAGAACCGCTATAAGAAGCTCAAAGTGATAATAGTCCTGGCTGCCGTTCTCGCCCTCATCTTCCTTGCCGGTCTTGGTGTAGGTGTCTGGTACCTCGTTAAGTGGGTTTTTTGATTATTGGCTTCGGTCAACGTCCCCGTACATTCTGACTCCTGTCCCATTCGAAACTGCCGTGACAACCCGAGGTTGCAAGACTGCCGTGACAACCCGAGGTTGCAAGCCTCGCTTGACAGTTAAAGCCCTGACCC
>JBDTYQ010000068.1:0-18462 GCA_040005515.1 bacterium
GTTCCCGCGTCCCGCCTCACGCAATCGGACACGCTTGAATAGAAACAAGTTCCCAGCCCTTTTCACGCAGAGAATAGACGTGCATGATTTTGAAGTGTCCGCTGACGTCGCGGCCCTTGTAGTACCACTTGGCTGAGTCTTTC
This sequence comes from bacterium, assembly GCA_040005515.1. Taxonomy (GTDB): domain Bacteria; phylum Acidobacteriota; class Blastocatellia; order Pyrinomonadales; family Pyrinomonadaceae; genus PSRF01. Next base: position 144 of record JBDTYQ010000068.1, read on the forward strand.
CCTGTGAGCACCGCTGTACTGCCCCAGATACGCACGCTTACATTTTCGCGGCGGAGATATTCAACTCTGACATCGCCGGAAACAACATCATCGATGAACTGCTCTTTGTCGTCTCCTTCGAGGGGGTAGGCAAAGAAGAAGTCGTCCGCCATGATGCGCTCCAGCGTCTCCTTGTCAGCGCGCACGAGCGCTTTCACCCAGTCGTCATTCATCCGGCGTAGCAGGGATTCCGTTTCGATGTGAGGCGTCTTAGGCGCTGGTTCTTCACTGGACATGGGGTCTATCTCAGGCTGTTGGCATTGTTTCTACGCGGGTCCATCCGGTGAGTCAATGAGATTGGTTGACTACTCCTACCCTCACTCGAGCAGTTCTTCTGCTGCATTTTCGCCGGCGCGAATGCAGTCTGAAATGCCGGCGCCTCCAAACGCGTTGCCGGCCATGCGAATGCCAGGGATTTGCCGCACCCTACCGCCGATGTTCGCCACTAATTCCAAATGTCTAACGTGAAATTGCGGCATCGACCGCTCCCACTTTGCGACGTCTGCGAAACCTGGCGCGACCTTAATCCCCAGAAGCTCCTCCAGGTCTCCTTTCACGCGTCGCACTAACTCCGTGTCGTCGAGTGCAAACATCTCGGGTTGCAGTGCGCCGCCTACAAACGCTCGCAGCAACACGTGACCCGCAGGCGCGCGATCGCGAAACTTCACACTACAAAATGTGCACGCCAGGATCGTTCGCTTTTCGATGAAGGGCACAACGAACCCGAAACCGTCGAGTTGATGAGGGATGTCGGCGCGGCGGTAGGCGAGATTTATCGTCGCGGTCGATGCGTACGGAATGGCATCGAGGCTAGCTGCAAGAGTCTCATCAGTATCACGCAATAGTTTCGCGGCCGCGTAAGCCGGCAGCGCGAGACAAATCGCGTCAGCACTAAGCGTCTCTCCATTGTCCTGCCGGATGGCCCATTGATTCGACTCGCGCTCGAAATGAAGTGCTTCGACCTTTGTATTCAGCTGCACAGAGTCGGGCGGCAAGGCCGCCGCAAGTTGATCTACAAGCAACTGCATCCCCGTGTCAAAGCTTAGAAACAAACTATAGCGGGCGCCGCTTGCGGCCCTCGTTGCATCCTTCTCACGACGCGCGCGTTTGCGCATGCCGAGGATGATGCTGCGATCCGCGCGTTCCATTTCGAGGAATCGAGGCATCGTAGCTTGCAAGCTGAGTTTCTCAGGATCAGCGGTATAGATTCCGCCGACCATCGGCTGGGCCATTCGCTCCAGCGCCTCGCGGCCGAGGCGACGACGCACGAATTCTGCAAGACTCTCATCGATCCCGTTTGGCGCTCTCTTCGGCAACACAAGATCGAGAGCCATCCGTGCCTTCCCACGCCAACTGAAGATGTCGCTCGTGACGAAGGGCCACAGACGCGCGGGCGCGAGCAGGTTGAACCCTTCAGGCACGGACCTAAGCTTTCCATCCCGCACGATGAAGCTGCGCCGGTTTGTTTGATTAGTCTCGATCAGATGTGGCTCGAGGCCGAGCCGTTTCGCGAGATCAATCGTTTCGGGTTTTTCAGAAAGAAAGGAATCCGGTCCGCGTTCAATGAGGAAACCGTCGCGACGTTCAGTCTGGATAACTCCACCAACTCGGCCGCTCGCTTCGAGGAGCGTTACGTTCAGGTCCGCTCCTGCCTGCTTCCGCTCAACCAGTCGTAGCGCGGCAGCGAGGCCGGTAATTCCACCACCGATGACAACGATACTCTTCATGGCAACTCATCAGGCTTTCGGCAGGCAACAATCAACAGCGCAAATGTCATGTGAAGCACCACGTGCGCCGAGAGACCTCCGGTTGCTATCGCTGTTTGTCCGTTCCAGGATGAGCTCGCGGATCATCTCAACAAACTTTGGATGCGTGCCGGCAGTCCGCGCCCGCACCATGTTCAACCCAAGCGCTTCAGAGAGTCGCAACGCTTCAGTATCCAGGTCGTAGATAATCTCCATGTGGTCCGAGACGAAACCGATCGGTGCCACGACGACATCGGTCACCCCGCCGGCGGACAACTCTTTTAAGTAGTCAAGCACGTCAGGCTCAAGCCATGGTTGCGTCGGTGGTCCGCTGCGGCTTTGATAGACGACGCGCCAGTTTGGCTGGCCCAAAGACTCAGCGATGAGTCGGCCGCTCTCTTCCAGTTGCCCTTGGTATGCGCAGTTATCGGCCATCGCCTTGGGGATGCTATGCGCCGTGAAAACCAGAGCTGCCGCGGCGCGACGCGCTTCCGGAATCTGCTTGAATGCCGCGGCGATGTTCTCGACGTTAGCCTGAATGAACAGCGGATGATTGTAGAAGGCACGCAGCTTTTCCACTTGGGGCGCGCCTGGGCCAACAGTCTTCTGCGCTTCGGCTATATTCTCGAGATACTGCCGGCAGCTTGAGTAGGAGCTGTATGCGGAAGTCACGAAAGCGAGCGCGCGTTTGACGCCGTCCGCTTTCATTTGTTCGAGTGTGTCGGCGAGCAAGGGCTGCCAGTTGCGATTGCCGAAATAGATGGGGAATTTAGGCCCGTTGCTCGCAAACTCTTCCTGCAACGCCGCAATCAGTTTGCGGTTCTGTTGATTGATCGGACTGACACCGCCGAACATCTCGTAGTGCTTCGCAACTCCAAGCATCCTCTCGCGTGGGACGTTTCTGCCACGTAGCACGTTCTCAAGAAACGGAATCACGTCGTCCATTCCTTCTGGTCCGCCGAAAGAAACAACTAACAATGCGTCAAAGGCGCCGTCGGCGGCTGCATGCGGATTCCGGAGTGCGGAGTTCCGAGGTTCGAGTGCGGAGTTTGGAGTTTGTTCAGCGTTCATACTTCGACATCTTAACCAACTAACTTTTATAACCCAGGTTCCGGTCGTCTTACTCGAAACTCGAAACTGGAAACCTATCTAGCGCTCATTTCATGAACAGCTTGAACCAGCGCGATCACATTCTCTACCGGGGTCTCCGGTAGAATCCCATGCCCGAGATTGAAAATGTGTCCGGGTCTCCCGGCCGCCTGTGCAAGAATCTTCGCAGCCTCGCCGCGAAGATGTTTTTGGTCGGCAAACAATGCTACCGGATCAAGGTTGCCCATCACTGCCATATCTTCCCCGAGCCTCTGCCAGCCCTGATCCAGCCGTACGCGCCAATCGAGACCGATCACATCGCCGCCCGCTGTGCGCATGAACTCCAAGAGCGTTGCGGTTCCCGTGCCGAAATGAATTACAGGCACTCCTGGCGTGACGTTGCTGATCACGCTCTGCGTATGCGGCAGTACGTACTCGCGATAATCATCGGGACTAAGACAGCCCACCCACGAATCGAATAGCTGCACGGCCTGGGCGCCCGCGGATATCTGCGCGTTGAGGTACTTCACGAGGGAGCGCGAAATAAGGGCCATCATTGCGTGCCACGCACCACTGTCCCGGTACATTAGCGACTTGGTGTGGACGAAGTTTCGCGAGCCGCCTCCCTCAATCATGTACGAGGCGATCGTGAACGGCGCACCACAGAATCCGATGAGCGGCAGATCGGGCGGCAAGGCGTGACGCGTTTGCCTGATCGCTTCAAAGACATAGTCGAGCGCTCCCGGGTCGTCGAGCTCCCGCAGCCTTTCGATGTCTGCTCCGCTCCGTATCGGATTGTGAATCGTCGGTCCCTCACCTTTGGCAAATTCCAGACTCATCCCCATTGGTTCAACGATCAGCAGGATGTCCGCAAAAATAATCGCGGCATCCACACCGAGTCGTTCGGCCGCTGTGACTGTCACTTCTGCCGCAAGTGAAGGCGTCTTACAGAGCTCAAGGAAATTTGTGCGCGCGCGAACTTCACGATATTCGGGCATGTACCTGCCGGCTTGTCTCATCAGCCAAATGGGGGTATAGGGCACCGGCTCTCGCCGGCAGGCCCGCATGAAGGGACTGTTAAGGAGGGCGTGATCAGGATTCTGGTTGATTGCTGTGGACAAACTGACCTCGGGACTTTGCATTCAGCCGTTCTGGATTTGAGAACTTTCGCTCAGCTTTTGCGTTTAACTCGACACTTGTATGGACGAATAGATCCTGAACTTAACCCGCTCGATGGAATTTGTGCAAACCTCGATTAAGACTACAATACCCCGCGCGTCGCGATCATGGGACGCTGCCGGGAGACAAATCGAGAAAGTTGCCATAAACGCGCATTTTGCGGTGTTTGCATGATTGAGAGCGGTGATCAATGAGCGGACAAGCTAGAGCCTTGATAGACTCAATGCCTGAGGAAATGGCGACTGCGGCGACCGCGCTCAGCTTCGACGAGGCGTTTACGCTCCATCATCGTGCAGTTTTTCGGACTGCCCGAGCGGTGCTGCGCGACGCAGCCCTGGCTGAAGACGTGACGCAAGAAGTCTTTCTCAGACTGTACAAAAATCTCGACGCAACCCCAGGCGAGGAGCTTCTGCGCGCGTGGCTCTTGCGTGTGACACTGAATGTAGCCCGCAACACTTTGCGCGGGCAAAGCAGGTCGATGGCGCGAGACCATGAATACCAGAAGGAAACGATGCAGGACTGGTTCGCACCGCCGCCGACTGAGGATTACGAGAGACGGCTGGCCATCGAAGGAGCGCGACGTGCTCTTGAGAAAATCAAAGAGCCGATGCGCAGTTGTCTAGTACTGAAGCAGCAGGGGCTTTCATACAAAGAAATCGCTGCTACGCTGTCTTTAAAAGAAACGAATGTTGGCAGCCTCGTGGCTCGTGGGCGAAAAGAATTTGTCCGGGTATACGGGAAAATCGGAGGAAGTCGATGAGAGAGTGTTTGGACGAAGGAACTTTGCAAAGCTATTTTGACCGCGAGCTTTTTGGCGAGCGGATGGAAAGCGCCAGCTTGCATCTCGCGTCATGCAGCAATTGTGCTTTAGCCGCGCAGGATCTGCAGCGTGAGCTTGGTTTGGTGGCAGCAGCATTCGTCCCTGAATTTAGCGACGCGGTGCCGACCGAGCGCTTGCGACAAAGGATTGATGCCGCAATTGCCGGCTTGCCATATGAAACCAAAGCAACTGCACCGGTTGGTGCTGCGAGCGGTGATTGGTGGCCGTCTTTCGCCGCACTGGTTGCGCTCACACCCCAGCGCGCGTTTGGTTACGCCGGATTGGCTGCGGTACTGGCGTTCGCGGCAATCTTTGGAGTTATCCAACTGCGACAGGGTAATCCTTCAGTTCAAAACCCGGAATTGGTAGCGAAGGCGACTAACCCCCCGGTCACGAAGACTCTTGGCGTTGAAGATACAGCCGCAACGGTCGCGCAAGCGCCTGCACCGGTCATCGTGGTGGCCACTCCAAAAGCCAGGTTTGAACGACCGGTTTTCAGAAATGCTAGTTTCAAGTCTCAACCAGTAAAGGCGAGTAACGCGGTAGCGAATGTGAAGTTGTTGCCGGGTGAACGCAGCTATCTAAAAACAATTGCGGCCCTGGACAGCACGATCAAATCAACAACAAACCTCCCGATGAGGCCTGCGCTCCAAGCCGAGTACGAGAGAAATCTAGCTCTTGTCGATCGGGCTTTGGCTGCGACCAGGGATGCGGCTAAGAAGAACCCAAATGATCCCGACGCAGCGGAGTTCATGTTTACTGCGTATCAGAACAAAGTGAATCTCCTCAACACCGTTGCGGACGCGCGGTCTTTCAATCGCTACGACTAAAGGAAGCTTGCAAGGAAAGTAATGAAGTTTAGAGCAATCATCATCGCTCTCGTTCTGGCTGTTGCCCCCGGCGTCGTGCTGGGCGCGGCAATCCGTCCCGATGGCGAGAAGGAGCAGCAAGTCGAGCGCAGCATACCTGCGGATTCGTCGGTAGTGGTGTCGCTCTGCGTAATGTCCGGAAACATCACCGTCCGCGGCTGGGACAAGAATGAGGTCCAGGCAAAATCCGGGGACGCTGTCCAGATCGAACTTAAGCGCAGTGATGCTCCTGCCACCGTTGAGAAAGCGAAGAAATTGGAAGTGCTAGTCGTTAACAAAGGTGAAGAACAACAAGGGAAGCCGGCGGGATCAAAAGGGGGTTGCCAGGCTTACAGCGACGTGGAGCTCAATGTTCCGCGCGGCGCAACCGTCTTAGTCCAAACGCGCGATGGCAATATCGACATCGCAGAGATCGCTTCGGCTTATGCCGGAACGCAGAACGGTGACATTAACCTCGAACAGATTTCACGGTCCATCGAGGCCGGCAGCATTGGCGGCAGTATCGGTATAAAGGACTCGAGCGGACGAGTCAGTGCTACCACCGCGGGTGGCCCAGTCGAGGCAGTTAACGTCAAACCGGCGGAACCAGAAGATGTTTTTGAAGTCGTCACAATCAGCGGCGACATCACGTTGGAGCAGGTAACACACAAACAACTGAGTACGAAGACCGTGAGCGGAAACATGAGTCTGACTGGCCCACTCGCCGCTGCTGGTCGCTACAGGTTTAACTCCTTCTCCGGTGATGTAACGCTAGCTCTTCCGGTTGATGCTTCATTCCGTTTGAACGCGAAGATTTCGCAGGACGGCGACATCATTACTGACTTTCCGCTTACCTTGAGTACTCAACCAACTTTCCCAACGCCGGCGGCACCAGCGAATCCTCCGCTGCTGCCTGCATCAGGTACACCTGAAATTGCACCTGCTACTCCCCCCGCACCGCCTGCATCACGTAAGCCTGAGGCCGCGCCGGGTGCTCCCGTCGTAGCGCCAAAGGTTGAACCAGCGGCCGTTGCTATCATCAAAGTTTCGCCTTCGGGGAAGGGAGTGATTCACATCAAACCCGTAGTGACAGTAGTCACTTCGTCTAAGGTCACCTACTCCCTGCGCCGCGTCAGCGCGGTTCACGGAACCGGGGACGCGACAATCAACGTGTCCTGCTTCTCAGGCACGCTTCACCTGCAACAAAACTAGTATCCTGGATTTCTGGATGGCGTACGCAAAGCCTGGAGCATCAGGCTTTAATGTGCTGTTGCCATCACTTAACGCTACCAAAGATGAACTGCGCCAAACAAAGTGAAATTAACCGGATGATTGCCAAATTTATTGCCACAAAAGAACTGATTTCGGTGTTCTGGTAATAGAGCAACGCAGACGGGCCGGGAGCGGCAAGCAATCGACCCTCCAAGGTCACCACTTCCGGCCCGAAAAATCAGAGGCATCAAGCAATGAACGAGAACAAGGCAATCAGCAAATCCCGAGATGCGCTATACCGGTTAGTGATCACTTTGATCGTCGCCGTGGCTGCTTACTCCAACCTCGTCAAAGAGGTCAACCACGTGCAGGAAGTATTTGGTAATGCGCAGCAGGCCACCTCCCAGGGTCTAGGCAGTCTGGCGAAGGTTTATCTGGCGACGAGAACGCTGGGAGAGCAATTACAGCCAGCGACGCCGCAGATTGCTTCTTTGGGTGAGGCCAAATGGTCCGGGACGACGCCGCTTGTCGGGGACATCGAACTCAAGGGACTCGACGGCGTCGATGCTGAGCCGGTTAGTGTTCAGGAAGATGCCGGCAGTCTCATGAGCAACAGGGCGCATGTCAGTACTTCGAAGGTCGTGGCGCCTGATCCAATTGAAAGTTCGCAGGGACTCACTGCGAGGGTCATCACTAGATCGCCGAGCGGAGGCCAGCCAGCCAGTTGCGATCTGGCAAAGCGTGAGCAGTTAAGGGCAGCAGGCTCCGCGCCGCTTCGATTGTTGGCCCAACTTCCTCATCGTGCTCCCGCAGAGCTGAAGATGTTGAGTCAATCGGTCAACGCCGAAGCATTCGTCGCCGCTTTGTCAGAGAAGGATTTTTCCGAGACGATGCAGAAATTTATTCGCATTGCGAAACGTAGTAACTCGCGCGTGAGATTTACCAGAGACAGCCTGCCTACCGAAGACTTTAGGATTTTCAACCGCACCGTCGCTTTGGATCCCGCGACGATTAGTACAGACAGCGAGGCACAGATATTGACTAGCGGGGATTCATCAGACGTTCATCTCAGCTTGCCGGTTAGGATGGGCGCGAAACATGTCAGCAGTGAATCGGAAAATTAAGACTGATTTCTGAAGACTTAACGCGGATAGCCGCAACAGCTGAAGATCTGCGAAACAATAAGAGTGAGGAAGATGTTGAAAAAGAGCCCAATTACATCATTAGTGCTGATAGCGGCGCTGGTTAGCGCGTCAAATGGAACTGCCTTGAGGATGCAGACTCGAGGATCGGCTGAAACTACCGAACAAAATCTCATTGGCTCGGATTCCGTGGGCGAACTGCGTGAAGAGTTTCATCAAACTTATCCTTTGGCCGCAAATGGACGGGTCAGCGTTGACAACCTCAATGGGGGCGTTCGCATTGGAGTCTGGGATCGCAACGATGTCCAGGTCGATGCCGTGAAGCGCGCTTACAAACAAGAGCGCCTTGATGAAGCGAAGATTGAAGTGAGCGCCAGCGCCGAATCGATCCGCATCAAGACGAACTACCCTGACCGGGACCAGAACTTTACTTATGACCAGCGCGGCCGCTTGAACAACCCGGCAACAGTCGACTACTCGATCACCGTTCCGCGGCGCGCCCGACTGGAGTCTATCGACCTGGTTAACGGATCGCTCGAAGTGGATGGCGTCGAAGGTGACGTGAAAGCGTCTTCAGTGAATGGCCGCATGGTAGCGCGTGGTTTGCTAGGGGTTGCAAAACTGTCGACGGTTAACGGCGGCCTCGAAGCGAGCTTTGCCAATCTCGATCCTGCGCGAGCCATCTCGCTTAACTCAGTTAATGGACCTGTCTTAATATTGATCCCATCGGATTCGAACGCGATCGTGAAGGCGAGCACAGTGCATGGCGCGATCAGCAACGAGTTTGGACTGGATGTACAGAACGGTGATTATGTCGGCCATGAACTCTACGGGCAGCTGGGTTCCGGTGGGCCACAGATCAGGCTCGGGAATGTTAATGGACGGATTGTAATCAAGCATGCTCAGGATGGGCGCGCTCTGAGCCCAGCGACCGGCTTGCTTCAAAACAAGGACAAAGACAAAGAAAAGTTCAAGGACAACGGTGTCGAAGGTGATGAGGATCAGAATGAGCAGGACGCTGCCAACATGACACCGGAAGCCCGGCGAGACGCTGCTGCAGCGCGACGTGCTGAGCGGGTTGAAGCCGCGAGAGTAACGAGGGAAACTCGTGTGGAAGTCCAAAGGGAAGTAGAGCGTGCGCTGCGCGATGCTCAACGGGAGATCGAAGTCGCGCAAAGACAAGTGCAGCGCGAGACCGAGCGCCAGGTGCGCGTCCAGGTTCGCCGCGAAGCGCGTGGTGAGGGCTTGGGTAAAGGAAACAACGAAGGCCGCGGCGCAGGCCGGGGCACCGGCAGCGGCGAATATACCGACCGCGAGTCGAAGAGTTTTCCTGTAAGCGGCAATCCCAATGTGAATGTCGTGACGTTCGATGGTGCTGTTACCGTGCATGGTTGGGACAAGCCGGTGGTCATGTATGCGGCCAACAAGCGTGCAGATGATCCCCAGGAGCTGAAACAGATTTCGATCCAGACTGAGCAGCAAGGCTCGTCAGTCTCGATCATTGCCAAGTCGTATGAGGACAACGGAACCGTATCGCTCGACGTTTATTTACCCCGCAATGCGACGTTGCACGTTTCTTCCGGTGACGGCAGTCTGAACCTGGAAGGTGTGTCCGGTGATCTGACGCTGCGGACCGGCGATGGTTCAATCGAAGTTAGCGACGGTCATGGGCAGTTGCAGGTGAATACGGGCGACGGGTCAATCCGCGTTGAAAAGTTTGAAGGCGGCGTAGACGCTCGCACGGGCGATGGCTCGATCACTCTCGCTGGCAGGTTCAACACTCTCGCGGCCCGGACCGGTGACGGTTCAATCTCCTTAGCGGTTCCCGCAAATTCTGACTTCACGATCGAGACTAACGCCGAAGATGTTGATAACGGCGGCTTGAATGTCTCGGAAGACGTCGCTGCCTCCAAACGCGTGCGGCGTTGGAAAGTCGGACGCGGCGGCACTGTCTTCGTTCTTAATACTGGAAACGGGAAGATCATTCTCCAGTCTCGCTGATCGAACAATCCCAAGGCCTGAACAACTTTTTTGGAAGTATCCAGGCCCCTGCGCTGTCTAATTGGAGGGGGACTAGTCACGGTCCCACCTTCACAGGCGATACTCATCGAGGTCTGGGCGAAGTTCTTCAGGAAGTAATATGAAGTTTGTCTTAAGTCTGATCCTGCTAATTTTTTGTTTTGCTGTGGGTCTGGCGCAAGCGCCGCCGGCAATACCAGCAGCCGCGGCCTCATCGGCGACAACTTCGGCGACACCTGAAACCGCCAAGCCTTCCGACAAGACTGTCACCGAAAAAACCGCATCGCCAAAGACGGCAAAAACTTCAGTCTCAGTTCCGATTGAGAAGTCGAAGGCGATCACGATTCCGCGCTTCGATAAAGTCCCCGTGATCGACGGAAAGCTTGATGACGAGGTTTGGCAGGGCGCTGCGGTATTCAAAGACTTCCATCAATGGCGACCCAGCGATTCAGGAGCCGCATCAGCCCGTACCGAAGTGTTTGCCGGCTACGATTCACGATTCATCTATTTCGCGTTTCATGCGTACGACGACCCGACTAAGGTTCGGGCCAACGTCGCCAAGCGTGACTCAGTTTTTGATGACGACACCGTCGGCATGATTGTCGATACCTTCAATGACAAGCGACGAGCTTACGAGTTGTTCTTTAACCCACTCGGCATACAGGCTGACGGTTTTCTCACCGAGGGTGGCAATGACGATTTCAGCGTGGACATCGTCATGGAGTCCAAAGGTATGGTGACTACTGACGGGTACACTGTCGAAGTCGCTATCCCGTTTAAGTCGCTGCGCTACGAAGCCGGCAAGGGCAAGTTTTGGGGCATCCACTTCCTGCGCCAAATTCAACATGTGAACGGCGAGCAGGATTCCTGGATGCCGATTTCAAAGGACCAGTCCGGACTGCTTTCGCAGGAGGGTCACATTACGGGCCTTGAAGGAATTTCGACTGAGCGGACCCTCGAGTTGATTCCCAGTCTCACGTTATCCGAAACAGGGAAACGCAAGCCGCCTGTGACTGTTGCCCAGGTCAGCCAGGGCGGCAGGTTTGTAAACGAACCGATCAAATTCGATCCGGGTCTCACGGGAAAATACAGCATCACCCCCACTGTCACTCTCGACTTCGCTGTTAATCCTGACTTTGCCCAGGTTGAATCAGATCAGTTGGTCATTACGGCCAATCAACGCTTCCCAATCTTCTTCGAAGAGAAACGGCCGTTCTTCCTTGAAGGAATCGACATCTTCCGCACGCAGATTTCTGCGGTGCACACGCGCGCGATCATCGACCCCGACTACGCCGTTAAACTTACTGGCAAGTTGAACCGGAACACTTTCGGTTTATTGCTAGCCTCCGATAACGGTCCCGGCAATTTTAGCGAGGACGAACGCCCGACGGCTAATCCGAGGCTCCTCGATAAGAATGCAGAAGTCGCTGTGCTTCGTTTGAAACGCGACATCGGTTCAAAAGATTCATTCATCGGATTGCTCGCGACGCATTACAAGTTCGTTGACAGGTACAACAATCTCGCAGGCTTCGACTCACGTTTTCGTCTCAACAAGACAACTACCTTCAGCGCTCAAGCGCTTGCCACCCAGTCGCGTAATTTCTTTTTCTTTCCCGAAGAGGGCCAGAGGCTCGATCGCAAGAAGAATGGTTTTATCTATGCACTCGATTACAACCAGAACGGGCGACACTTCGGTCATGACCTTTCCGCCGTCGGTCGCACGCGTTACTACCGCTCCGACGTCGGCTTCAACCGTCGCGTCAATACGAATAACATCAACTGGTTCATCCGTTACAACTCGGAACCAAAACCGAAAGCCAAGCTCGTCTCCTGGCGCGTCTATACAGACATTGCGACCAACTTCGATTGGCAGGGGAACTTGCAGAATGTAGGGGATGAAGCCCAGCTGCAGTTCAACTTTGCCCACCAGACTAATGTCGGGTTTGGCAATGACAAGGGCTATGAGCGGGTTTTTGAAAGTGAGTTCGGTCCAGTGCGTGCGGCGATCCCCAATTGTCTGTTGACTAACACCTGTACGTTTGCGGGAGACGATAACGAGCGCTCGACCTCTACCCATGGGCTGTACTTTTTTGTTGGTTCGACGATTAACAAGAAAATCAGCTTCAACACATTCGTGAATCGTCGTTGGGGTGACTTCGACTACGACTTTGGTGCTGGCCCCCGCTTCCCCCGGGTCAGTCCCGGCGCTATAGCGGCACGACAGGCGGCCGCGGCTGGGCTCTGTAACGCCGTCCCGCTGCCGACGGTTTGTAGGGCTCCGCAGGACCCCGGCTCGGGCGACTTCCTGCATATCGACGGCACCATAAGTTACCAGCCAACGAGTGCGTTGCATTTCAATTTGGACTTCACCAAGGAACGGCTGCGACGTTACGACACCAAAGAACTCGCCTTCAATGAAAATATCGTCTCACTGCGCGGTACCTATCAATTCACGCGGTTTCTTTTTGCCCGGGCCCGCGGCGACTTTGATTCGATTGCGTCGACTATGAAAGGCCAGTTCCTGCTCGGTTACACTCCGAATCCAGGGACAGCGTTCTACGTTGGGTATAACGATGATCTGAATCGGCGCGGCTTCAATCCGTTTTCAGGACAACTGGAGCCAGGCTTCCGTCGCAATGGCCGGACGTTCTTTATCAAGATGTCCTACTTGTTCCGTAAGAGCTTTAGCTGAAATGCGAGTTTGCCTTGCTCGTGCTGAACATTCTGCCCCCGATAATCAGGGACGTCCCGGCAGCTCCGTTTCTGAGGAGTGGCTTCATAAACGTTCGCATCTTGAAGGTTTGATCTCCGCCAAACCGCTCAACCCATAACAGATCAAGTTTAGCAAGATCTTCGCCAGTTCCCGGCTGGAACGGAGTCCTGTATTACGTCCGATTCTTACAAGTGCTTTTCTTTATGACAAAGGTCTGCTCGTGTGCGCGGTCGTCTTGTCCAAACTGCCGGCCTTTGCGCAGAGTAAAACTCAACCTGTAGTTAAGACGGCAACACCCAGCCGCCCGCTGCAACCTGAAAGGTCTCACCTCCACAAGGCTAAAGTAGAGAAAGTAGACCTGTTCCCGCTTGGGTTGCTAGCCACTTGCGCGATTTGACGGAGTTCCTTTGCAGTCTGAGGTTGAATTGACGACGTTAGTCCCAAGAATTTTCTACTCCTGCAAACGGGCATGGTCCCTGTTCCTGACTGGCGAGTCCCACTCGTTCCATTCTAGGTTGTCGCGCTTAAGACGCCGCTGTTCTGTAATGCGGTCGTGCTAAACTGAGCGCTCCCATGTTCTTTAGACAACTGCCAGAAGTTTACCGAATGCAAAGCTTGCTCACACCCCTCAATAAGATGGCTCACTCATGTCGAGCTGTCCGGATGCTTCCCATTGCCTTGCTGCTGTTGCTGCCGGCGCTACCGGCTTGTAAGAGCCAGTATCCTTCGGGCGCGCGGCAAAGTCAGGCGGCCGATAAGACTTCTCGACAGGTGAAGACTGCGCGCGTCGAAGAGACTCCATTTGGCGAGGCGGTAACGGTGAACGGTACGCTTGCCGCTTACGATCAGACTACTGCGAGCGTCAAAGTCCCGGGACGACTGCGTTCGATCACTGTGGATCTCGGTAGTGTCGTTCGTCGTGGTCAGGTGATCGCACAAGTAGAACCTCAGGATTACAACCTGCGTGTGCAACAGGCCGAGGCAGCTTTGGCTCAGGCACGCGCTCGGCTCGGGTTATCCCCAGACGGAAAAGATGACAACGTGAATGCAGAGGACACTGGAACGGTCAGGCAGGCCCGAGCTGTTCTGGATGAGGCTCGAGTGAGTCGCGATCGTTCGGCCAAACTTGTGGAGCAGGGAGTGGTAGCCCGTTCAGATTTCGATACGGCGGATGCCGCATACAAAGTGGCAGTCAGCCGCTATCAGGATGCGATCGAAGAAATTCGCAATCGACAGGCGCTTTTGGCGCAGCGGCGTTCAGAGTTGTCGCTCGCGCGGCAGCAGCTTTCCGACACGTCGGTGTCTGCACCGCTCGACGGCATAGTGCAGGAGAAGCGGGCCAGCGTTGGTGAGTACCTGGCAGCAGGAGCTCCTGTTGTGAACATAGTGAAGATGGACCCGTTGCGATTGCGCGCCGAGGTGCCCGAGCGGGAAGCGCACAACGTACGCTTCGGGCAGAACGTCCGAGTTACGATCGACGGCGACACGAACATTTATGTCGGACAGGTGATGAGACTGAGTCCGGTGATTGCTCAGCAGAGTCGGATGTTGGTCGTGGAAGCGGATGTTCGCAATGTTGGCAAGTTGCGGCCCGGAGCGTTTGCGCATGCGGAGATAGTAACCAACGACGCGAAGATGGCGGTGACCGTGCCGAACAACTCAATCGTGACCTTCGCTGGAATTGAGAAAGTGATCGTCGTGCAGAACGGCAAAGCTCTGGAAAAACCAGTGACAACCGGCCGCCGCAGCGGTGACTGGACTGAGATTGTCGCGGGGGTGAACGTCGGCGACCAGGTGATCGTTGACCCTGGCAACCTTCAGTCGGGTCAGTCAGTAGAAGTGATTCAATAGCAGTTTGAATTTATAGTTTAGAGCTTTGGACTTGGTTCTTGATTTTGGGTCTTGGGTTTAGGGTCCCGGCTTATGGGAGTTGAGATTAAAGGCCTGCGCCTTCGACGAATCAAACTCGAAACTCGAAACTCTTTTTTTGATCGTGCAGAAGCTAGCCGAGATTTGTATTCGCCGTCCCGTGTTCGCGACGATGATTGTGCTCTCGCTCGTCGTCGTTGGTGCGGCCGGATTCTTTCGGCTCGGCGTCGATCGTTTTCCCTCTGTTGACCTGCCCACCGTAAGTATTCGCACAAACCTGCCCGGTGCTTCTCCCGAAGAAGTTGAGTCGCTCGTCACGCGGCAAATCGAAGCAGTCGTCAATACAGTTGACGGCATCGATGAACTGCGTTCGATCTCCGGGCAAGGTACTTCAATCGTGATCGCTACATTCAAACTCGATCGCGATCTCGATACAGCAGCCCAGGACGTGCGCGACCGCGTCAGTACGTTGGGGCGTGGACTACCCGACGATGCCACGCCACCAATCGTGCAAAAGTTCGACAACGACAGCACTCCTGTGGTGACGATTTCACTCTCCGGCGATCGTTCCATTCGCGAGCTCACCGAACTAGCTGACAAGACTGCCCGCGTTCAATTAGAGCGCGTCGGCGGCGTCGGTGAGGTTCGTGTAGTCGGTGGATTGGATCGCGCCATCAATATCTGGATTGATGCCGAACGACTCGCCGCCTATCAAATTCCCATTACGGCAGTCGGCCAGGCGTTAACGCGCCAGAACGCCGATGTGCCCGGAGGTAATGTTGACACCGGTCGCGAAGAACTTGTCCTGCGCACCTTGGGGCGCTATTCGAATCCACGTGCCTTTGGTGATCTGGTCGTGGCCAATCTGGGTGGCTCGCCGATTCGTATTCGGGACATCGGTCGCGTCGAAGATGGAACCAAGGAACAGCGATCGCTTTCGCGGCTGAACGGCGCGCCCACAGTCTCGCTCGAGATTCGCCGCCAGTCTGGCGCGAACACCATTGCGGTCATCGAGGGAATTAAGAAGGAGCTGCCCCGCGTGGCTTCGCAACTCCCTGGGGACGTGAAGCTCGAGGTGATTCGCGACCAATCAAGGTATATCGAAGCCGCGCTCCACGAAATCGAGACACACCTGGTCCTCGGAAGCATCCTCGCCAGTCTCGTCGTCTTTTGCTTCATGCGGTCATGGCGTGCAACGTTAATTGCTGCGGTTGCGATTCCGTGCTCAGTGATTTCCACGTTTGCGATGATGCGTCTGCTGGACTTCACGCTCAACAGCGTAACAATGCTGGCCCTTGTGCTGATGGTCGGCGTAGTGATCGACGATGCGATCGTCGTGCTCGAAAATATTTTTCGCTTCATTGAAGAGAAGCGGATGGGAGCGAAGGAGGCAGCGCGGGACGCCACAAAGGACATCGGGTTGGCAGTGCTGGCGACCACGCTTTCGCTGGTCGTCATTTTCTTACCTGTCTCTTTCATGTCGTCGATCTCGGGACGCTTCCTTTACCAGTTTGGAATTACTGCGGCGGTCGCGATTCTGGTAAGTCTGCTGGTCTCCTTCACGCTCACTCCCATGATGAGCTCGCGGCTCATTCGCGTGGACGACGCGAAAGGAGGTCACGGCGCCCCGGCTTCTCGTCGCGGTTTCTATCGCTGGATTGATGGTGGCTACTCGCGCCTGCTGGCGTCCGCGATGCGACATCGACTCGCGGTGGCGGCTCTCGCTGTTATCGTGATCTGTTCCAGCGTTCCGCTCTACCGTAGCGTGAAGCAGGAGTTCATTCCTACGAACGTCGACGAAGCGGAGTTTGAAGTCAGCGTCAATGGTCCGGAAGGTGCCAACCTCGCAGTGATGAATGAAGCAATGCACGCTATTGAAAAGGAGATGCTTGCTACACCCGGTGTCAGGCTGGTCCTTGCTTCAGTGGGCGGATCTTTTCTGGGCGGGCTTAATCAGGCGAACGCTTACGTGCGCATTGCGCCTCACGAGGAGCGAACCCTTTCGCTAGGGAGGATCTGGACTGAGACTAAAAAGGGAAACCCCTTAAACGCATTTCGCGGAAATTATAGCCAGCAGGATGTGATGCAGGAGTTGCGCAGTCGGCTGCGCAAGTACGCGCCGATGCGCATCGGCGTGCGTAATGCTCCTTCATTTAACTTTGGCGCGGGTGGCCGTTTTGACATCGATTTCAATTTACGTGGACCGGACATCGTGGCCCTCGCCGGTTACGCAGATGACCTGATGAAGCGTTCGGAGAAGCTAGGCGGCATCGTCGATGCAGACACGACGCTGAAACTGAACAAGCCCGAGTTGCGAGTGGAGATTGATCGCGCGCGGGCCGCTGATTTAGGAGTTGACACGTCCGATATCTCCACGGGTTTACGAGTGATGGTTGGCGGCGATGACAAGGCGTCCCGGTTCCATGATGAATCGGTGAACGAGGACTACGACGTCCAATTGCGGTTGCTTCAGGGCGATCGAAATGATGCCGGAACGATCAGTCGTCTCTATGTTCCCTCGTCGCGCGGTGGCTTGGTGCGTCTGGATAACCTTGTGAAGATCAGGAGAGACACGAGTCCTTCGCGCATTGACCGACTGGACCGCGAACGGTTGGTGTCGATGCGCGCTTCGGTTTCCCCGGGCTTTGCGCTTGCGGATCGAATTGAAGTACTGCGCGGCGCTGTCAGGGAGATGAATCTGCCGGCTGCCTACAGCACGACGGTGTCGGGACGCGCGCGAGAGCTGGAGCGAACATTTAGCGAGTTTGTCTGGGCCTTTCTGCTGTCGATCATTTTCATGTACATGATCCTGGCGTCGCAATTTGAAAGCACGGTCCATCCCTTAACGATTCTGTTGAGCCTACCGCTCTCGATTCCGTTCGCACTTTTCTCGCTTTGGGCTACGGGCGATACTCTCAATCTCTACTCGGCGCTCGGCATCCTCGTGCTCTTCGGAGTCGTGAAAAAGAACTCAATCCTGCAGATCGATCACATGAATAGCCTGCGTGCTAAAGGCATGGAACGTTATGAAGCGATCATGCAGGGCAATCGAGATCGGCTGCGACCGATCCTGATGACTACCCTGGCGTTGGTCGCCGGCATGTTGCCGCTGGCATTGGGTACGGGCCCTGGTGCGGAAGAACGACGATCTATCGCAATTGTAGTCATTGGTGGTCAGACGCTCTCTCTTTTGCTCACACTGATTGCTACGCCCGTCGCGTACTCACTGTTCGATGATCTGCGGTCGACCTCAAGCTGGCGCCGGTTCGCTGCTGCGCACGCTAACCTTCGCAAAGGGATCGTCCGTCGGATTAAGAGGCCACGAAGGAAAGTCGCCGCTGAGGAAGCATTAGAGACGAGCGCGACAGATGAGACCGAGAAAGAACGGATTAGGGCGAGTGTCAGCGGCGACTAGAAGCGCGGAATGATTAATGATGAGTAGGGAAGATGAATGATGCGCCCGCCACGGAACCGCCAAGCCTCCAGGGATCGCCGAGTTCGCAAAGACTGCAATTGTAGGAAAAGAACTCCGCGCCCAGCAAGTAAGATCATTTCCGGCTTGGGCGAACTTGGCTGTCCCTTGGCGACTTGGCGGTGATAACGCCCCAAAGGAAGAGAGCCGCGGATGAACTCGGACGACGCGA
>JBDTYQ010000069.1:0-18428 GCA_040005515.1 bacterium
TGGAGGTCATGATGATGATCGCGTTCTTGAAGTCGATCGCGTTGCCGAGCGCGTCAGTCAACAAACCATCTTCAAAAACCTGCAACAGGATGTTGAAGATATCCGGATGCGCCTTTTCGATTTCATCAAACAGCAGGACGGAGTAAGGAGCGCGTTTGATGCGTTCGGTAAGTTGTCCACCTTCTTCGTGGCCGACGTATCCCGGAGGGGAGCCGATCAACTTGGATACGGAGTGTTTCTCCATAAACTCCGACATGTCGAATCGGATCATCGACCGTTCACTGCCAAAGAGGAAATGCGCGAGCGAGCGCGCAACTTCTGTTTTGCCGACGCCGGTCGGACCAAGGAACAAAAATGAGCCTACTGGCCGCAAAGGGTTCTTTAGTCCCGCGCGAGAACGACGGATTGCCCGAGCAAGTGCCGAGATTGCGGGACGCTGAGACACCACGCGAGTGTGTAACTCGCTCTCAATCCGCAGTAGTTTGCGAGTCTCTTCTTCTTTCAGAGACGTCACTGGAATACCGGTCCAGCGGGCGATCACTTCCTCAACATCGTCGCGAGTAACTTCAGCAGAGACCAGCGCATCCTCGGTAGTATCGCGAGCAACCGGCGTTTCGTCATAGGACCGCGACCACTCGTTCAACTGGTTCCAATCAGCAAGATTGCCCTGTTCCCTACGCACACGAAGCTTGACGCGAGCGCCGGCTTCGTCGAGCACGTCGATGGCTTTGTCGGGAAGGAAACGGTCGGGAATGTACCGGTGCGACTGATAGACAGCTGCCTCGAGCGAGTCGTCGGTGTAGCGGACTTGATGGAAACTTTCGTAGCGTTCGCGCACGCCGTGAAGGATTTCAACAGCTTCTGCTTCGGAGGGCGGCGGTACTTTAACAGCCTGGAAACGCCGTTCAAGCGAGCGATCCTTCTCAATCGATTTGCGAAATTCACCCGGAGTTGTTGCGCCGATACACTGAATCTCGCCGCGTGACAAAGCGGGCTTCAGGATATTTGCTGCGTCCAGCGAGCCTTCGGCCGAGCCGGCCCCGACGAGTGTATGTAGCTCGTCGATGAAGACTATGTACTGCGGGTTCTCGATCAGCTCGCGCATGATCTGCTTCAGACGCTCTTCAAACTGACCGCGATACTTCGTGCCTGCGACGATTAGCGAAAGATCCAGTGAAAGGATGCGTTTGTGTTCGAGGAATGTAGGCACTTCACCGTGAACAATGCGCTGGGCCAGGCCTTCAACAATCGCTGTCTTACCGACACCGGGTTCGCCGATGAGCACCGGATTGTTCTTGGTACGCCGGCAGAGGATTTGGACCAATCGTTCGATTTCAGCTTCGCGTCCAATTAATGGATCGAGCTTGTCGTTCGAAGCGTCGTCAGTTAGATCGCGGGAAAACTCAACCAGGTGGGGCGTGTCTTTCTTCTGCGAACCGCGGGCATCAGCGCCGGACTGACGAGCGATCTCGTCTCTCACGGCATTCAGTCGCAGGCCGCGCTCGTAGAGAATCTCCGCCGCCATCGAACGTTCCTCGCGAAGCAGTCCGAGTAGCAGATGTTCCGTGCCAATGTGCCGGTGTTGCAGGCGGTCGCTCTCTTCATGAGCGTAAGCAAGCACACGCTTGGTTTCTGGCGCTAAAGGAAGTTCTACCGAAGTAGAGATCTTTTCACGCAGCAGGGTTCGACCTTCGATTTCCTTGCGGATGGACTCAATCGAAACCTGCGCCCGGGGAAAGAAACGCCCGGTGAGTGTTTTGTCTTCGCGCATCAGACCCAATAGCAAGTGCTCCGGCTCGATGGCAGGAGCGCCAAATTGGGAAGCCTCATAGCGCGCGAAGAAAATTACCCGCCGCGCTTTTTCTGTATACCGTTCAAACATTGGTTGACTTCATTGGCAACTGTCTATGATTACCAAGCCGGGCAAAACTGCTGCCCGGCAAGTGGTTGCATTATAACCCATGAGGCAAAGGGCACGAAGAAATTGTCCGTTTCTGAATAATAAATAGGTTCAACCCATCGCTTATTTCAGACTCAGTGCGGGTAAATACGCTCCGATAGCCTGCCTTCGTTAAGAACCAGGACGCGGTCGCAAAGTTCAGCCAAAGTTTCATTGTGCGTAGCGATAACCACAATTGCTGGTCGGCTGCGGGCATAAGAGACCAAAATTTCACCAAGTTCCGCACCATAGGATGCGTCCAGGTTGCCAGTAGGTTCGTCTGCCAGGACAAGAGACGGCTTCCCGATCAGCGCGCGACAGGCAGCTACCCTTTGCTGTTCGCCCCCAGAAAGGTGTGCGACTGGATGATTGGCGCGGGCGGCGAGGCCCACCTGCGCCAAAGCTCGAAGGGCTTCCTTCATTGTCGCCGCGCGGTTTTCGCGGGCCATCATCAGCGGCAAGGCCACATTCTCTGCGGCAGTGAGATCCGGCAAAAGGTGATGAAACTGGAAGATCAGT
Source organism: bacterium (assembly GCA_040005515.1). Classification (GTDB taxonomy): domain Bacteria; phylum Acidobacteriota; class Blastocatellia; order Pyrinomonadales; family Pyrinomonadaceae; genus PSRF01. The sequence goes on from JBDTYQ010000069.1 coordinate 2,459, forward strand.
CCCATCTGGGTGTTCCGGAATCTCGCCAGGGAGGCCGGATGAGCTCGTTCAATCTCGAACTGGCCAAGCGCGACACTTCCGTGATCCGGCGTTTCCAGACCGCCAATCAGGTGAAGTAAGGTCGACTTGCCCGCTCCGGAGGCGCCCGTAATGGCGATGGTCTCACCTGGCATTGCCTCAAAAGAGGCCCCACGCAATACCTCAATCGTCTCTCCCGAAGGCGATGAAAAGCTTTTACGCAAGTCGGTGACGCAAAGTCCAAGGTCCGACGTCCAAGGTGCAACGTCAGCTGACGTAACCGGCAACTTCTCAGCGCCGCTAGCGAGCTCGCTGAACTCGGACTTTGGACTTTGGACTTTGGACATGGGACTAATTTGCGTCTCGGAGCATTTCCACCGGACGAACACGCGCAGCTGCTAATGCCGGATAGATTGTGGCGATCAGGCTGAGCAAAAATGCCACGAGTGCGGCAAGTACAACGTCGCGCGCCTGCGAGTTGAACGGCACATGGCTAATTGAGTAGACATCGGCTGGCAGGCTAACCAGCCTGTAGCGATTGCCAATCACGCAGGTAACAACCCCCAATAGTATTCCCAGCATCGCGCCGAGCGAGCCGATGATGGCGCCCTCAATCATGAAGACTCCCATAACGCTCGTGCTGGTCGCGCCCATCGCGCGAAGGATCCCAATGTCCCGGCCGCGTTCGACAACGACAAGAATCAGGGTTGTCGTGATATTGAACGCGGCGATCAAGATGATCAGAGCGATCACGAAGAGCCCCATCCGGCGTTCCAGGGCAAGCGCTGCAAAGAGGGGACGGTTCGCTTCCTGCCAATCGATCGTCGTGTACTCGTTCCCTAACCCCGACTTGATTTCACCGGCTACCCGTTTAGCGTCGTAGATATCGGCGAGTTGGACACTGATGACAGAAGCGCCCGGACCAGTCCCTGCTATTTGTGTGGCGGAATCAAGAGACACGTAGATCCACGTCGAGTCGTATTCATAGAGACCCAGACGGGCGATTCCGACTACTCGCACGAGGCGCGGGTTACGAATAGCTGACTGCCCGCTTAGCGTCTTGATGGAAGTGAGACTTCCACTCGCTGAAATGATCTCGGCCACGTCACCGAGATGAAGACCGGTCCGCCGGGCTAACTCTTCGCCCAGGACCACTGGATAGTTCACGGATGAAGCACTCTTTCGGTTTGGCCCTGCTGGCGTTTGTGCCTCTGCAGAACCAAGTGGATCTGCGGCCCCTGCGACGAGCGAACGCTTGACGTCCGTGAGTGCCTCAATTGATTTTATGTCGATGGCACGCAGCACCGCATAGGCAGCTGCTTGTGGCCCAATAATCACAGCACCGTCGTAAGTTGTTCCAGATGCACTAGTCACTCCCGGAATCTTCGCGATGCGGGTTGCGAGTTCGCTGTAATCCGTCAGCGGCTGGCCATCAGCGCGCATCACATTCACGTGCGCAGTTCCGCGCAAAATCTTTTCGCGCATCTCATCGCGAAATCCATTGGCCAGCGCCAGTGCGACGATTAGTGCGCCGACTCCAATCGCGATGCCCAGAATAGCGACAACAGCCGTCAGCCGTGCGAGCCGTCGCTTGCGGCGCGATCTCAAATAGCGGAGAGCAAGAAATAATTCGAAAGGCATGATGCGAGACTTTGTAGGGCGGAACTCCGTGTCGGCCCCGGGTTGAATGATGTCACCGAGAGAGAATCCAGCTTCAGCCGGGGTGCCGACGGAGTGACAACCCTACAACTGCGAGCCCGGCGGACACTTCTTGGTATCCCCCGGTCTGTTTTCGGGTAACAGTCTCCGCAAGTTCGGTTCGTCGTGCGCCGTATCATCGGTTGCCGCTCGAATCTCGTAGATCGACTCCGTCACCTTACGGAAACGGAACCGTTGTTCGAGCGCGACGATCGCAGGAATCTCCTGGCTCTGCCAACTGCAAGGCAGCCACCAGCGCGGATCCGAATCGAGGAACACGCGGTGTCCCTGGGCCAGATGGTCTTCGATCACCTGAACGAGTCTGATGCCCGGCCAGCCTCCCCCCGTGCCAATCGTTTTCCACTCGCCTCTACCAATCGCCTTCCAGTAAGTCACGGCGATGGTCTGTGATCCCGAAATCATCACGGCATCGCGCGGCACGTTGACGAGTTGCTCCTTATATTCGCGGCTCATCGCGCGGCGTTGGATGAACTCCCGACTCACTGGTTGAATGAAGATGGTGAACGTGGCGGCGAGAGCTCCAAGGGCAACTCCGCACGCGGCAAACGACAGCCGGGCGCTGCCTGTTAGCGCGGTCAATCTTCGGATTAGATAGTTTGCCGATAAAGGGGCGAGCGCAGGTAAGCCTGTGAGGAAGTAACGCCAGTTGACAGCCGTACTGTAGTTCAAAAAAAGAAGCAGGTCTGCAAATAGCCCGATAAATCCCAATAGCAGCAGCGGCGATAGTTTTCTCTGTCGCCACTCATTGAAGACCGCGAAGGGGAACGCCAAAAAGATCAGAGGAGCGCTGATGAAAAAGTACATCAGGTATGGGATGGCATTGCGCAATGCTACCGGGTGGCGAGTTGACTCCTGCAGCAATGACTCCCGCCAACCATGCCAGATCGAGCGATAGTGAGGATCGGTCAGAAACCAGTAGCCAAACCATCCGAGGCCGAGCACGAGGAAAATAACCAGTGACAAAGTAACGAAAGCGAGTTCACGGCGGCGGAGTCTCCAACCCAGCGCAAACGGTGCGATGACTAGCCACGGCAGGTAGAACGCAACAGTCTCGCGCAGGTTAACTCCCAATCCCATTAGTGCCGCGCCGAAGAGCACGAGTCCGACGCGTTCCTGCTGAATCCCACGCAGATGAACAACCAACGCCACAGTAAGAATCAGCAGTGAAGGAACGTCTGTCATCACCTGTCCGCCGTAGAGCACGAAGATGGGGGAACAGACGACAAAGAGCGCCGCGAGTGTGGCCGTGTAGACAGAGGCAGAGACATCGCGTGCGAGAACCCAACAAGCGATCACCGCGAGGGGAACTTGCGCGACCACGGCATACTTGAAGAGCAGATACGCATGCTCCGGCGTGACACCGAAAAGCGTGTGGGCGAATTCGTAGAGCGCATGATTGCCGAAGATGAACAGGTTTCGGCCGAGTGCCATCGATGACGGATAGCCGGCAAGCGAGAGCATCGTGTAATCGATGCCGTCCCAATCACCGATGAACGGATCGAGGAAATTCAGAGTGAGAAGGAGAGCGAGCAGTGCGGGGATGGCCCACCAGGGCCACGCCGCCCAAAAAGAAAGCAGGCGCTCGACACGGCGTGTCCCTGCCACTGAATTTGGGTGGTCTATCTCTACAGCGTCAGCCGTTTCCGGCGTGCTTGTCGTTGGGAGTACTTGGTTCAACTAGTTGAGTATCGCTCGGGTTTTCCGGACGCTTGACCATCTTCACGCGGTTGCCCTGCGCATTGTACTCAACTTCGTCCATGATGTTGTAAATAAGCAGGACGCCGCGGCCCGAGCTCTTGAACAGGTTGGCGGGATCGCATGGATCGGGAATGTCCTGGACGTTGAAGCCCTCGCCTTCATCTTCGACGGTAAAGCTGGCTTCGCGTGGGGACAGCTCGGCGGTGATTCGTACCAGCTTGGAAGTGTCGTTCTTGTTACCATGTTTGACGGCGTTGACGAACGCTTCATCAAGAGCAATGAAGAGATTGGAGCGTTCCGGCTTGATCAACCCGAGCTTGGCTACACGTTCCAACAGATATTGCAGCACCCCGTTCATTAAAGAGAGATCACTGGGAAGCTCAAACTCGATCTTTTCATGTACGTGAGGTAACAGGCCGGGACCGTCAACGTACCGCAGTTTGTGAGAGAGAGTCAGCTCGACCACTTCGCGGAGCTCGTCTTTGTTGTAGGGGAGTCGCAGGTAGTTCGCCGCACCCACCTTGAAAGCCTTGATCACATTCGCCTGAATGTTGGAGCCGGCGATCGGGACCAGCAGATGTTTGCGTTGCAGTTCGCTGATCGGCTTTCCATTGGAGCTCGCTTCTTCGGTGAGGTCGCTGATGATCAGGTCAAACTGATCCAAATCCGCGCGCGCCAGTGCTGCTTCGCGATCGCCGGTAGCCACCACGATATGGCCCAGTTGGCCCAGGACCTCTTCGAGTATGGCACGCAGCCCATCGTTATTATCGACGATGAGAATCCTACGTTTCTGCATCCAGCTCCAAACCGATCTTAGTGTCCGAGGAGAGAAAAGAAGCAAACGGCAGCAGCTTCCAACTTACTGTACGAGATTGCCACTCAACGCGTTCGGAATATATCAGACACCGGGTAACGGTGGAACGGGGGAAGAGGGAAACGGGGAGCGCGAATGATGAACGCCGAATGATGAATTGGATAGGTGTTAAGAAAGCATGAGGCGCTCGTCCCCCCTTCCCCTGTTCCCCCGTTCCCCTGTATTACTTGTTCGATGGCCAGCCGCGGAAAGCTGAAAACTACTCTCGAATACGTCGTCGCGCGAGCGGCCCTTTCGACCCTGGGAGCCCTGCCCCGCCCGATGTCCATCGCCAGTGGGCGGGCGATCGGACGCCTCGCGTACCTCCTTGGCGGAAGACTCCGGCGCACCGCCATCCGCAATCTGGAACTGGCTTTTCCTGAACTAGAGCCCGATGAAAAGAAACGGCTGCTGCGTGGTTGCTTCGACAGCCTGGGCCGTCAGCTCGGCGAGTTCAGTCAACTGGCGCGTGTAACCCCGGAAGAGTTGCAGCGCATTGTCGACTGCGAAGGCCTTGAGCATCTTCAAGCGGCTCAGGCTCGCGGCCGCGGTGTGATTCTCTTCACCGGCCACCTGGGCGCGTGGGAACTTTCAAGTTTTGCACTCTCTGCTCTTGGTCGTCCTTTGAGTTTTATGGTGCGGCGCATCGACAATCCCCGTATCGAAGAAATGGTCAACGCCGTCAGAACCCGCTTCGGCAATCAGACGATCGACAAGAACGCCGTTTCGCGCGCGGCCCTGCGACACCTCAACGAGGGTGGCACGCTGGGTCTGCTACCTGATGTAAACATGCTGGCGCGGGAAGGAGTCTTTGTTGACTTCTTCGGCACGCCCGCATCGACCACTTCCATGCCCGCGAAACTTGCTCTACGAACAGGTGCCGCCGTTGTGCCTATCTATGTCCCCTGGGATGCTGAACGACAGCGCTTTGTCATGCGTATCGAGTCGCCGCTTGTCGTCGAACAGACCGGGAACGACGAAGTGGATGTGATTCAACTGACTTCGCAGTTCATGTCGAGCATCGAAAGTATAGTCAGACGTTATCCGGAACAGTGGCTCTGGATTCACAAGCGCTGGAAGACCAGGCCGCCCGGTGAGCCGGATCTGTACCAGTAGATTGCTGATTGCTGATTCTCATGCAGGTTTCCGAGCGACAACCTGGTCGATCCAAGACTCGCGCAGCGGGCAACATAGATCGTGCTTACAAGTTTGCCGACTTGTCCGACTATCCGTTTAAGAAACGGCTGGTCATTCGCCTCGCCGACCTGGCGTTCTATTTCTTAATAAGACTAATCGGCCGGACGATTCGTTTTGAAGTAATTGACTGGGAGAACCACGAGCAGGTCACGCGTGAGGGCGGTTTGCCGATCTATTCGTTCTGGCATGATCGAATCTTCGCGATGACTTACTGGTTCCGAAATCGCGGCATCATCGTTCTGACGTCAAAGAGTTTTGATGGCGAATACATCGCCCGGTTCATTCAGAGGTTTGGTTATGGCGCGGTAAGAGGTTCGTCTACGCGTGGCAGCGTTGGCGCGGTGGTAGAACTCGTGCGCTTGATGCGCGCCGGCTGCACTACGGCTTTTACAGTCGATGGCCCAACCGGGCCTCCTTACGTAGCGAAGATGGGACCGGTGTTGCTCGCGAAGAAGTCAGGCCAGCCGATCATGCCGATGACGATGGTGCTGCGTCATTATTGGAAAGCACCAACTTGGGACGACTTTCAAGTGCCGTTGCCGTTCACTAGAGCGCGGCTATACATGGCGCCGCCGATTTACGTGCCGGCAGATGCCGACGACGCGGTGCTCGAAGCGAAGCGGGAGGAGCTGCAACGCGCGCTCGACGAAGCTAACCGAAGAGGGAATGATGAATGATGAATTTTTCGGAGATGCGACAGTTCATTGATGAAAGGGCTCTCCGCGGGCAACCGATTCGCTGCGAGGTTGAAGTGTCGAGACGAACCTTCCTTTCATTCCGCATTCGTAGGCCTTTGCATTCTTCCCCTGCGTGGTGAATGATGGCCCTCTCCCAACGCAGCCTGATGCAAGACTTCAGAGGCAAAGGAATAATGAAGCTTGCTTTAGCCTTCATCGTCGGTTTGTTGTGCACTTTTCCCGTTCTGGCCCAGACCACCGCGCCGAAAAAAGCCGCGCTCGATCGCTTCCTGCGCGGCGGCCAGAACTTTCATGGCAAGTTGGAATTCAATTCACGTCGTGGTCTCGAAAAGACAACCGAGAATCGTTAATCTCGTGCAAATATTCGTGGAGAAAAACAAATAACGAACGCTCCGACCCCCGCAAATCCAGAGCAGAGCTTCCATAGCGGATACGTTGCGCTCGTCGGCAGGCCTAATGCCGGCAAGTCCACGCTGCTCAACCGTCTCGTCGGACAGAAGATCGCCGCGGTTTCCAATAAGCCACAGACAACGCGCTTTCGAATTCAGGGAGTGATCACTCGTCCGGATGGCCAGATCGTTCTGGTCGACACGCCCGGCGTCCACAAACCCGGTTACGAGATGAATCGCCGGATGATGTCCGTTGTGCAGGACGCGCTCATGGGTGTGGATCTTGTTTGTCTGATTCGCGACGCCTCGGTGCCTACCGGTAACGGTGATCGCTTTGTTCTTGATCTGGTCCAGAAGTCCCAGAAGCCTGCGATGCTGTTGCTGAACAAGATCGACAAGCTCAAGGACAGGGCGGCGTTGCTGCCTTTGATGGACTGGTATCAGCACGAGTATGACTGGCGCGAAATCATTCCGGTATCGGCGTTGCGCGGCAGCATGATCGACGTCTTTCAGGATCAGATCATCAAACACTTGCCTGAAGGCGAGCCGCTATTTGGTGAAGACGAACTGACGGACCAGTCAGTGCGCACGATGGCTGCGGAGATCATCCGGGAAAAGATCCTCGCAGTGACTGATGAAGAGATTCCTTACATCACAGCCGTGGTTACAGAGAAATGGGAAGAAGTGCGTGAGGACTTCACGCGGATCTACTGCGCGATCTTCGTTGAGAGACCATCACAGAAGAAGATCATCATCGGCAAAGGTGCCTCGCGTTTGAAAGAGATTGGCACCGAGGCGCGACAGGAAATCGAAAGTCTCATCGGTCATCGTGTCCATCTGGAGCTCTTCGTCAAAGTTGAAGAGGAGTGGCGCAACCGCGCGAATCTGCTGGATGACATGGGGATCGGTGGGTAATTCTGTCAGCTTCACCAGTTTGAGATTTGGCTATTATGCAAAACCTAGCCTCATCTTGTGTCCGCTGCAAAAACGATTGCTTTTTTGAGCAGCGCGTCGTCGTTTGCTCAATACAATCTGGTTCAACCGAGAATATAAATTGAAAAGGAACAATTGAGGCAAAAGATCGAAGAGGTAAAAGCCAGGAAGGTACTTAGTTTGACGATAGCCCGACGAGCCTTGGGGAACGCCCTCGTCCCGTTTGACACCTTATGAGTAAGGCCCAACAAAAAATTCAGCTTTGGTACGCACTCGACCTTACGGTTGAGCCCGTTGCTCGCGAAGCTGTTGAGTATGCGCTGATGGAATCGGGAGCACTGGGAACGGAAGTTGACGATTCCTCGCCCGAGCTCCTTCGGGTCACGGCTTATTTCAATGAGGTGCCCGATCGCGAGCGCGTCCGGGCGGATCTAGCCGAGGCGCTCAGAATCTACAGTCTGTCTTCGTCGGACGTTCGCAACATGAGCGTTCGCGAGGTTGCTGACGAGGATTGGCTGGGTGAATGGAAGAAGAGCTGGCAGCCCGTCGAAGTTGGACAACGCTTCATCATTGCGCCGCCCTGGAGTGAGATTGAAAACGATCATGGCCGCATCGTAATTCGCATCGAACCGGGAATGGCTTTCGGTACCGGAACGCATGAGACGACGCGGCTCTGTCTCGCGGCTGTCGAGAATCATTTTGACGGTGGAAGTTTTCTCGACGTGGGAACGGGCACGGGCATCCTCGCGATCGCCGCTGCGAAACTGTTTCCCGAAGCTCACATCGAAGCATGCGACACCGACGCCGAGGCTTTAGAGATTGCGCGAGAGAACGCTGCGTTGAATGGAATGCCGCACATCGCTTTTGCAGTCGGCTCGATTGATGGTGGTCAGACCGCGTCGGCGGATTGCGTCTGCGCTAACCTGACCGCGGACGTGATCGTGCCGTTGCTGCCGGCGCTAATTGGCGCTACATGCGGGCGATTGATTCTTTCCGGAATACTCGAGACCCAACTCGATACTGTTGTCGCGCGCCTGCGCGAGTTAGGGATCGATGAACAACCCGAAGTAACGACGGCTGGTGAGTGGGTTTGTGTTGTCGTGTGAGTCTTCACCTTTTGGGAGCGCTAGTGACTAAAAACATTTCGCTCATCTGGAGCGAATACGAAAAATCAAACCGTTGCCTCTTCGATTTGACTCCCGCGAGGTAATTTGAAAGCAAGCAAAAACCCAAGACCCAGACCTGAAACCGGAGGCCTGAGACTTGAGACCACTTGATCCATGTCCCGCCGAAGATTCTACGCACCGCCCGCCAACTTCAACGCTGATTCAACCAGCATTAGCCTGCAGGCCGACGAGGCTCGTCACCTGCGTGAGGCACTGCGTCTGAAGCCCGGTGAAGAAGTCTATGTTTTCGATGGCGCAGGCAAAGAGTTTCAGTGCGAAATTGAAGAGGTCCGGCGCGATTCAGCGCGGCTCAAGGTGCTCGCCGAAGTAGATCCTGCCAAACCCGAATCGCCACTCGTGTTGACTCTCGCCGTGGCCTTACTGAAAAGTGATAAGTTCGATCTCGCGGTGCAGAAAGCAACTGAGCTTGGAGTCGTTCGCGTTGTGCCGGTCATGACTCACCTCGCCGACATTCGCCTCCGCGATGAGTCTGACGCAGGCAAGCGCATCGCACGCTGGCAGCGAATCGCGATGGAGGCAGCCAAGCAATGCGGTCGCGCTCTTGTGCCGGAGGTTGCTTCGCCGGTTCCGTTCACTGCGTTTGTACACACAGCTGCGCTCGCGGATCACTGGCGTGTGATGTTCTCTGAACGTGAAGGAGAATCACTCTCAATATTAGAAGACGTTGCTTTGCCGCAGTCGATCACTGCTCTTGTAGGTTCGGAAGGTGGGTGGACCGATGAAGAGCTTGAGCAGGCCCGGGCCGCGAGCTGGAATATTGTCACACTTGGTGGACGAGTCTTGCGTGCCGAGACGGCGGCCATCACCGCAACAGCGCTGCTACAGCATCGATTTGGCGATCTTAAATGACGGATGAGGAATGAAGGATGAAAAGAGGAATAGCGAATTCTGAATATTAATGCGGAATAAGCCCTACTATCCCAGACTCGGTCGGCCCCAGGAAACCACGCTTTCATCCCTCATCCTTCGCCTTGAGCATGTCGCGAGCGATACGTCTATCGCGCTCGATCTCAAACTCCCACTCAGGATCATGGGGGCCGCTCAACACGAACTCTAACTCAGCACGCGCCAGATCGCGCTCATTCAATTCCAGCAGCAACTCCGCAAAATAGATCCGCGTCACGCTATTGTTCGGCGCCAGAGCGATCGCCGCCTCATAGTTTCTGCGCGCTCGCGCACGACCCCCACCGAACCAACGCGGAAGCTTATGCTGCAACCGTGCAAAGACGCGCAGTGGACCAGCGCCATGATAAGCGGGATCGATTTGCATCGCGCGGCGCAATTCTCGTCTAGCCTGCCACGCGTGTCTAATGGCTGTCAGTGCTCCTTCATGTCGCGCCGCCAACGCTAGATTCACTCCTAGCCAGAAGTGCGCCGCAACCTTGTTCTCTTCTTTGTGCACTGCCGCCGCGCAGGCTTTTATTCCCTGCAGATGAAACGCGAGCGCGTCAGTTGTCTTCGCCGCCTCCTGCCCCAGAAAAAAATAGGCCCGGCCGAGTCGCCATTGAATTTCGTAGTTCAAAGGCCCATGCCAGCTGAGCAATAGTTCTACGGCCTCGTGAACGGTCATGAAGGGTTCGCGCCGCGCGTAAAGCTCGTCAGCCTGTTTGATTAGCTCCTGAATCGCTAGTTCGCCCAAAGCCTTTCACCCCTTCATCAGCGTGTACCGCAACCCCGACGTGTCGGGTTTTCTCAAAAATCGGGACATTTCTGGCCGTCACTTGCGTACAAACTCGGGATGGCTGATAATCATCTTGATGAGTCTCATGCCCACCAAAACCCGACCCGATCTTTTAAGGAGAGCATAAAGAGTGAAAGCGGAATTGCAAGAACTAGTCGCTTTGCAAAAATTAGATAACAGCATACGAAAACTCCAAACAGAACTAGAAGCCATCCCAGAAAGGCGCGCAGCGGTCGAAAAAGAGTTCGATCAGCGCGCTTTTGAAATTAGAGCATTAGAAAATCGTCGCGATGAAGCGAGACATACCCGCAGCCATCTGGAATCCGAGATCGCTGAGCAGAAAGCCCGAGCAGAACGCGCCGAACGCAACCTGATGTCTTCGAAGAAGCAGGATGAATACACCGCTGCAATTCGGGAAGCGGATGCCGCGCGCAAACAAATCTCCACACTCGAAACTCAGATCCTGGAGCAGATGGAGATTCTCGATCAATCGGAAGCGGCGCTGACCGAGCGAGCGGCGGAGATTGCCAGTCTCAACTCAGATCAGGAAGCGCGCCTGAAAACTTTTGACGAAGACTCCCGTTTGCAGGCTCAAAATGTTGAAACCAGCCGCGCGGAACGAGAACGCCTCTTCAACACACTACCCAAACCGATGAGCGCGCAATACAAACGCATCAGCGCACGCATCCGTGACGGAGTCGCTGTTGCCGAAGCTCGCAACGGAGCGTGCATGGCATGCTTCATGGCACTGAGACCGCAGGCAATGTCTCAGGTTCGGCGCGGAGACGAGATCGTCACCTGTGATAATTGCAATCGGATTCTCTATTACGTTCCGGCTGATTCCGCCCCCGCCAAGCCCAACTCGGTCCAGGAGAAAGTCGCACACACATAACCCGCGGGTTTATCTGCCGAGTTGGTCGAGACAAAGGCGCGCTGACAGTCTCTCTTGAGACTTTAAGAACCCATGGTGAAGCAACCGGCGGCGGTCGAAAAGGGGAAGCTCAAGCGAACTGCGACGAAGCACGGACCGGGAGTTTCTCTTCCTGATTTCCTCACTCTAAAAAATCCCAAAGGCAGTCTGCTGCTGGATGTAGACGGCGAAACAGTCTCGCTCACCTCACTGGAGCGCGTTTATTGGCCTGAAGAAAAGCTCACGAAATTTGATCTACTCCGTTACTACATTCAAATCGCCCCGCTGCTGCTGCCTTTCCTGAAGGACCGACCGGCCATCCTGCAGCGTTGGCCACGAGGCATAAATGCACCGATGTTTTTCCAGCAGGATCTGGAGAGCGCCCCTTCCTTCGTCAAAACAATCCGTTTGCAGAACCTCGAAGGTCGGGAACTGGACTACGCCGTTTACACGACACTGCCTTCGCTACTGCACTTCGTAAACCTCGGGACTATTGAACAGCATCCGTGGCATTCCATCATCAAGAAACTCTCCAGGCCCGATTGGGTTGCCATTGATCTCGATCCGAAGAAAGCGCCGTGGGACAATGTTCTGGAAGTGGCCTTGATTACAAAGAGAGTCTGCGACGAGCTTGGATTGAGCGCCTTTCCCAAAACTTCCGGGTCGTCGGGCGTACACATTTACCTGCCGCTAAAACCGACAAATGAATATGACAGGGTGGCTGAGTTTGCGAAGTTGCTGGCTGGTGAAGTTGCGAGTCGGGCGCCAAAGATCGCGACTGTCGAACGCTCTCTCGCGAAGCGTAAGCACGATCAAGTTTACGTTGACTGGATGCAGAACGCGCGCGGCAAGAGTCTGGCCTCTGTCTTTACCGTTAGAGCAAAGCCGCACGCGACTGTTTCGATGCCCTTGACCTGGAAGCAAGTTGAGAAGCGCGTCAAGATCGCAGACTTCACAATACAAAATGTGCCCACGCTGATTAAGAAAAATGGGAACGCGTGGGGAGATTTCTTCGAGAAACGGCAGACGCTCAAGCTATCGTGACCTCCCCTTCCCAACTTGCAGATCTGCCCCGCTCGACCTTCCCCTTCTCAGCCTGCGAAATTGCCCGCCCGCTCCGTCTTGACCTCAAATCATTCGCGGCCTATCTTTGCCTTGGTAGGTGACCTATCAAAATGATCGCACGACACTTCATCGGGATCCGCTCTTACGCTTATAGCGGGCCGCTCTTCACGCGAAGGGACGGCCGGACGAGAGACTCTCGAGGTGTGCTGCTGATCTAGGCGCCGCACGCAACAGGTTTCAGTAACCGGCCACCAGTCCTTCCAGATGCGAACGATTGGTGGCCGGTTTAGTTTTTGCCCAGGCTTTAATGAGCTGGCAACCAGGAAGGTGGAGATCATGATAAGTAAGAACGAGTCGTCATTGCTATCCGATCACGTGGACGCACGCAAGGTTGTTACAACCAGGGACGCGGATCAGGAAACTGCGGACCGCCGTACGATGGTGCTGCTCGATCCGGATCATCCCGGCTTTCGCGATCCTGAGTATCGAACCCGCCGCAACCGCATTGCTGAGATTGCCATGAGTTACCAGCCGGGCCAGCCAATCCCTGACGCTCCTTACACTGAAGCGGAGCATCAGGTGTGGCGGACGATTTGGGAAGCGTTGGGTCCCGCGCAGCAGGCACATGCCTGCGCGGAGTATCGCGAGTCAGTGAAGCGGCTCGACCTTCCAATAGACCACATCCCGCAGCTGCGTGAGGTGAATGAACGCGTCCAGGCGATCAGCGGTTTTCGGCTCGAGCCCGTTGCGGGTTTGGTTGAGCCGCGCGTCTTTCTGGAGTCACTTGCCGATGGCGTCTTCCTCTGCACGCAGTACATTCGTCACTACTCGACGCCGCTCTACACGCCGGAGCCGGATGTAGTTCACGAGATCATCGGTCATGGAGTAACACTGGCCAGCCAAAGACTGGCAGAGCTGAATCGACTCTTCGGTGCAGCGGTGAAGCGCACGAGTTCCCGGGACGCGTTGGAACGTCTGTCACGAATCTACTGGTACACAATAGAGTTTGGCGTGTTGCGAGAGGGCGGAGCGCTCAAGGCATATGGCACCGGGCTCTTGTCTTCAGGTGGAGAGCTCGAGGCAATGCACAAGGCGGAACTCCTGCCGCTGGATTTAACCGTGGCCTCGTTGCGTGATTACGACCCTACTCACTATCAGCCGGTCTTGTTTTGCGCTGATTCTTTTGACGCGATGTATGAAACGTTGGAGGACTATCTTCATAACTGGGAGCGGGGAACGTAGGACAGACATTTCTGTCTGTTCCGTGTAAGAGTGGCATTCAGTTGGTGTGAGGAAAAAGCATTTTCCATTTGTCAGTTTTCATTCTTCATTGGCAGAAAAAGGACGACCAGTAGAACCACCAGACCGGAGGCGTTCAAGTATCCTGCGATTGCACATGAGAAATGCTAAATGCGAAATGGAAAATCTCTTCGAATTCTCATTCCACAATGTCACGCTCACCAACCCGGACAGCAGGAATGCCTGTCCTACTCGCGGCTTCGCCCGTGCATCGGCTTGTAAGTGAGAGCCAGGCCCACGACGAATATGAATGCGCCGATGATCGCCGGCGCAAGATGAAACAGATTCGTGTAACCTACGATCGGGTGCACTCCGATCGCTGCTGCAAAGCCGACCAATCCTGAGAAACAGAGAATCTGCCAAAGGCTCTTCGACGGTCGCGCACACCAGACACAGAAGAATACCGTGATACCAGTCGTGCATATTGCTCCGCCAAAACCCGCGCGGTCGTGAGCGATTAAGGGAACGAGTCGCGAGCTGATGCTTTGCAGTTGCGCCGGCTGCAGGCCCATAAACTCCAGGTCCTGAGGAACAAAAACCCAGGTCATTCCCACCGTCATCACCGTCAGTCCACCAGCTATCATCCCCGCTGCAGTGGCGAGCAAGAGAGCTCGCCCTAACCCGTATGACGACACCCAGAGCACTTTCACAGGAGGCCTCAGTAGGGATCGAAATGCACGAGGTTGTCTTAGAGAGCCGTACGATCGCCACAGACCGATGAGAAAGAATGGAAGCAGGAGGAGCGTCCCGACACCGTGCCAGGTGTCGAGATACCCATAACCAAGATAGGCAAGAAAACTCCCGAAGCCTGCGAGACCGCTAATCGTAAAAACCCACCACGCCCAGGCGTCGCCCTGCCGCAGCGGAAACTCGGCAAGCCACATGTAGATCGCACCCAGCGCAATCAGGGCGCCACCAAAAGCGACGCGATCGTGGAACATGAAGTAAACGACGCGGCAACTGTTGATGCCGCAGAGTTGTTCCGCGGTCATTCCGAGGAACTGCACATCGTGCGGAAGAAAATGGTGGTTGGCGGACAGAAAGAGTGCGAAGCCGCCGGAGAGGATCAGCCCGAGCCCAATGAAAGTGAGGAAGGGACGGCCGTCGCCAAGCAGCGCTTGCAGAAGCCCTCGTTCGTCTTGAATGTTCTCTGCCGCAGTGGATCTCATAGTCAGGCGGGTCGACGAGCGCGCGCTTGCTTAATCAGCGCGAAAACCTCAGCACCGATCTGATCGGGGGTCTTGTTCTCATCGGCGCTAATCGACAGATCGGCAAGTCGGTATTGCTCCCGACGATGGTCATAGAGAGCTCGCGCTGAGGCCTCAGTTCGCGCCAGCGGCCGGTGTCCCTCAGAGCTTTGGATGCGTGACCAGCAGAGATCGAAAGGGACATCAAGCCAAACACTCAGCGCTCCTTTCGACTTTATGAGATCGCGATTACGAGGGAGGGTCCAGGTGCCACCTCCGAGGGCGATGACTTCGTTTCGCTCACTCGCGAGAACGTTGGCCAGTGCACGTGTTTCAATCTCGCGAAACGCGGCTTCCCCATCCGACTCGATGATCTCGCCGGGCGAACGCAGTGCCTCGCGCGGAATGGCCTCGTCCAGATCAATCATTTCAGCTGCCAGAAGCAGCGCGAGGGCGCGGGCAACTGTGCTTTTCCCGGAACCCATGAAGCCAGTGATGATGATTCGTTCAGTTGTCATCGTCAGCGATCAATTCTACCCCGGCGCTATTCACTTCTATCTTTCGACAATCGACTCCAGCAGATTAAAGAATTCCGGAAACGACACGCTTACGCATTCTGCGCCTTCAATCTCAGATTCGCCGGACGCGAGAAGCGCCGCGACACTGAAGGCCATGGCGATTCGATGATCGCCGTAGGAGTCGATCACCGCACCATGAAGTTGAGTTGGTCCTCCCACGAGCATCCCGTCAGCCGTCTCTTCCACCATCGCTCCCATCGCACGCAAGTTTTTCACGGTTGCGGAAATGCGATCGCTTTCTTTCAAACGCAACTCGCTGGCTTCGCGGATCTCAATGCCACCATCGGTCTGACTTCCGACTACCGCAAGCAAAGGCAGTTCATCGATCAGCTGCGCGATCGCCGCACCGCCAACTATCACTGGCCTTGCCTCGGCTGCTGTCTGTGTTGCGCCTGTGACTCGAAGTGTACCAATCGGCTCGTTGCACTTTTCTCTCTCTGATGTCACCTCGAACGCAAGTCCAAGCGAACGGAGGGTGGCCAGGAACTGCGTGCGTGTGGGATTGAGACCAACATCCTCGATTACCACATCCGACCGAGGTAGGAGAGCCGCAGCTGC
>JBDTYQ010000070.1:0-18353 GCA_040005515.1 bacterium
TGGGTGCGCCTGGTGCTGGCAAAGGTACGCAGGCGCGTTTGCTTCAAGAGCGACTGCATTTGCGCCAGATCTCAACGGGAGACATTCTGAGAGCGCGGGCGCAAGAGCAAGATAAGTTGGGAAAGGAGATTCAGGCGGTACAAGCATCAGGCAAGCTTGCTTCTGACGACTTGGTGATGCGGGTAGTGCGGGACAGGACGGCCAGGGAAGACTGTGCAAGCGGTTACGTGTTAGATGGTTTCCCTCGTACTCCGGCCCAGGCAACCATGCTCGAAGAGTTGGCCGCGTCACAGGGCCATGAGATTGACGCTATTCTGGTAGATGTTCCCTTTGATCTATTGGAAAAACGGGCCACGGGTCGTAGGTCGTGTCCAGTTTGTGGGGAGATTTACAATATCTATTCCAAGCCGCCCAAGCACGACGAGCAATGTGATTTGCATCCTAAAGCGAAGTTGGTACAACGGGTTGATGACACGGCCGAAAAAATCAAGGTCAGGCTTGCCACTTACAACGAGCAAACCAAGCCGTTGATTAAGTACTATGAGGAAACGAACCGGCTGCACCGAGTCGATGGGACGAGGAACCAGGAAGCAATCCACGAGGAGATCAAACAGATCTTAGGCCCGCTGGATTCGTAGAGTTTTAAAGAGGATTTTTCAGCTGCCATGATCATCGGGAAGTCGAAGAAAGAGATCGAGAAGATGCGAGCGGCGGGTCAGCTTATCGGATCCGTATTGCAGGAGCTGAAAGGCATGGTCGCCCCGGGCATTACCACCCTTGAATTAGATCGAGCCGCCGAGAAGATGATCAGAGACGCCGGCGCGCTGCCCACGTTCAAGGGGTATCATGGGTTTCCGTATTCCATTTGCGCCTCGGTTAACGAGCAGGTTGTCCACGGTTTCCCCTCCGAGTACTTGCTAAAGGAAGGCGATATTTTTTCGATCGACTGCGGTGCAACTCTTGAGGGGTTTGTCGGCGACACAGCTACGACAGTGCCGGTCGGACAAGTTTCTGAAGAGTGGCTCCGGCTCATCAAGATTACGGAAGATTGCCTCGAACGTGCCATCGAACAGTGCCGTCCAGGGAAACATTTGGGAGATATCGGCTGGGCGGTGCAGGAACTCGCGGAGGCTAGCGGCTATTCTGTGGTGCGAGATTATGTCGGACATGGTATCGGTCGCCAGATGCACGAGGATCCACAGATACCGAACTACGGTAAACCCGGACACGGTCCGAAGGTAAAGGCAGGTTATGTTTTCGCAGTTGAACCGATGGTGAACTTGGGAGGGCAACATACCAAGGTCCTCGCCGATGGCTGGACGGTCGTGACGCTGGACGGTAAGCCCAGCGCTCATACGGAACATACTATTGCGATCACCGAAGAAGGTCCGGAGGTCTTGACCCGAGTGCTTCCAGTCGGTCAGGAGCAGACGGCGCTAATATCTTGTAACTGATAGGTGGCACGCGCCTTGGCAAAGGGCGAGTCACATGTTAATATCCGCAGTTTGTCACTATAGGCAAAATTCCCGACTTAAGGACATGGCGAAGGAAGAAGCTAAGAGGTAATGGTAAAGTCCTCGAGACTTAGCCAAATGCCATGTTTATAGTTGAGTTTGAAGAGAGTCAGTACCAGGATTTGGGCTCATAGTTTCCGGAAAAACTGCGCAAGCATTTCATACGGATTTTGCCTGGGGTCGGGTGCTGGTAGAGCTGTCGCCCTACGATCTCAGCCGGGGGCGATTTTCTTACCGATATAAATAACGACAGCGGCTGCGGAGCTTCGGGAGCTGGTAGAAATGAAAGTGCGTGCTTCAGTAAAAAAGATGTGTGATAAGTGCAAGGTGATACACCGCAAGGGCGTGGTGCGGGTGATTTGCACCAATCCGAAGCATAAACAGCGACAGGGTTAGTTCCTTCAGTTTTGAATTAGAGTCAGACATTTATTGGAGAACAGATAGTAATGGCACGTGTAGCTGGAGTTGATCTTCCACCAAATAAGCGGTCAGAGATAGGGCTTACATACATCTACGGCATCGGTCGTTCGCGTGCGACATCAATCCTGAAAGAAGCGGGTGTAAATGTCGATACCCGAATCAAGGATTTGAACGAGGACGAATTGAGCCGCATTCGAGGCGTCCTTGAGGCCCAGGGTGAGATTGAGGGCGACTTGCGGAAGCGTATCCAGATGGACATCAAGCGATTGATGGACATTGGTTGCTATCGAGGTCTACGCCATCGTCGCGGGCTGCCAGTCAGGGGCCAACGCACGCACACAAACGCGCGTACGCGGAAGGGCCCGCGTCGAGCAACGATCGCCAAGAAGAAAGCTCCCGGCAAAAAATAGTTTGTAGGTGACACCTGAGGGTATATGGCTAAAGCAGGCGGAAAGAAGAAAGTCTTTCGCAAGAAAGAAAAGAAGAATGTCCCGATTGGTGTGGCGCATATCGCGGCGTCTTTCAATAACACCATGATTTCGATTACCGATTTGGAAGGTAATCTGATCGCGCAGTCTTCGGCAGGCGCGCGCGGCTTTCGCGGTTCGCGCAAAGGAACTCCCTTTGCCGCTCAGCAGGCCGCTTACGAAGCCGCGAAGAAAGCGCACGAAGCGGGAATGCAGCAGTGTGAGGTTCGTGTTAAGGGCCCGGGCGGCGGGCGTGAGTCGGCAATTCGCGCGATTGCTAATGCGGGGATTAGGGTCGTGACTATTCGCGACTCGACGCCGATTCCGCACAATGGTTGTCGGCCCCCGAAGCGACGCAGAGTCTAGTTATTGCCCATTGCCGATGGTAGAGCGGTAATTTTCGGCATCCACTCCAATTGGCAATTGAGAATTTGGAAATTGGAAATGTATTAACCTAAAGGATGAAGGGCCAGCGCTGTAGCGCAGCCTGTAAACTTTTCCGTCTAACAGACTGGAGGCAAAAACAAGTTGGCTAGGTATAGAGATGCGGTGTGCCGTTTGTGCCGCCGTGAAGGTGCAAAGCTTTTTTTAAAGGGTGATCGCTGTTACAAGCCATCCTGTCCGATTGAGAAGCGCGGTACTCAGCCGCCCGGACAGCATGGCAACTCAATGCGTCGCGGTAAAGCGTTGGTCGGTTACGGCCAGCAATTGCGCGAAAAGCAGAAGGTGAAGCGCATCTATTTCGTCCTCGAAGGACAATTCCGTAACTATTTCGAGCGCGCCGCACGCATGAAGGGAATCACGGGTGAGAACCTGTTGTTTCTCCTCGAGCGTCGTTTGGATAATGCTGTCTATCGCGCTGGGTTCTCAACCTCTCGGCGACAAGCTCGTCAGCTTGTCAACCACGGTCACATCCTGGTCAACGAGCGAAAAGTAGATATCCCTTCGTACAAGGTTCGAGCTGGTGAAACGATCAGCGTGAAGGACGCAAGTCGCAAGAACCCTCATATCGAGGGTGCCTGGCAGACTGCGGCCGGACGCGGACGTCCCTCCTGGATTTCACAGGATGGCGCGGAGATGACAGTCCGCGTAAGCGGTCTGCCCACGCGTGACGACATCGACCGCTCGATCAACGAACAACTCATCGTCGAGCTTTATAGCAAGTAATTGAAGCCCTGCGGGTGTCGCCAGTGTTGGCGCCATCCGCAGGCCACAGCATTTCTAACATTGGAAACTAAAAGTATGGCTATGGATCAAACTAACCTTTGGACGGGATTTCAGATGCCGCGTCGTTTAGCGGCTGACGCGGAAACACTAACAGAGCGCTATGGTCGCTTTTCCGCGCAACCCTTTGAGCGAGGATTTGGCACCACGATCGGCAACTCGCTTCGCCGGGCACTGCTGTCCTCTATCGAGGGTGCGGCGGTGACAGCAATCAAGATCGAAGGCGTTGAGCACGAGTTTTCGTCGATCAAAGGAGTCGTCGAAGACGCGACTGACGTCATTCTTAATTTGAAGCAGGTGCCTTTCAAGTTACACGGGACCGAATCAAAGACGCTGCGAATTTCCAAGGAAAGCGCAGGCGAGGTTACCGCTGCAGATATCGAGACCGACGCGGATGTTGAAATACTTGATGACACCGTTCACATCGCAACCGTTAGCGAAGGCGGCTCGTTAAAAGTGGAAATGAGATTGAAGCGTGGTCGCGGTTATGTCTCGGCCGATCGCAACTTCGACGAGGATCTCTCGCTCGGCTACATTCCCATCGATTCTGTACATACCCCGGTCAAGAAAGTGAACTACACCGTGGAAGCCGCTCGTCTCGGCCAGAACACGGAGTTCGACAAGCTGACCATCGAGGTCTGGACCGACGGCTCAGTGAAGCCTGAAGATTCCATCGGGCTCGCCGCGAAATTGATCAAGGATCATATGTCGATCTTCATCAACTTCGAGGAAGACACTGACGACTTCGCTTACTCAAAGATGGAGCGTCCGCCTCTGCCGCGTAACGATCAGCTCGATCGATCGGTCGATGAACTGGAGCTTTCTGTCCGGTCATACAATTGTCTGAAGAATGCAGACATCCGGACTATCCGCGATCTGGTTCAGCGCTCTGAACGCGAAATGCTAGCGACGAAAAATTTCGGCAAGAAGTCGCTGAACGAAATCAAAGAGATCCTAAATAGCATGGGCTTGGATTTCGGCATGGAATTTGATGAGCAGGGCAATCCGATTCCCGGGTCCGGCGGACGCGATACCGCAGAGCCGTCAGACTTTGAAGCTGATGATGAGCAGTAAGTTCGTGAGCGAAACTTACTGACTATTGTTGTTAAAGCACAAAACTAGAAATAGGATTTTTTGAGTAGCGTCATGCGGCACTTAAAAGCACATCGGAAACTGGGTCGGACAACGGAGCATCGAATGTCGATGTTGCGAAACCTTGCGACTTCCCTGATCAACGCGCGCGATGAAAGAATCGTGACCACACTCCCGAAGGCGAAGGAATTACGACCCTTTGTCGAACGGGCGATCACCCTGTCTTGTAAAGCCCAGAGCCTCGAAGGCGAAGCAGCCAAGATCACGGCGGTCCACTTGCGCCGTCAGGCGGCGGGATTTTTTCACGCCGGCAACATGCAGGCATCGGCCCTCGCGGGAAAGCGCGGGCAAGTTCGCCTGCCACGTACCGCTGGGGTCGCGGCGGTCAGACGATTATTTGACGAGCTGGGTGAACGTTATAAGGATCGGCCGGGCGGTTACACGCGAATTCTGAAGCTCGGCAAACGCGAAGGTGATAATGCGGAACTGGCGATAATTGAGCTGGTTGATAATCCCCGCGAGTTGGCAGCTATTGAAGCTGCAAAGAAGCGCGCGAAGCACACTCCTCCAAAGAAAAAGAAATCGGGCGAGACCGCCAAGGATCTGGCTCCCACATCACGCACTAAAGTGGCGAGGCCGGTAGAGAACCCCGGAGCCAGGGAAGAGGTAGACACCACGGGTGTTCCGAAACAGGAACCCATCGAGAACTCGGAGCCGGAAACGCAGTCTGAGGAAGAAGCGAAGTAGAATCAATTTGACAATGAACCAGCACGCCTTTCGGAGTGAAGGCTGCTGGTCGGGAAGAGGCCCCAATGGACAATCGGCACTACTACACCGAGTCTTTTGGGGCTCGTCACTTTGTATGAGTTTCATTGCTGCCAAAGCGAAAAAGAACATGAACGAGCAAGAGAGCAACGAAAAGAACTCTGAACCGCAGTCTGCAAGCGAGGCTGTGGAAGCCGGACCCAATCGACGTCGCCGCAGTCGCGCCCGGAATCTCGAACCCTCTGTGAACATGGATGAGTTGCGGGAACTTATCGCCTTGATTCAGGAGAATGGTTTCGCTGTGTTTGAGTTGGAGCGTGAAGGCTTTCGTCTTCACGTGCGTCGCGATGCCGATACAGCAGGACCAACAGAAGAGGGTGGCTCGCTCACTTCTGGCGGAATCGCAACGACAAAGACCGAGGCCGGCACCAGCGCGGGTGCTTCATCCAGCTCCACAGCAACGCGGGCACATCCTGGTGCGCGGGCGGAAACCGCCGCTTCAGAGGATCAGGATCTGTACATGATCCCCTCGCCGATCGTAGGAACGTTTTACCGTTCACCCTCGCCGGCCGCTGATCCTTTCATCAAGATCGGCAGTCATGTTGAAGTCGAATCTGTCGTTTGTATCATCGAGGCGATGAAGTTAATGAACGAGATTCAGGCTGAAGTCACAGGCGAGGTGGTTAAGATCTACGTCGAGAACGGTCAGCCAGTCGAATACGGTCAACCGCTTTTCGGAATTAAGAAGTAGTTGGAAACCCTCGTCCAGTGTTTGCCGTCCTCGCGGAACACAAAGACATTGGACGTTAAATTTTGGGAAGCGCACTCAGATGGACTCGGGAACGCGAAAATTCAAAAAGATCTTAATCGCTAATCGCGGCGAGATTGCCTGCAGGATTATCTGGACCTGCAAAGAAATGGGCATCCGCACCGTAGCGGTCCATAGCGACGTTGATCGGGATTCTCTGCATGTTCGGTTCGCCGATGAAGCTGCTTGCATCGGCCCAGCACCGTCGGCGCAAAGCTATCTCAATATTCCAGCAATCATCAGTACTGCTGAGATCTTCAATGTTGACGCGATTCACCCGGGCTATGGGTTTCTCGCTGAATCGTCTTACTTCGCCGAAATTTGCGAGGCTTGCAACATCAAGTTCATCGGACCGCGTGCGAGTCTGATCCGGTCTATGGGGGACAAGATTGAAGCCCGACGGGTTATGCAGGAGGCAGGCTTGCCGGTGCTGCCCGGCAGTCCTGAGCCAATAACTTCTGAGGAAGAGGCCAAGAAGCTGGCACGTGAAATCGGTTTCCCTGTAATCGTCAAAGCATCTGCGGGAGGTGGCGGACGAGGGATGCGGATCGTTCGTACCGAAAACGAACTAGGGCACGCACTCGAGGCAGCGTCGACCGAAGCCGCCGCGGCTTTTAAAGACGGCAGCGTCTATATAGAGCGATATCTACAGCAACCTCGGCACATAGAAATTCAAGTACTTGCTGATGAATACGGCGATTGTATTCACCTCGGTGAGCGTGAGTGTTCGATTCAGCGCCGGCATCAAAAGTTACTTGAGGAAGCGCCTTCGCCGGTGCTGTCTCCCGAGTTGAGAAATCGCATGGGTGACGCCGCCGTTGCCGCGTGTAAGAAACTGGGGTACTCAAGCGCTGGAACGGTCGAGTTCCTCCTCGATTCCGACAACCAGTTCTACTTTATGGAAATGAATACGCGCATTCAGGTCGAGCATCCTGTTACCGAAATGGTCACGCTGGCTGACATTGTGCGCAATCAGATTCGGATTGCTGAAGGCGAGCGGCTTGGGTACACGCAGGATGACCTGATGATTGTGGGGCACGCGATCGAATGCCGCATCAACGCGGAGAATCCTGAAACGTTCGCACCGTCGCCCGGCCTGATAACCGCCTTCAACCTGCCCGGCGGTCCCGGGGTACGCGTCGATACTTACGTCTATTCCGGTTATCGTGTCTCTCCTTTTTATGACTCGATGATTGCAAAAGTGATCGTTCATGCGCGCACGCGAGACCTGGCAATCGCAAGAATGAAACGGGCCCTGGAGGCGATGGTAATTGAAGGTATCAAAACTACGATTCCCTTACATTTGAAGATAATGGACGATCCGAAGTTTCGCGCCGGCGAGATCTCCACTAGCTTCATGGAGTACTTCCTGCCGCAACTGGGAGTGAAAAAGAGTGCCGTCCTGACTACCGCCGGCTGAGCGGTTGCCGTTTGGGGCGCAGATGCCTATAATAATCGACTTTTCCATAGGCGATATTCGTCTGAGAGGTAAGCTGACATGCCATACGCAATAATCAGGACGGGCGGCAAGCAATTTGTCGTTGAACAGGGAAACACCGTGCGCATTCCCTCGCTGGCGGCAGACGCCGGCAAGTCCATCGAGCTCGACGCGTTGTTGACGGCCGGTGGGGGCAAAGGCGATGAGTCTCCAGTTGTCGGAGCAGCCAAAGTTTCCGCAACAGTAGTGGAGCACGGCCGCGGGCCGAAATTCATAGTGTTTAAGAAGAAGCGCCGCAAACAGTACAAACGGAAGCAGGGACACCGCCA
Organism: bacterium; assembly: GCA_040005515.1. GTDB lineage: Bacteria > Acidobacteriota > Blastocatellia > Pyrinomonadales > Pyrinomonadaceae > PSRF01. Next base: position 8,058 of record JBDTYQ010000070.1, read on the forward strand.
GGGTTATACGGCGATCCGTATTGATTCGATTGGCTAGGAGGTTTGCCGATTGCTCATTGCCAATCGGAAATAGGATATGGCACACAAAAAAGGTGTTGGTTCATCTCGTAATGGCCGCGACTCTCAGTCCCAGCGCCTGGGTCTGAAAAAGTTCGGCGGTGAACGCGTACTGGGAGGAAATATCCTTGCCCGGCAGCGCGGCACAAAGTGGAAGCCCGGCAAGAATGTTGGCCGCGGCAAAGACGACACACTGTTTGCCCTCATCGAGGGTACCGTCAAATTTGAGGATAAAGGCCGCGGAGGAAAATTCATCAGCGTCTATCCTCTGGAGCAAGTCTCCACCGCCTAGATTCGCGAAGGGAGACCTAATATCCTGCGACGCCTGGGCCAAGTAATTAACTTAGCACCGGCGTCGCTTTCGATTTAAATGTTTATTGACCGCGTTAAGATTCGCTTGGAAGGGGGGCATGGCGGCAATGGCGTTACGGCATTTCGTCGCGAGAAGTTTGTTCCGCGCGGCGGCCCTTCCGGTGGCGAGGGCGGACGCGGAGGTGATGTCTGGATCGTTGCCGACTCTTCCCTGAATACTCTCCTTCACCTTCGTTATAACCCCGAACATATTGCCTGCCGTGGCATGCACGGAGAAGGTTCCAATCGTTCCGGTCGAGCCGGCGATGATGTGATCGTGCGTGTGCCTGTAGGCACCCAGCTCTTTGAAGTAAGCACGGGCGCACTCCTGAAGGATCTTTCCATCGATGGCACTCGCTGGCTGGCTGCGCGAGGGGGTCGCGGAGGTTTTGGCAACTCCCACTTTGCTACTTCGACAAACCGGGCGCCGCGTTATCACCAGGACGGGAGCGAAGGCGAGGAGCTTGAGCTTCAACTGGAGTTGAAACTCCTTGCGGATGTCGGACTCGTGGGATTTCCCAACGCCGGAAAGTCGACCTTCATCTCGACGATTTCAGCCGCGAGACCTAAGGTTGCCGATTATCCGTTCACTACTCTAGAGCCCCATCTCGGCGTCGTCGACATGGGTGACTTTCGCACGTTCGTCGTCGCCGATATTCCCGGATTGATCGAAGGGGCGCATGACGGCGCGGGACTCGGAGATAGATTTTTACGTCATATCGAGCGAACGACGTTGCTGCTGCATTTGGTGGACGTATCGTCATCATCTGGACGAGAGACGGTTGATGACTACCGGATCGTAAAGCGCGAATTGGCCGCCTACAATCCGCAGCTGGCTGCGCGCCCGCAAATTGTGGTCGCTACCAAGATCGATGCGTTGCAGGAGGACGAGCGCCTCGAATCTCTCCGACTTCAGGTAGCAAAAGATGGTTATCCGTTTCACGCGATTTCTTCCGTTACCAATGTCGGCGTGCGGGAGTTGGTGAACGCAATCGCCCTTCAGCTTGATGAACTGAAAGAATTGTCGCCAAACGACACAGTCGAGTTGGCTTTGTAGGAACTCGGGACCGGCAGACATCGCGCTGCCATTGAATGTATGCAGGAGTGGACAGGCTGGAACGGCCGTCCCACCGAGACTGATGGCTGCCAAAAAGCGGATCGCTCTTTATGGTGGAACTTTTGATCCGGTTCATCTGGGACACGTAGCAATCGCAACCCGGGTTTCTGCGCTCTTTGAGATTGACGAGTTACTGTTCATTCCCGCGCAACTCGCGCCGCACAAGCTGACGCAAGAAGTTACGCCGGCCCTGCACCGGCACGCGATGTTGGTATTAGCGACGCAGCACGACTCGCGCCTGCGGGTTTCGACTTACGAGCTTGAAGCTCCGAATCGCAGCTATACGGTAGATACGCTCGCTTATTTCGAAGCAAGCTTGGGAGAGTCGGCGGAACTCTTTTTCGTCATGGGAGCAGATTCGTGGTCGGAGATTACGACGTGGCGGGAATGGCGGCGGCTACTTTCGCTTGCAAATCAAATCGTGGTAACGCGGCCAGGTTTCGACATAAGTTTCGCGGAAGTTGGCGCGGACGTCCAATTTGCTGATTTGCGCGGCGCAACCTCTTTACCCGATTCAGGCAAAGGCGAAGGCAAAAAGGTCCTGGTCACTGACACCGTAAAGATGGACATTTCCGCGACTGAGATTCGGCAGGCTGCTCGGGAAGAGCGGTGTGCTCGCTTAGCCGAACTAGTCCCGATGTCAGTGGCAGAGTACATAATCAAATATCAGCTATACAGAGAAACGAATGAATCAAAACTCAACGGCTAAAGAACAATCCCTCAACCCAACGGAAACGACTCACTCTGAACCAAAGGCCTTAGCGACAACCGAGCCAAGTCAGGAACTGGATGATCGAATCTTAACTGCCTTACAAGCGGCCGGGGACAAGAAAGCCGTGGACCTCGTAGTGCTCGATCTACGTGAGATTGCCAGCTTTACTGATTTCTTTGTGATCACGAGCGGCTCCAATGAGCGGCAGGTACAAGCGATTTCCGACGAGGTGTTTGAAAAACTGAAGAAGGCAGGGACGCCCGCAGCCCGCGTCGAGGGTTACAAGACCGCAGAATGGATTCTGTTGGATTACGGCGACTTTATTGTTCACGTGTTCGCTGACAAGGCGCGTAAGTTTTATGACCTCGAAAGACTCTGGCGAGAATCGCGGCGGGTTGAACTACCTGCTGAATTCAACACCGAGTCGAGCAGTTCTTTGAGAAGTGAATTGTGATTGAAATTGTTGCGCAGTCGGACGTGATGCGCGAGGCAGTGGGCCTCGCAGAGCGTGTCGCGAACACTGATACCAACGTGCTGATCACAGGCGAGTCGGGTGCCGGTAAGGACGCGCTTGCGTTCTACATCCATTCTCGTTCGCCGCGTGCAATGAAGCCGTTCGTGAAGATCGATTGCGCGACGTTGCCCGGTGACTTGCTGGAAGCGGAGCTCTTTGGCTATGAGCGCGGCGCCTTTACCAGCGCCGGCGAAGCAAAGCCGGGCAGGCTCGAGGCCGCTCATACCGGAACTGTGGTTCTCGATGAGATCGCCTATTTGCCGAACGATTCCCAGGCAAAGTTGCTGCGAGTGATCGAAACGCGTGAGTTTGAACGGCTGGGTGGCCGCCACACGATCAAGGTGGATGCTCGCTTGATCGCCCTGACGAATGTTGATTTGCAGGCGGCAGTAGAACGACGGGACTTTCGCGAAGACTTGTTCTACCGCTTGAATGTTGTCCACATTCAGGTGCCATCGTTGCGAGTACGCGGCGCGGATCTTCCGGAGTTGGTCCAGGTCTTTTTGAATAAGTACGCGGCGAAGCACGGCAGGAAAGTAAGTACGTTGGCGCCCGAGGCGCTGGCCTTACTAAGAGAGTACGAGTTCCCGGGAAATGTCAGAGAGCTCGCGAATACGATCGAGCGCGCCGTTATCGTCAGTCATGGTAAGCGGATTCAGGCAACCGATTTTCCGGAGTCGATTCGCGCTGCTGTTTTAGTTCAGCGTCATCGACAGAAGCCTCGCTCACTCGCTGAAGTTGAAGCTGAGTATCTTGATGAAACGCTCGAGGCGACCCAGGGTAACAAGGCAGCAGCGGCGCGGATCCTGGGGATTAGTCGGAAGAACCTTTACGAGCGACTCGAGCGGAAGGGAAAGGAACGCGCCCACGCAGATACTGAGAAGACCGGGGAAGCATTGCCGGATCTACCTGTCGGCGATTCCTGATCCAGCACGATGCGCCTGAGAGTCATTTGGACAGGGAAGACTAAAGATGCGCGACTGCGGGCGCTGATTGACGATTACCTGAACCGACTCTCCCATTTCGCGCGCTGCGAAATCTCGGAACTGCGCGAGACTTCCGGTAGAGGCGGTAAAGGTGGCCCGAATGTGGGGACAAAGGCAGGCATCGATAAGGATTCGAAGCGCATCTCAGACCGGCTGTCTTCAGGCGCGATCACGGTGTTGCTTGATCCGCACGGTGTTGAATGGAGCTCCGAAGAGCTGGCAGCGCAGGTGCAGCGTTGGGAAAATCGCGGGATCAAGGAAGTCGCATTTATCGTCGGCGGACCCAATGGAGTCTCTCCCGAGTTTTCGGCGCGTGTTGAGCAACACTGGTCGCTTTCACGCTTAACACTGACACACGAGATGGCGCGTGTCGTGCTTTTGGAGCAGTTGTACAGGGCATATACGATCATTCATGGGCTGCCTTATCAGAAGTGATTACAAGGGGTAAATGAAGCGTCGAATTTATAGGTATGCTGCTGCTTAACAAGTAGGGTGGAGGATGAAACGATAATGGAAAAAAGAAAAGTCAGAGTATTCCGGGATAAGTTATTGGGCCGTCGCGAGAGTCTCGTGGGCCAGGTGCAACAGGCTGAGCTTTACAGCCGCGAGCGAGATGCTGAGGCTACTCAGGATCCGGCCGACATGGCTGCCAATGCTTACACCAAGGAATTACTCGTCTCGATGTCTGACAATGATCGCAAGTTGCTGAATCTGATCGATGAAGCGCTTGAGCGAATTGAAGCAGGCAAATATGCGAAGTGTGCCCACTGTGGCGAGGCCTTGCCGGACAAGAGACTTGACGCGGTGCCCTGGGCGCGTCTCTGCGTTCAGTGCCAGGACTTGCAAGAGCGAGGACTGCTGACCGACGACGACGAATAGAAGTCGATTCATGCTGATGCGATAATGGCGGCCTTCTGAACTGGTTCAGGAGGCCGCCTAGTTTTTTTGTTGATAACTCATCAAAATAGCCTGCGATGTTCCTCACGCACACCGCCAACCTTCTGTACGACGGACTCCTCGCTCTCGTCTATCCCCAGCAATGCGCGGTTTGTAACGGCAGCGTTGAAAAACGTCAACTGGGCAGCGCCTGCGCGACTTGCTGGAATGCGACCCGCACCTTTGGAAGCGCTGATGTTGTCTGCTGGAAGTGTGGTGCGCTTTCGATCGGTACCATTGCCATCGATAAGAGAGACGAGGTGCGCTGCCGCCGGTGTGATTCCCACGCTTACTCGGCTGCACGGGCGTGTGGCATCTATGAAGGAGCGTTGCGTGCCTCTGTCCTCGCGCTGAAACGTGAACCGAATCTTTCGCGCCGTGTCACAGAGCTGTTGCTGCAAACTCAAACGCGAGCTCCAATTAATGCTGCCACTTGTGTGGTCCCTGTTCCACTCCATCCTCGCCGGGAGAAAACCCGAGGATTCAACCAGGCCAGCATTCTCGCCCGCGCGCTTTCGCAGGATACTGGGTTGCGGCTGGACGAAGTGAGTCTGGTGCGCACCCATCATGCTGACCGTCATCGCGCCGGCATGGATGGGAAGAGCCGCCGGGAATCAGTCGAACACGCGTTCGAGGTGCTGCAGCCGCGGCCGATCGCTGGTGAGAAGGTCCTTCTCATCGATGATGTGTTCACTACAGGCGCGACTGTTTCAGCATGCGCGGAGGCCCTGGTTGCCGCCGGTGCAGCAAAAGTGTTCGTACTTACTCTGGCGAGAGCTTCTCACTACTAATGCCAGCTGCGCGCAACGCAAAGTTAACTCGGTCTGGACCGCGTTGCTTGGTCAACTCGTCCAGGCCTTTGTATGATGACGTCATGAAAACTTTCTATCCCGAGATTAAGCCATTTGATACCGGCCGATTAAAGGTGTCGCTAATCCACGAGCTCTACTATGAACAATGCGGCAAGCCGAACGGGCAGCCGGCAGTCTTCCTCCATGGCGGACCGGGAGGTGGTCTGGTATCCGATTACAGACGCTTCTTCGCTCCTGCAAACTATCGCATTGTTCTATTCGATCAGCGCGGGTCGGGCCAGAGCACGCCGCACGCTAACCTCGAAGACAACACGACGTGGGATCTGGTGGCGGACATCGAACGTCTTCGTGAGCACTTCGGAATAGATCGTTGGCTGGTATTCGGTGGCTCGTGGGGAAGCACCCTTGCACTCGCCTATGCGCAGACGCATCCGGACAGAGTTACCGCTCTTGTGTTACGAGGTATTTTCCTCTGCCGCCCGAAAGAAATTCGCTGGTTCTATCAGGAGGGCGAAGGCGCCAGTGCGATTTTCCCCGATGTCTGGGAAGAGTATGTACGCGTCATTCCCGAGGCGGAGCGTGGCGACATGCTCAGCGCGTATCACAAACGACTAATGAGCGACGACGAGAATGTGAGACTGGAAGCAGCTCAGGCCTGGTCTATCTGGGAAGGCAGCACTTCCAAGCTCTACCCGGATAAAGACCTGATCGATCATATGGGCGAGCCGCACACAGCACTCTCATTGGCGCGGATCGAATGTCACTACTTTGTGAATAACGCCTTCTTCGACACGGACAACTACCTCGTCGAGAACGTCGGAAAGATCAGGCATATCCCTGCTGTCATAGTTCAGGGCCGCTATGACATCGTGTGTCCCATCATGAGTGCCTGGGACTTACACCGAGCATGGCCCGAAGCGGATCTGCAGGTCATTCCAAATGCCGGTCATTCGGCAACCGAGCCGGGCATCGTCAGTGCGCTGGTAGAGGCGACGGATCGGTTTAGATTGAAGTAATTAGCAGTAGGCAGTTGGCAGTAGGCTGGTGCGCTGTTACCAACAGGTCGAGTCTTCCGAACCGCTTACAATAATTCTCTCGATCCGCCCCGCCAACTGCCTTCTAATCCTGCCTCCTGCCCCTCTTTCATCGCTTACCTTGTCACTTGCGACGAGCCTCGCGTAATATCAGTTGTAATATGAATGGCCGGGTCTTAGTCCTGAATGCCTCCTTCGAACCCATAAACGTCTGCGCAGAGCGGCGCGCAGTAGTAATGATCTTCAAGGGTGTCGCGCGCGTTGAGGAGCACAACGGCCATATGCTGCATTCGGCAAAGCTCTCGATTCATGCGCCTTCCGTGATCCGGCTTACTGAGTACAAGCACATTCCCTTTGAAAGAAGGTCGCTCTCTCGCAAGAACATTCTGTTGCGGGATCATTCGACCTGCCAGTACTGTGGCCGACACTATCCGCCGTCGGAACTTACGCTGGATCATGTGATGCCGCGCTCAAGGGGCGGCGAATCCGCATGGGATAATTTGGTTGCTTGCTGCAAGCGCTGCAACCATCGCAAGGGAAGTCGCACGCCTGAAGAGTCGGGCATGCATCTTCTGCGAAGACCCCGGGGGTTCTCGCTACACGTCAATCGTCAAATCATGAGGTACCTGGGGCGTGCCGACGAAACGTGGAGGAAATATCTCTTCTACGAATCCAATAACGGTGCGTGACGGTGAACAGATCGCCGATCATTTAACCGAAATGAGGTAATGATGAATCAAACAATTTTGGGAATCGGAGGACTGGGAACTCCTGAGATAATCGTCATCGCAATCGTGATCTTTCTGCTCTTTGGAGCGACGCGATTGCCGCAACTGGCCAAGTCACTGGGCCAGAGTAAGCGGGCTTTTAAGGAAGGATTAGACGAAGGTGAAAAGGAACACCTGAAGGAAACGCAGGAAAAGCAAACAACAAATACTTAACTGCGTACTCACTAACTTGCGCGTCGACCTCACACGCTTACCCTATTGCCTCAATTACTGTGTCCCTTCCGGCCGGTTACTAAGGTTGCCTTCACCGAAAGTATGAAATCGGCTTCATGACGGTCGGCGTTGATGATCGCCGGTATCCCCTGTGCCACGCACTGTCGTTCATCTTCCGGAACGAAAGCTAACCAACGCGGTAGAAGGAAGTCGGTAATCAATGGCGAGTTGAGAAACTGTTCGCCGGAGTCGTAGTGAAACTCTTCAATGCGCGAGTGGGCAGCAACCTTTTCCAGACCAGCACGCTCTGCAAGGTTTTCGACGGTGGCGACGGTGGGTAATGATCTGATCAGCCCTTCAATGTTCGCTTCTTGATCGACGAGCCCGCAGTTGTGCAGCGTTTCCCAGTAGATCGAAAAGAATTCTCCGTAGCTCGAAGCCGTTGGGAGTGTCACCGCAACCGTCTTACCGGGCTTCGCCACGCGTGCCATTTCCGCGAGCATGCGAGGCAGTCGCTCAGGTGCCACAAGCGAACCATCGCCGATGACTATCTCGAATTCGCTATCCTCCAGGTCGAGTTGATCGACCCTTCCCCGCTGAAACTCTATCGGTGCATTCGCTGCCTTGACCTTGGCGAGCGCCAGCTCCAGGTATTCCTCGTTCTCCTCGACGCAGACAAGATTCAGTTGGTCGCCGGCCTTCTCCTGGAGCGCCAACGCATGACCCCCTGTCCCCGGCTCGAGGTAGAGCGCTCGACCCTTTTTGGGAAGAACAACGTGCTCGTCAATCAGCTGAGCGAATCTCTCGCCCCAGTCAGTCGCGACGAAAAGGTCGTGTAGGAAAGCAAGTTCCTTCTCTGATTTTTGTGTGATCATTTTCCTTTCGCTCAATACTAGTCATCTTTCTCAAAATAATTTCGCCCGCGCAAACCTTCCGGCATACAGGGCATTTCGTCCTTTGCGTTGGGGTCGCTGTGAACATATCGATAGCCTTCACCGTAGCCTGCTGATTTCATCAGCGGCGTCACTGCATTTCGCAGCTGCATGGGCACAGGTTCGCGTGCGGTCTCAGCTGCATCGGACACCGCAGCAAAGTAAGCGCGTTTCACTGCGTTGGACTTGGGCGCCTGCGCCAGGTAGATCGTCGCCTGCGACAACGGAAACAGCCCTTCCGGTAAACCAATAAGTTGCACGATCTGAGCCGCAGCTGAAGCCTGGACCATCGCTTGAGGATCGGCGAGACCGATGTCTTCCGAGGCCAGGATGCAGAGACGTCTCGCGATGAAGATTGGGTCCGCGCCGCCCTCAATAAGTCGCGCCAGCCAGTACAGCGATGCGTTCACATCTGAGTTGCGCAATGACTTGATGAGGGCAGAGGCGAGGTTGTAATGCTCTTCTCCACCCTTGTCGTAGGCATAGTGAGCGCGACCAAGGGCTTCAATCACGGTTTCATTTGTAATCGGGCGTCGACCGTGGGTGTCTGCCGGAGTGGATTCGACCGCTGCTTCCAAAGCGGCAAGCGCTACACGCGCGTCGCCGCCCGCAGAGTGTGCGATGCGTTGCAGGAGTTCGTTGGATACCTCAGCATTTAATTCGGCGATCCCGCGTTTACTATCATTCAGTGCGCGTTGAAGAATTGTTACGATCTCTTCCTCGGCCAGTTGATTAAGAACGAGTACGCGACTCCGCGATAGTAAGGCGCCGGTTACTTCGAAAGACGGATTCTCGGTCGTGGCGCCGATCAAAGTGATGGTGCCATTCTCGACGGCGTGTAGTAGTGCATCCTGTTGGCCCTTATTGAAGCGATGTAGCTCGTCGATGAAGAGAATCGTTCGGCTGCCAAATTTGCGTTCTTGCGCAGCTTCCGCTATTGCTTCACGTAGGTCCTTGACTCCGGAAAAGACCGCTGATAGGCCAATGAACCTTGCCCGAGCCTTGCCGGCCAACAATCGCGCCAACGTTGTCTTTCCAGTACCAGGAGCGCCCCAGAGAATTAACGACGGCATGTTTCCCGAACCTTCGATTAGCCGGCGTAGAATGCGACCTTCACCGACGAGATGGCTCTGACCCACGAACTCCTCGAGTGAGCGTGGGCGCATCCGCTCAGCAAGCGGAGCGAAGTCCGGCTCATTTGACCCGCCCCGTTCGGTGGCCGAATCATCAAACAGGCTTCTGGGAATATGACGACTCATGCGAAATCTCCGTAATCTGAGAAGGGCGACTGCAATCGCAACCGCTCATAGCTTAGTAAAACAAGCGATCATCCTCAGTCGAACTAATCAGGGTTTCGAGTAAAGATTATCACAATTCGTTCACACTCTGGCGGGCCTCATCGGGACTGGAATCTTCAACGGAACGCCTGTCGGCACATCTTCGTATACCTCGACGAGCCCACAACCCGAGCAATAAAGGAACGTGAGCCATAGCAATAATGAAGCTGGAGATTTAGAGATGAACGAAGCAAAAGATGTTTTGAGAATAGTTGGGATTGTATTACTGGGACTGTTTGTTCTTGTCGTGGGAATTCCTCTCGTCCTTGCGGCGGCAGGCATAGCTCTCGGTGTATTAGGATTTCTTTTTGGTCTGGCAGTAGTGGTGATCAAAGTCGCGGTCGTAATAGCGATTTGCTATCTGATACTGGTCGGTATTCGTGCCATGCTGCGTTGAGTTCCTCACCAGCCCGCCTCACTCCACCTTAGAAATTCCCGCCTGCAAACAGTCGAGTGATCCAGAGAACAAGGCACCGCATCCTGGGCGCTTGACGAATATCGCGCGCCTCTTCATGATCGCTGCACTGTGACACCTGAACAGAGATTCGATCGGATCGAGCGAGTCTT
>JBDTYQ010000071.1:0-18242 GCA_040005515.1 bacterium
CGCTTGCCGCCCATCCGAGTGCCCTGCCCGGCGGCAGCAATGATTGCGACATTCATATGATGGTTAAGTCATGGGTGATAGTTAAGAAGTGATCGGGCAGATATTTGTCTCACCGCTTACCCATCACACGTTCATTCCATCACCGGCTCACTGTCCGAGATACGAACCGGGCCCGGCGTGGTGCGCGAGTCTCGTTGCGGCCTGCGCGTCACCCCATTAGCGCGATGCTCGCCGTTGCCGTTCTCGGCATCTTCCCAGAGACGACCGAAGATCATCTTTCCTGCCGTGGTCTGCAATACGCTCGTTACAGCGATGTCGGCATTCTTACCGATGAGCCGGCGCGCGTTATCAACTACCACCATCGTCCCGTCATCGAGGTAGGCAACGCCCTGGTTGTATTCTTTGCCCTCTTTCAAAATGAATACGCGCATCGCTTCGCCCGGCAGCACGACTGGTTTCAAAGCATTGGCGAGCTCATTGATATTGAGGACGCTGACGCCGCGCAGTTGCGAAACTTTGTTCAGATTGAAGTCGTTCGTGACAATCACCGCATCGAGTTGCTTGCCAAGTTCGATCAACTTCAGATCCACTTCGCGGACGGAAGGAAAATCTGTTTCCACGATTTGAATGTCGAGCGAACTGTTGTTCTGGAGCCGGTGAAGCATGTCGAGGCCGCGGCGCCCGCGTTGTCGCTTTGAGGAATCGGGCGAGTCGGCCACTTGCTGCAGTTCTCTTAGAATGAATTGCGGGATGATCAGCGAGCCAGTCAGGAAACCTGTTTCGGCTACATCAGCGATCCGACCATCGATGATTACCGACGTGTCCAGGATTTTCAGATCGCGACGGGCTGCTTTGTCTGTGAGAATACCGCCGAGCGCAGACAGCTCGAGGTAGTCGCCCTTGGCAGCGCCCACCATCAAACCAACGTAAGCCATGAAGAACGTTAGCGCGAGCGTAATAAACGTCTTCACCTCCGGCGCAACCGCCATCGACTCCTGCCGGCTGATCAGCGAGCCGATTAAAAACGCGCCGACGATTCCCATGATTGAGCCCACTGCGGCCCCAATCAGGGTCTTCAATGTTGCCCTGCGGATGCGGAGTTCGAAGAGAATGATACAAATTGCGATCAGCGCGCCAACTGTTGCAGAGATCCAGCGATCTCCGGCAATTGGTCGAAGCACATAACCCGCTGCGACCAGAATGCCAGTAAATACTAACCGGATGATGACGACGTCAGCATGCATGACGGCCGAATCTTATCACGCCGAGAAGCTGGCAGTCACCAAAAACCTTTTGTAACAAGCGTTTTGCGATTCTAACTTCAAGTATCTGACTAAGATGATCGAGTTTCGACTCTTGGACCAACTGGTCCTCACATCTGAGGTGAGCCTCGCGTGAATAGTCATGTGATAGATTGTCGCCATTTTTAGGGCCCCAACGTTCAGGCATCAAATGACAGAGTCGCACTTAAATCTGCAGGAGTGGTTCGGCGGGATCGACATCTACTTGTTCGATCAACTTCTGAAGGACAACTTTTCGTCCGACATGAAAGTGCTCGATGCAGGTTGTGGCAGCGGTCGCAATCTGATTTACTTTTTGAAGAGTGGCTATGACATCTGCGGCGTCGACCAGTCGAGTGAGTCTATTGCCAACGTGCGATCGCTCGCGACGCGACTCGCACCCGAATTGCCGCACGATAACTTTCGCACCGAGCCGGTAGAGCAGATGTCGTTTCCCGATGAAGGCTTCGAAGCCGTCATCAGCAGTGCGGTGCTCCATTTCGCGCGAGACGAAGCGCACTGGCACAGCATGGTTCGCGAAATGTGGCGCGTGCTGAAGCCTGGTGGGATATTTTTCGCACGCTTAGCGTCGGAGATAGGAATAGCAGACCAACTGCAACGGATTGAAGGGAGACGCTATCACCTCCCGGATGGCAGTGACCGTTTCCTTGTCGACGAAACAATATTAATGGATACGACCAGGTCACTCGGCGCCGATTGGCTCGAGCAACCGAAGACAGTGCTCGTTCACCATCGGCGCTCAATGACTAACTGGTGTTTGCGGAAAACCTGACAAGCAGCATCCCCGTTTCACCGGACCGAGGCGTCTCGCCCGCAGAGAGTGCGAAGCACGTAAGAAACCAAACCAACCGGAGACGAATCATGGCTATTGCACCTCCAATCTTTCGAATCATTCTCCAGGTATCCGATCTGGACCAGGCAGAAAACTTCTACGGAAAGCTGCTTGGCGACCCGGGCCGACGAATCCCGCGAGCCGCACGCCACTACATCGACTGTGGTCAAATGATTCTTGCGCTCGTAGACGTTACGGCTGAGGGCAAGAAAGCTGAACCACTTCCGGACAAGATCTACTTCGCAGTCGGCAATCTTGAAGAGGTCCATGCCCGGGCTATCGAACTCGATTGTCTTTCAAATGAAGACGTACACGGTGCGAGCGCAGGAGAAATCGTAGTGCGGCCCTGGGGTGAGCGCTCGTTCTACGCTACCGATCCGTGGGGCAATGGTCTGTGCTTTGTAGATGAGAAGACGCTCTTCACCGGACGCTGATTGCTACGTTCCGGCAGCAATGGCAGGCGGCACTCGGTCCGCCCCGTCGCGGGTGAAATAATTTCGCGAACAGCATTACCGAACCGGAGTGGCCCACAAAAGTGCCACCCCTCCATTCCAACTGCGGGGAGATGCTCTGAAACTTACAGGCGTGCCGGCATTAGAGCTTGGTACAACAATCAAATGAGATGGAGGAATTCAATCAATGTCGAAAAACGCTGAGGACGCGCTGGTGATTCTCAAGTTATATGAAATGAGGAGTGAACCACTCATGCGGCAAGCGCGCGCCTGGTTCTTTTCAGAGTTCAGCCCGAAGAGCGGACTGGAGATCGTCGGGCTCCTGCGAAGCGGAGAGAAGCAGAGCGCCTACTACCGCATGGTTGCTTCGCATTGGGAAGTTGCCGCGTCGCTGGTTAACAACGGTGGTGTCGACGAAAAGATGTTTCTCGAAGGTAACACTGAGCATGTCGTTGTCTTTGCGAAGCTTCAGCCATTCCTCAATGAGATCAGGGAGACGATCGGCGAGCCTGATTACCTGGCACACCTCGAACAGCTAGTAATGAAGACGACGAACATCGAGAGGAAGTTGGAGAACCGGCGGCGCCTGCTCGAGCGTTGGGCGCAGGTGGGGATTGAGTCGAAGTCGGCACGTTGAACCTAGCGACGCACCTATAGCTGAAACGTTTCGTCAGACTTAATGCGAACTTGGACGCTGCGACCGCGGGCGTCTCGCCCGCCTGAGTGGAATGGCACCGCTTCGGATTGGATGATTCAAGTGGTTCTGGAGGGAACTCGTCGCTTGCGGCGGGCGAGTGGCCCGCGGTCCCAGTAAACTCGTTGAACCGCGCTCACTGTGCGGTTGGAAGTGCCGCCGGATATTGTTGCAAGGATCTGCCCACTGGCGGTGTTCTAGATATTAAGGCCAAAATCCAAACTCGACTTAAATCAACATCACCGCAACGTTCTTTAATCACATCACGTGCCTGGAGAATAAATGAAAATCGTACTCTTGATTCTGGCCCTTTCGTTGCCGCCCCTGAGTCCGGTCAATCCACACTCTGCAGCAGCAGCTCCCAGCTACGAATTCACGAACGGCAACTGGTTCGATGGACAGAAATTTGTCAAAACGGATTTCTACTCGATGGCAAGCGTCCTGACGCATAAGAAACCAGCGCATGTCGATCGCGTGTTCGACTTGTCAGGCAAGTACGTCGTTCCTCCGTTCGGCGAGGCACACAATCACAATCTCGACTGGTCCAGTGACGAGCAATTCGCACGAGTCCGGAAGATGTATCTCGAAGGCGGCGTGTTTTATGTGAAGAACCCCAACAGCCTCCTGCGTTCAAAAGCTCCCACTGCTGCGCGAATTAACATTCCGACAAGCGTCGATGGCATCGTTTCCAACGGCGGTTTGACCGGCGCCGGAGGTCATCCTATCGAGATCGTCACGCCCAAACGAGGATTCCTGCCGACTGACGGCGAGGGTGGCTTCTACTTCGTCATCGACAACCAGGGCGATCTCGATCGCAAGTGGGTCACCATCAAAGCCGGCCGGCCCGACTTCATCAAGACCTACCTGCTCTACTCAGAAGAATATGAGAAGCGCAAGAACGACGACGCGTACCTCGGCTGGAGAGGGCTAGACCCTGCTATCTTGCCGGGAATAGTGCGGCGCGCTCATAAGGAAGGCTTGCGCGTATCGACGCACGTGGAAACTGCGACCGATTTTCACAATGCGCTGATGGCAGGCGTGGACGAGATCAATCACACACCGGGTTTTCGCCCGGACCGAAACAACCTGGCAAACTATATTCACCTATCACGCTATGCGATCTCCGAAGCTGATGCCCGCCTTGCAGCTTCTCATCATGTCGTCGTTGTGACGACGATGGGCGAAACGATTGAGGCTGTGCTCAACGAAAACGACAAGGAACATGCGGACGTGCGCAGGACGGTTAGAGACATGGTGGTCTCTAACTTTGAACTACTGAAAAAGCACCACGTCGCAATCGCTATCGGTAGCGACAGCTTTCGGCAAACATCCGTTCCGGAAGCGCTCAGTCTCCATAAGCTCGGGGTCTTTGATAACCTGGCATTGCTGAAGATGTGGTGTGAGACAACGGCAGCCACCATCTTCCCGAAACGCAGGATCGGTCACTTGAAAGAAGGCTATGAAGCCAGTTTCCTGGTTCTTAGTGGTGACCCACTCAGTGATTTTGCAAACGTGACGAAGATCGAACTCCGCATAAAGCAAGGCGAGTTGTTGGTCCCGTAGCGACTCCCTGGATGTGGAATTCCGCGCGCCCGCTCGGAGCATTATCTCGAGCGCTGATCTGTTCCTTGATTCTTACGAACCGCCCGGGGCTCTCAACTGCCCTGCAACCCATTCCTGATTCTCGAGATTGTGGCTCGCGCCGAACAAGTGCTATATAAGCCGCACGCTGCAAATCGATATTGCGCAGTGAACCTAACGAACAAGGAGTGGAATCGTTGAAGCTCTCACCAATAACAATCGTTGCAATCTTATTCGCTGCGATGGCCTTAGTGCCTGTCGCGAAGGGTCAAACGAAAAGCAAGACCAGAATTCACCGTACGCACAGAAGCGCACCAGCTAAGCCTTCAGCAACGGCTAGTGCACTGTCATCGGCGGCAGTAACCACCCCTTCCGGTCTGACCTATGTAATGACGCGGCGCACCGAAGGTCGTCAGGCGGCCGCCGGCGACACCGTGATGGTCCACTACACAGGCTTACTGGCTAACGGAGTTAAGTTCGACAGCTCGCATGACCGAGGTGAGCCGTACACTTTCGTGCTTGGCCGCGGAAACGTGATCGGAGGATGGGATGAAGGCATCGCCAAACTTAAAGTTGGCGAACAAGCGACCTTAATCATTCCGCCGCAACTCGGCTACGGCGCGGGAGGCAGTGGAGATGTGATCCCCCCTAACGCTACTTTGATTTTCGTCGTCGAACTGGTCGGTATCAAGTAACTCACGCGTGAACAACCCTCTTCCCATAATCGAGGGAGTCGGTCCAAGCTCCCACTGGCTGCCGGCAGGCAATTGGAAAACCGTGTTCTCCTTTCTCCGGCAGCAGTTTCCAGATGTGACAGCCGCTAGCTGGACATCGCGTATGGCCCGAGGCGAGGTAGTTGATGAAGCAGGAGTGCGGCTCGATGAGACCAGTCCCTATCGTGTCGGCGCCTGCGTTTACTACTACCGTGAGATCGACGCGGAACCTGCAATCCCCTTTGCTGAAACGATTCTTTATGAGGATGAAAACATTCTCGTCGCCGACAAACCACACTTCCTACCGGTGATGCCTGCGGGGCGGTTTCTGCGAGAGACGCTTTTAGTACGCTTACGACAACAGGGAAAGTCCGCAAACCTGGCCCCCGTCCATCGCCTTGATCGTGAAACGGCCGGCGTCGTTCTCTTCTCTCTCAACTCAGAGACGCGCGGCGAGTACGCCGCGCTGTTCCGCGAGCGGAGGGTCAGTAAAGTCTACGAAGCGCTGGCCGGCTCAGCTCCTGAACTGAAGCTGCCACACACGCGCCGCAGCCGGATCGTGCGAGGAGAACCCTTCTTCCGAATGCAGGAAGTAGCGGGAACGCCAAACTCCGAAACCAACATCGACCTCGTGCGCGAATGTGACAGCGCGAGCCTGTATCAGCTCAAACCGGTTACGGGCCAAAAACATCAGATCCGTCTTCATCTATCCGCTTTAGGGATTCCGATCGTCAATGATCGGCTTTATCCCCGGCTAACGGTTCCGCGAGAATTGAACAGCGCGGGTGATTTTTCGCAACCGCTTAAACTGCTGGCGAAGTCTCTGTCCTTTCAGGATCCGTTAAGTGGACGAGAGCTATGCTTCGAAAGCCGTCGGACCCTTTAGTGAAAACTATGTCAAACCCAAAATTCAGCAGAGTCGGGAAGATCGCGATCGCCGTTGGTGTCTGTGCGTCGCTCGCTTTTTTCACCCTTGCCATCGTGATCTTCATCCAGGTGCGGGATTGGTCGGCACACTACATCTCAATGGGCTGCGTCATTCTCGCGGCGACTTTCATCGCGGCAAGACGGCGCAGCTGGCTCAGAGAATAAGTAACAACGAGGAAGGCCGCCATGAAACCTGTGCTAATGGTTCTAACTCTAATCTGTCTCTCCCAGGGTCCTGCAGTTGGTCAACAATCTTTTGTTAAGATCGCGATCGAACCGCAGCTGGTACTTATCGAGCGGTCGACTTCCGCGCAAGCAGTGAGTTTCGACTTCTCTCTCGAAAACACCGGAACCGAAACCGTGCGCGTCGCGAAGATCGAATTGTCAGTATATGACCAGGGCGGCAATCTCGAACTGCGCAAGTTCCTGGCCTCGAGCAATCTGCGTCACGGCGACTACGAAATTGCTCGCATTGAACCAAAGTCCTCGCTGTTTCTATTCAATCCATTCGAGACCTTTTCGCCGCTCGTCAGTCTGACAAGAATGCAGTACACCTTCTTCTTGGAGACAAATGAGGGCAAGAATGCATTCTCCTCATCCGTCACGATCACACCGAGTGAGTTCAAACCAAAAACACGACTCCAACTTCCTCTCAAAGGCCGCCTGCTCGTGCACGATGGCCACGACTTCTACTCACATCATCGCCGCTTCAATCTCGCGCACCCGTTTCTCAAGCAGATCGGCGTGACGCATAACTTCACGCGCTACGCCTCGGACCTCTGTGTCATCAACGAGCGCGGGGAACTTCGCCGGCATGCGAGCGATAACAATACCGATTGGTACGGATTTGGAGCCACAGTGTACGCGCCGGGTTCTGGCCGAGTGGTACGAGCGCGCGGCGACTCTCCGGACAACATTAAAGGTGAGAGCACGTTCACGCTCGACGAGTTTCGGAAAGACCCAACCATGCCCGCCGGCAACTTCATCGTCATCGATCACCTCAACGGCGAGTTCAGCCTGATGGCCCACTTCAAACGCGGGAGCATCGTGGTTCATGAAGGAGATATGGTTCAAGCAGGGCAACAGCTCGCCGAAATGGGCGTGTCGGGTGACGCCGAGATCCCTCATGTCCACTACGAACTGCGCAACGCAAGCGAAGTGAATGCCCTCGGACTGCCGGCCTACTTCCGCAACTTCATTAGACTCCCCATAACAAAGCACATCCCGGTGGGCCGCGGCCCGATTAATTCGGGAGATATACTTATCAGCAGGTAGGACGGATCATCGTTCCGTTACGGCGATCCCTTTCGACGCGAGTTAGGCTGGAGCCGCAGACTCTATGACGCTTAGGTTCTTCAAGACGCCTGCTGATTTCCGCAAGTGGTTCGAGAAACACCACGACCAGAAGACCGAACTCTGGGTGGGCTTTTACAAGAAAGACTCGGGCAAACCCAGTATTACCTGGCCTGAGTCAGTCGATGAAGCACTCTGCTTTGGCTGGATTGATGGAGTTCGCAAGAAGGTAGATGACGTCAGCTACAAAATCCGGTTCACGCCCAGACGGCCGCGCAGCGTCTGGAGCTCAGTGAATATGAAGCGCATAGCCGAGTTGACCGAACAAAAACGCATGCAGCCCGCGGGAGACAGGGCCTTTGCAGCGCGACTTGAAAATCGGTCCGGCATCTATGCATACGAGCAGCGCACACCTGAGCTGCCCGATCCCTATGCGAAGAGGATGCAGAAGAACAAAGAGGCCTGGAAGTTCTTCCAGTCACAGCCTCCCGGATATCGGAAGCTCGCTACCTGGTGGGTTGTCAGCGCCAAGAAGGACGAGACTCGTTTGAAGCGTCTGGAAAAATTGATCGAAGAATCGGCGCAGGCTAGAAGAGTGTAGACTTCTCTCAGACTACCGAAGGTGACCCAACCATGACGTCCTCCAGACTCTTCAAGATCTTGTCTTACTGCTGTGTACTCTGCTGCTCCTGCAGCGCGGGCGGTAGAACCAGTTCATCCGTTGCAGGCAGTGCGCCGGCCCGGACTGCCATCGTTTCCCAACCGGCCCCGACGCCGTCCTCGGTCTGCTCGACAGGCGACCTGCAAACGCAAATCGAAAAAATTGTAAGGCTGACTGCCGGACCGGTCGGCGTCGCCGTGTTGGAATTGGAATCAGGCGAGCTTGTTTCTGTCAGCGGCAAACAACACTTCCCCATGCAAAGCGTCTACAAGTTGCCGATCGGCATGGCGGTCTTGCAGCAAGTAGATAATGGTGTCTTGAAGTTGGATCAAATCGTAAAAGTGAAGCAAGCCGATCTGGTGCCGGCAGGGTTGGGGAGTCCGCTGCGAGACCGGCACCCACAGGGCGTAGACCTCAGCCTGAGCGAACTGCTTAGCTCAATGATCGTGGACAGCGACGGCACAGCCAGCGATGTCCTGCTCAACCTCATCGGTGGACCAGAGCCCGCAACAAAGTACTTAAGAGATTTGGGTGTCGAAGATATCGTCGTGGCAACTTCGGAAAGGGAGATGTCGCAGGACGATCAGGCGCAGTATCGAAACTGGTCAACACCAGAAGCAATGGTCGGGTTGTTGAAGTTGCTACAAGAGGAACGAGGGTTGTCGCCCGCGAGCCGGGAGCTGCTGTTGGGTTGGATGACCAGGACCTGGACTTTTCCCACCCGGATCAAAGGCCTGCTTCCAGAAGGTACGGTCGTCGCGCACAAGACCGGTTCGTCGGGCACGAAGAATGGTTTGACGCGAGCGACTAACGATGTCGGACTGATCACGATGCCAGACGGCCATCACCTCGCCATAGCAGTGTTTGTATCGGACACGAAAGTGGACGAGAAAACGCGCAACGGTGTGATTGCGAGGAGCACGCGCGCTGCGTGGGATTGTTGGACGAACCCTGGAAAACGGAAGGAGGGTTCTCGGAATGCAAGGAGCGTCCCGGGTAGTGCGCCCCGATAGTCTGCTTGTGATTTCAACGATCACTGCCTGCTGTCTCTTTGTGGCGTTGTCTGCTCAAACAGCCAATGGCAATGCGGGCGATGATCGGAACAAGCTGGTCGGCGACTGGTCGGGCGAATCGATCTGCGTCGGCAACCGGCCAGCGTGCGAGGATGAACAGGTGGTCTATCGTATCGCTTTGACGCCAAATGAACCCGACAAAGTGACTATCACGATGGAGAAGATTGTTGCCGGCAAGCCGAACACGATGGCTGTCCTCGATTTCACTTACAACGGCAACAAGGGCACTCTCATAAACGAATTTATCCGTCGCACAACGCACGGCCTCTGGGAATTTACCGTTAACAAAAATGTTATCGAGGGAACTCTCAGCATGCTGCCCGAGAAAAGCATCGGCAGACGAGTTCATATCACAAAGGATAAGTAAATAATGATTCCCTTCTCGCGCGAAACGGTTCTAATCCTGTTCCTAACGCTTTTCATCGCAGTTGGTGTCGTGGCTCTGCCAACCGCACATCAGTGGACACTGCAACAGAGCGGAGTAACGGCGCGTCTGCGTGGACTCAGCGCTGTCAACGATCGCGTGGTGTGGGCCAGCGGAGCAGGAAGCACGGTCCTGCGCACAGTGGATGGCGGAGCCACTTGGCAGAAGCTCACCGTAACAACGGATGATCTCGACTTTCGCGACATCGATGCGGTGGATGAGCAGACGGCTTACGTCCTCTCAATCGGTAATGGCGCAACCTCTCGGATCTATAAAACGACAGACGCGGGAGCGACTTGGATCGAACAGTTTCGTAACACCGAGTCAAAAGGCTTTCTGGACGCGATGTCTTTCTGGGATGCAACGCACGGCATCGCTATGGGCGACTCCATTGACCGACAGTTTTATATCCTGACTACTAGTGACGGCGGAAAGAGCTGGCTGCGTGTACCCGCAAACGTCTTGCCGAAGGCGCTCGATAACGAAGGGGCATTCGCCGCGAGCGGCACCAACATCGCGCTCTATGGAAAGAGTGACGCGTGGATCGCAACCGGAGGTGGTGCGAAGTCGCGTATCCTGCGCACGTCCGACCGCGGTCGCACTTGGAAAGTTTCGGAAACGCCGATCGTCGCGGGAGCCTCTGCCGGAGTCTTCTCGATCGCATTTCGCGATGCGAATCACGGCGTGATTGTAGGTGGTGACTACAAGAAAGAAGACACCGGCGCAGACAATCTCGCGCTGACAGAAGACGGCGGCATCACGTGGCAACTGCACAAGGGACTGTCGGGTTATCGCTCGGGCGTTGCTTACGTGCCGGGAGGTTGGGGCGATAAACCGTCCCTCATCGCAGTTGGTCCGACAGGGTCAGATTATTCAGGCGATGATGGTCTCAGCTGGCGACTTAATGGCCCCGGATTCGATACGGTGAGCTTCGACCCCTTGCCGAAGAACGCGCGCCGCATCGGTTGGGCTGCGGGCAAGGACGGGAACCTCGGCCGGCTGATCATTGATCAGTAATAGTCAATTCAAAGAAGGCGAGCCTTTGCTTTAAGCTGTAAGGGCTGCTTTTGAGCACGCCAATGAAAATTATCTCTTTAAATGTTGGGCGTCCCCGCCTAGTAGCCCGGAATGGCCAGCCTGTCTCGACCGGAATTTTTAAGGATCCGATCGAGGGAAGCGTGATGCTGCGCACCCTCAACCTTGATGGAGATCGGCAAGCTGATCTGGCCGTTCATGGTGGACCGACCAAAGCCGTTTACGCCTATCCATCGGAACACTACGCGTACTGGCGCAAGGAATTTCCGGACATGCAGCTACCGTGGGGAATGTTTGGCGAAAACTTCACTACCGAAGGCTTTGCTGAAGCCTCAACCAACATCGGAGATCGCTTCGCCATCGGACAGGCGATTGTGAGAGTGTCCGAGCCACGAATGCCCTGCTATAAGCTGGGCATCAAGTTTCAGCGCAATGACATACTCAGAAAATTCCTTGCGAGCGGGCGCACCGGCTTCTATTTCTCAGTCGAGCAAGAGGGCGAAGTCGCAGCGGGTGATGAGTTCACATTGCTGACCCGCGACGAGCATAACGTTACAGTTGCCGACATCACTCGCCTGTACTCACACGGCGCGGATGATGTTGAGACAATGCGCCGCGCGATCGAACTGGAAACTCTACCGCAGAGCTGGCGCGAACACTTTCGACGACAACTCACAAAGAGATAAACGGTCTGGTAGCCAAAGGACGCGACATCGTGGTTTGGACTTTGGACTTTGGACTTTGGATTTGGACCTTCCACTTAGGCCTTTGGAATCGGAGATACGATGCCCCTCAACACCCTCAAAATCGTCAAACAGCTCGCACCGAACGCGCGAATCAACTACCTCGACGCAATTCAGCAGGGCGTGCCATTGTTCGAGAAACATGGAATCACGACCCCGTTACGGATGGCTCATTTCCTCGCTCAGGCCATGGTCGAAACCGGCGCCTTCACTGTGCTGCGTGAAAACATGAACTACTCGATGCCTCGACTTGTCGAAATATTCGGCGTCGGTCATCACTCAGCGAGAATCACCAAAGCCGAGGCCGCGGTTCTGGCCCATAACCCGGCAGCGATCTCGGAACGCGTCTACGGTCTGGGCAATCCGAAGAAGGCGCAGGAATTGGGTAACACAAAGCCAGGCGACGGCTTTATCTATCGTGGCAATGGCGTACTGCAGACAACTGGTCGAGGAAGTCATCGGCGAATGGGTTTGGCGTGCGGCGTCGACTTCGAAGGCAATCCAAACCTCGTCACGGCCCCCGACCACGCTTTGAAGCCGGCGCTCCAGGAGTGGACTGAAGGGAATCTCAACCTCGCCGCAGATAGAAACGATATCCGGACTATCACGCTGCGAATCAATGGCGGCCTCAACGGATTTCCCGAGCGCAAGGCCTTCTTTGCCAAACTGCAGCCGCTGCTCAAGCTGAGTGCCTAGCCTTCTACTGAACCTCAAGGGACCTCTCAGGTACGCGTCGCACAACCCTTACGCTATACTTCCTGCGAATCGAGTTCGCGCGCCCAGTTCTCAGTAGCCTCGGAATGAGCCGGCCTGCTGACTTTGTTTGCGCTGATAAGGGGTAAGTATGAAAAGCAAGGTAATGAAGTTCCTAACAGTGGCATCGCTGGTATTGTCGTTCAGCATGATCGTTAATGCACAGAACAACAACAGTAGCGGCGCTGAGATGAAAAAGAGCGGCAGCGAAGTTAAGCATGCCGGTACCAGCATGGGGCACGAAGTAAAGCATGGTCGCGTAGTCAGAGGCACCAAGCATTTCGGCAGACACATGGGTCGCGCCGGAAAACATTTTGGAAGGGGCACGAAGAAAGCAGTCAAGCGCGTGGTGTCCTAAGCCAAAGGCCGCGCTGAGGCGTTGACGCCGTCCAGCATGCTAGCGCGTGCAGGTTCCCCCACCTGCCTTTCCCCTTCTCACGAGACAACAAAATGCGGCAATGGACACAATCAAGACAGACGTACTGATCAACGGAGCAGGACCAACTGGCCTTTCGTTGGCGAGTCAGTTTGTCAGATACGGCATTGACTTTGTCATAGTCGAGAAAAACGAAAACGTTACGCCGTTTTCAAAAGCCATTGGCGTCCAGGCACGCACGCTTGAAATCTATGAACAGATTGGGCTAGCCCAGCCGGCTGTGGCCCAGGGCGCAGTTGCGGGGAAAGTGCGTTTGCTCGCCGGTGGCGAGATGCGTGCTGAACTCGACGTTTCTCAGATGGGCGAGGGACTTAGTCCTTACCCGTACATGTTGCTCTTGGAGCAAAGCAAGAACGAGCAATTGCTCTATGAGTATGTGCGGACCGCGGGTAAAGACGTTCTCTGGAAAACCAGTCTTCAAAACTTTTCCCAGACCGCATCTTCAGTTACTGCAACTGTCAAAAAGGCGGATGGATCTTCGCAAGTCATCGAGGCGAAATATCTCGTTGGGTGTGACGGGGCGAAGAGTATTACTCGGCACACGCTCGGTCTAGAGTTCAAGGGCAGTACAGTTGAACGGATGTTCTTCGTCGCCGATGTCGAGGTTGACTGGAAGTTCAGTCATGACGCTCTGCACGGGTGCCTCTCCAAAGATTCGCTGCTAGCCTTCTTCCCGCTCAAGGGTGATAAGCGCTACCGCATCGTGGGAACTTTTCCTGAAGAGTTTGCTAAAGACGAAGGCGATGTTCTGTACGAAGAGATCGAGGCGCGAATCAAGGAAGAGGCAAAGCTTGATCTCGACATTCAAAAGGTCTTTTGGTTTTCCAGCTACAAAGTCCACACGCGTCACGTCAACAAGTTCTCGGAAGGCAGATGCCTTCTGGCCGGCGACTCGGCACACATTCACACACCTGCGGGCGGGCAAGGCATGAACACCGGCATTCAGGACGGTTACAATCTCGCCTGGAAGTTGGCTTTGCTGCTGCGAGGTGAAGCA
The DNA here is from genome assembly GCA_040005515.1 of bacterium. GTDB lineage: Bacteria > Acidobacteriota > Blastocatellia > Pyrinomonadales > Pyrinomonadaceae > PSRF01. Next base: position 13,916 of record JBDTYQ010000071.1, read on the forward strand.
CCGGAAACACTGCTTGATACCTACAACGAAGAACGTCTGGAAAACGCCAGGAACCTGACGCGGTCTACCGATCGGATGTTTCAGTTCCTGGCCGGCTCGGAATGGTTTCTGGCGTTCCTGCGAACCAGCGTGTTGCCCTCCATCGCGAAATACATGGTCGGTCTTGACTCGGTGAAGCACGCCATCTTTCCAACCATCTCACAAATTGGAATCAACTATCGGCACAGCGCACTTAGCGAACACGCCGGCGACGAGAACTTCTCAGTGAAGGCCGGTGACCGCATGCCTTACTTTCTGATTGACGGCACGAGTGTGTACGACAGGCTGCGGCAACCGAAGTTTCACTTGCTTGTTTTCTCCAAGGAGTCGACAGGTGACGGTCCACCACGTGATCAATCTTTTGGGCGATACCACGATTGGATGGATACTCACGTAATCGCTCTCAAGCCGCACATCTCCAAGATCTTCGACACCAACGGGTCCTTCACGGTGCTGCTCCGGCCTGACAACTACATAGGGTTTCTCGCCTCAGGTACCGCTGCGAACGGTCTGGATATCTATCTCGAGAGATTCTTCCGCCATCTATAGTTTCAAGCGCAATCGCAATCAACGCACTGGAGTAACGTTAAACCCCTGGAGTAGCATCCAACTCCTGGGAGTGCGCCGACCTGTCGGCGGTTTGGTCCACGATAGCGCGATTGACACCGGCTTTGCTGAAGCCAGGCGCTACTCTGGTAAGATCAACTCATGACCAGCTTGATCAGGGAACCCTGCGATGAAGGCGTGGTTCGCTCCGGAGTCGCATCGGCTCCTTGTGAAAAACAATCCGGCCGCTGGATTCTCGCGGCAACTATTCTCGGCTCGAGCATGGCTTTTATTGACGGCACCGTCGTCAACGTCGCGCTCCCGGCGCTGCAATCCAACCTGAATGCAACCGTCGTCGATGTTCAATGGGTAATCGAGGCTTATGCTTTATTCCTCGCCGCTCTCCTTCTGGTAGGAGGATCTCTGGGCGATCACTTCGGTCGTAAGCGGATCTATTCAGTCGGAGTGACTCTGTTCGCGCTCGCTTCGATCTGGTGTGGCCTGGCGCCGAACATCAATCAACTAATCCTCGCTCGGGCGCTGCAGGGCGTGGGTGGTGCGTTGCTCGTCCCGGGCAGCCTCGCCATTATCAGCGCCTCGTTCAGCGAAGAAAATCGCGGACGGGCCATTGGAACATGGTCTGGGTTTACCGCGATCACAGCTGCCATTGGCCCGGTGTTCGGTGGCTGGTTAATTGAACACGTCTCATGGCGCGCAGTGTTCTTCATCAATGTGCCACTCGCGGCCATGGTCTTGCTCCTTGTGTTCCGGCATGTTCCGGAGAGTCGCGATGAAGAATCAAAGAGTCTCGATTGGTTCGGAGCAACGCTCGCTACAGTCAGCCTTGGTGCGATTGTCTATGGACTGATTGAATCGTCGCGCCTTGGATTTAAACATCCGGCGATTGTGACAACGCTGAGCGGCGGCATCCTCACGGTGATCGTGTTTCTGGTCTACGAAGCGCGCGCGAGTAATCCGATGCTCCCTCTCACACTTTTCCGTTCACGCAACTTCAGCGGCGCGAATCTGCTGACACTATTCCTTTATGCCGCGCTGAGCGGCGCCCTTTTCTTCTTTCCACTGAATCTGATTCAGGTGCAGGGCTATCCGGCAACCGCAGCCGGCGCCGCTTTGCTGCCTTTCGTCTTGCTCATGTTTGCTCTCTCGCGCTGGTCTGGCGGACTAGTAAAGCACTATGGTGCAAAGCTGCCACTCGTGATCGGGCCCATCATTGCGGCGCTTGGGTTTGTCCTGTTCATGCGCGCTGGGATCGGGGGGAGTTACTGGACCACGTTCTTTCCCGGTGTAGTTGTGCTCGGACTGGGAATGGCCATCAGTGTTGCGCCGCTCACTACGACCGTGATGAGCTCAGTCAAAGGGAATCGGGCGGGAGTTGCTTCGGGAATTAATAATGCTGTGTCGCGAACGGCCGGATTGCTGTCAGTTGCCGTGTTGGGAATAGTGATGCTACACAGTTTCAACGCCGAATTGGATCACCGCCTGGCTGCTCTGAACGTTGCGCCCGAGGTACAACAGGCGTTAGTCGCTCAGCGTTCGAAGCTGGCGGGAGTGGAGGTTCCAACGAATCTTGACCCGTCCCTTAGCAGTACACTCAAGCGCGCAATCGACGACTCGTTCGTAGCTGGTTTTCGTCGAGTGATGTCAGTAGCGATGTTTCTCGCACTGCTCAGCGCGGTGAGTGCGGCCCTTTTGATTGAGGGTAAGTCTCGTGCGAAAGTTTAAGCGGCGGAACTAACCGCCAAGACGCAGAGGAACGCCAAGGACGCGAAGGTAGACCGACAAGGATTTTTTGCGGTTGACATCTAAAATCTCAAGTGACCTTTTCAGTGACTTGGCGCTCTTTGCGTATCTTTGCGACTTGGCGGTTTCACTTAGAAATGGCATCTCACAATACGAAAGGCTCGCGATGAAATCTTCTTCCCTGTTTGTTTTCGTGATCGTTTCCCTTCCCTTCATCTTGTTGGTTGCCAACAGCAAGGCCCAGCAAAGCAAGGACGCAAAGATGGACGTCCTGTTCGCCGATTACGCGCGCCCTAACTCGCCGGGTGCAAGCGTCATCGTCATTAAAAACGGCAAGGTATTGTTCAAGAAGGCCTACGGTTTGGCCAATCTTGAAGACAAGATCCCAAACACCACCGCAACAAACTACCGGCTCGCATCCGTCACCAAACAGTTCACGGCGATGGCTATCATGATTCTCGCCGAGCATAAAAAGCTGTCTTATGCCGATCGCCTGGCTGATTTCTTTCCGGGCTTTCCGGCGTACGGCAAACAGATCACCGTGCGACAGCTTCTCAATCACAGCTCAGGATTGATCGCTTATGAGGACGTGATGCCTGATAACACGACTATGCCCCTAACAGATCAGGACGTGTTGCAGTACATGAAAGAACAGGACCACACCTACTTCACGCCGGGATCCGAATTTCGTTACAGCAATACTGGTTACGTATTGCTGGGGTTGATTGTGGAGAAAACTTCCGGAACGTCCTTTGAAGATTTCCTCACGAGGAATATCTTCGAACCGCTCCGAATGAGCCACACTGGCTTCTACAGTCGAGACAGTAGTTCGGACCGGCGTCGGGCCTACGGTTATTCGAAGCGCGCTGAAGGCTTTGTTCGAACCGATCAGAGCCTGACGAGTTCTACCAGAGGCGACGGCGTCGTCTATTCGTCAGTTGAAGATCTTTTCAAGTGGGACCAGGCGCTCTACACCACGCGCGTTGTGAGCGCGGCCACGTTGCAGGAAGCCTTCACTCCGGGAATCAAGATAGACGAAAAGAGTGGATATGGATTTGGTTGGTTCGTCGAAAACAAACGCGGCCTAAAAACCGTCTGGCACAGCGGCAACACGATCGGCTTCACTCACGCCATTCAGCGATTTCCGGATCAGCACTTCACGGTAATCATTCAAGCCAATCGCAACGACGCGGAACTTTCCCAACTGGTCGATCAAATAGACGAACTCTACGTGTTCGATGACAAGTGAGGTCCAGGCCTTTGGTTTTGTCCCAGCGGGACCAAAAGTTGGCGAGTGACTGATTGGTCTCTGCATCAGCCTGCAACTCAGCTCGTGGTCGGGACGGACGGTCGGCCCCTTCTCTTTCTTTTTACAGCGATCACTCTTTAAGCCCGTATAATGAGTTCTTCCAGCCTGTCTTTTCCTTCTCCGAGAAATCTGTGTACTCTGTGAACGAACACTAATCCGCATTGCACTCTAAAATCCGAAGTCGAAAATAATGAGTACTGAACTAAACAAAGTTATCTATTCCATGGTGGGCGTCAGCAAGTTCTACGACAAGAAGCCTGTCCTCAAAAACATTTATCTCTCCTACTTCTATGGCGCCAAGATCGGTGTCATCGGTCTCAATGGCTCCGGCAAGTCGTCGCTCCTGCGCATCCTCGCCGGCGTGGATAAGGATTTTAACGGCGAGACAGTACTCTCGCCCGGTCACACGATCGGCTTCCTGGAGCAGGAGCCTTTGATCGATGACTCTCGTACCGTCCGTGAGGTTGTCGAGGAAGCGGTGCGTGAGACCGTCGACCTGCTTAAGGAGTTTGAAGAGATCAACGCTAAGTTTGGCGAAGAGATGAGCGACGACCAGATGAATGCGTTGCTTGAAAGACAAGGCATCGTTCAGGAGAAGTTGGATCACCAGGATGCCTGGGACCTCGACGCGCGTCTCGAAATGGCAATGGATGCACTGCGCTGCCCGCCGCC
>JBDTYQ010000072.1:0-17530 GCA_040005515.1 bacterium
TTTCCTAACCGCGATAGCGCGATGCCGTGAGTGATGAGAGCGTCCGCTAAAAGGCACTGCTGCCCACTTTTTGCCAGCGCAGAAACCGCGCTGTGAGCCATTGACTGGGCCTCCTTTAGCTGTCCCTGGGCAATAAAGACTTGCGCGCGGGTGTCGTCAAATTGAGCGACTCCTACCCTGTCTTTAACACTGACGGCGAGGCGTCGCGCCTGGTCTACATACTCGTGGGCCTCTTTGAAACGTGAAAGTTTGAAAAGGAGGAAGCCTATGTTGTTTTTTACGTTGGCACGGAAAATCGTGTTCTCAGCCAATTTGAAATGGTGGTCGGCTTTTTGATACTCGGAGAGAGCTTGCTGAAAATACTCGTCTCGCCTCTCCGCGGTGGCGAGTTGACGAAGGACGATGGCTAGTTCGTTGTGGTAGTTTCCCTTCGTCGTATGATTCGTGATTTTCTCGAAAAGACCTGCGTTCTGATTGAGTATGTCAAGGGCGACGTTGAAGCGTGAGGCTGACCACTCCACTGTGGTTAATTTAAGCAGAGCCTTAGCCCGTGTATTGCCTTCGGCTGTAAGCTTTTGAAGTGCTTCCTTGAGAACAATCCGTGCTTCATTCAACTCCCCATCACGCCAATAGCAGTAGGCGAGTTCCGCGCGCGCGGCAGCAATCTTTTTCAGGTCTGCTACAGACTCATAGAAAGTGATGCTTTCCGTAATGAGATTCTTGGCTGCCTCCTGAGCCTCTTTTAACTCATTCCTACTACCAATCCACCCAGTCAAGATTCCAGTGCACAGTAAAACTTCAGCAGCTACCGGAGGATGGAGGCCGTTCGTCTCGGGACGCTCGCCTACGCGCTTCCAGATCGGATGCATCACTTCGCGGGCGTTTTCATAGTCACCCTTATCTTTGAAGTCTAATGCGGCCTGGCATCTGAGAAGCGCTGCCTCGTTCATCGTAAGGTACGAAGTGTTCAGCTTCGGCGAGGTTATCTTCATGCTAGATGAGCCTTTCAATGTGAGTGTAAGAGAGCTTGCTAGTACGCTCGAATATTAATGCGACGCGTAGCGCCTTGCAAGGAATCTCTGGATGTTGTTCTATTCTTTCTGATGTAAGAACCCTTGCATCCCCAACTTCATAAGGAGAACCATCCATGAAACACTTCGTAATGGCCATCGCTCTCGGGGCCGTCTTATCGGTTCCGGCGTTAGCTGGCGAGGTACCTACTAGTGGTTTTGTGCCGCCGCAGCCACCTGTCGCAACAGGAACTAACAACAACCCATCGAACGACGTACCGACAAGCGCGATTGAAAATTTCTTGCTGACCATTTTCAGCACGTTTGTTGGGTAAAACGAGGTAGGCCGCTGGATTCGCTGCCTAAATACTCTGGCCTACTAATCTAAATCAATTAGGTAGTTTGATTTTTTCGAATGAGCCCGCTCCCGCAGCGGCACAGGATTAGTGTGTGCTGGGAACAATGCGCTTTAACCGACGTCTCACGCCAGATCGAACAGCAACACTTCCGCAGGCTCTCCACCGACGATCTTCACGCTCGGCTCGGCGCTGACAGCAGCGCCGTCACCTTGCTCCAGCTCCTCACCATTCAGTCGGACAGATCCGCGCGCAACTTGTATCCACGCATGGCGGTTTGGCGCGAGTTGGTGCGTCACTTCCTGTCCCGCGGCGAGCACGGCTGCGTAGACGCTCGCATCCTGGTGCGCGGTGACGGAGCCGTCGCGTCCGTCCTGAGAAACTATCAACCGCAACTGGCCCTGCTTCACCGCTTCCGTGAACATCCTCTGCTCGTAACCTGGTTGCAGTCGTGTCTGGCTTGGCTGGATCCAGATCTGCAGCAGGTGCACCGGCTGGTCCGGCGCCGGGTTGGATTCACTGTGCGAAACGCCTGTGCCCGCTGTCATGCGCTGGACGTCGCCGGGCCGGATGATCGATCCGTTGCCCATGCTGTCGCGATGTTCGAGACCGCCTTCGAGAATGTAGGTGATGATCTCCATGTCGCGATGCGAGTGGGTCGGGAACCCCCGGCCGGCATGCACGAAGTCCTCGTTGATTACGCGCAGGCTGCGGAAGCCCATGAACTCCGGATCGTAATAGTTGCCGAACGAAAAAGTGTGAAAGGTATTGAGCCAGCCAAAGTCGAAATGGCCGCGCTCGTTAGCTTTGCGAATAGCAATCATGCTTTGTTACCCAGTCAGGAACCCGGAGAGGCAGGAATGCCTGTCCTACACAAATGAAGTTTTGATCAGTCTACCTTCACAACGGAAGCCCCTAACGACTGACCTCAATCTTTGACGCTGCGAGAAAAATCTCCACGAGTTCATTCAAACCATGCGCGTCTTCATCATCGAACCTCGCAACCGTTGGGCTGTCGAGATCGAGCACCCCGATCAACCTCCCCTCCTTAACAAGCGGCACGACGATTTCTGAATTCGAAGCACTATCGCAGGCGATGTGGCCGGGAAATTCGTGCACGTTGGGAACGATGATGGTTTGCCGCTGTTTCGCCGCTGTACCGCAGACACCCTGGCCAACAGGGATGCGCACGCACGCCGGTCGCCCCTGGAAAGGGCCCAGCACCAGCTCGCCGTTCTTCAAAAGGTAGAAGCCTGTCCAGTTCAGATCAGGAAGACCGTGATAGAGGAGCGACGAAAGATTCGCCGTATTTGCAATGAAGTCCTGCTCACCTTCCAGCAAGCTGCGCAACTGTGCCGCGAGCGCGGTATATGCTTCAGCCTTAGTCTCAGCCTGCAATTCTGCCAACTCAAACGTCATGTTTCATTCCTCACGACTCACTATCGCTCAAATCGACGTCCCCGGCTTTCGCAGCCAGACGAATACTGATCACCACCGATTTCGAGGTCGGGGTATTGCTTTTCTCCGCCACGCTGCGAACCGGCACGAGCACGTTTGTTTCCGGGAAATACGTAGCGGCGCAGCGACGTGGAATGCTGTAGGGCACGACGATGAAACGCCGCGCAACACGTTCTTCACCATGAAAGTGGCTAGTCAGATCAACCGCGTCGCCTGCAGCCAGACCCGCAGCGGCAATATCTTCGTGGTTAAGAAACACAACGCGCCTACCATTGTGAATGCCGCGATACCGATCGTTGTGGCTATAGATCGAAGTATTGAACTGGTCATGACTGCGAATCGTCATCATCAGGAACTGGCCCGGTCCGAGATCAATGCGCGGCAACTCATGAATCGTAAAAGCAGCGCGCTCGCTCGGTGTTCGGAATACACGTTCGCGCGGCGCGCTGGGCAGGTGAAACCCCCCGGGCCGGCGAACGCGTTCGTTGTAGTCTTCAAATCCGGGAATCACGTGAGCGATGTGTTCGCGGATCAGATCGTAATTGCCGGCAAGCTCTTCCCACGCAACGCCCCCGCGATTTTGCAAAGTCGCGCGTGCAAGGCGAGCGACGATCGCCGTCTCGCTCAAGAGATCAGTCGATGCCGGCGCGAGGAAGCCGCGCGAGGCCTGAACTACTGCCATCGAGTTTTCCGTCGTCACAAACTGTGCGCCTGTGCCTTGAACATCCTGTTCCGTGCGCCCGAGACAGGGCAGGATCAGCGCCTGCTCTCCAGTGATCAGGTGCGCGCGATTGAGCTTCGTCGAAACGTGCGCCGTCAGGCTACAACGCCGCAGCGCATCCGCTGTGTACTCGGTATCAGGCGTGGCGGAAAGAAAGTTTCCGCCGAGTGCAAAGAACACGGAAGCCTTGCGTTTGTGCATCGCGAGGATCGACTCAACCGTGTCGAGGCCAAACTTGCGCGGCGGTTCAAATGCGAACTCGCCTCCCAGCCTATCCAGGAATTCATTCGTGGGTCGTTCAGTGATCCCCATCGTGCGATCGCCCTGCACGTTGCTGTGTCCTCTCACTGGACACAACCCCGCTCCTGGTTTCCCGATCTGTCCCCGCAGCAACATCAGGTTCACGATCTCCTGAATGTTCGCGACCGCATTCTTGTGCTGCGTCAAACCCATCGCCCAGCAAAAGATCGTCCGCTCTGACTCGATGAAGATCTTCGCCGCGGCCGCAATGTCGGTCTGGGAAATTCCTGACTGCTCGATGATCGCGTTCGAGTCGGCATCGCGAATCGCCGAAGCAAACTCGGAAAAGCCGACCGTGTAGTTATCGATGAACTCTCGATCCAGAATCGACCCTGGCTGTCGCTCCTCCGCGGCCAGGACCTCCTTCATAATCCCCTTCAACAAAGCAACGTCACCGTTGATTCGAACTTGCAGAAACAGGTCGGCGAGTTCGGTACCACTCCCAACCCACCCAAGCACATCCTGCGGGTGTTTGAAATTCGTCATCCCCGCTTCCGGCAGCGGGTTGATGTGCACCAGCTTGCACCCGTTCTGCTTCGCCTTTTCCAACGCCGTCAGCATGCGCGGGTGATTCGTTCCGGGGTTCTGGCCAATGACGAAGATCGCTTCGGCGAGGTCGAAGTCTTCCAGACCAACTGTCCCCTTTCCCGCACCGATTGCTTCGCCGAGGGCCCAGCCGCTCGACTCGTGACACATGTTCGAACAGTCTGGAAGGTTGTTCGTGCCGAACTGCCGAACGAATAGCTGGTAGAGGAAAGCTGCTTCGTTGCTCGCACGACCAGAGGTGTAGAAGACAGCCTGGTCCGGAGTGCTTAAGGAATTCAGTTCGGCGGCGAGCAACTCGAAAGCATCGTCCCAACTAATCAGTTCATAATGCGTCGCGCCACTCCGCAAGACCATCGGATGAGTGATGCGGCCCTGCTTCCCCAGCCAGTAATCCGATTTCAATGACAGATCCGCAACGCTCCACTCTCGAAAGAAGTCCGGTGGGACACGTTTCGTTGTAGCTTCGTCTGCAACATGCTTTGCCCCGTTCTCACAAAACTCAGCGTGCGAGCGCTCAGCATCAGGTTCAGGCCAGGCACATCCCGGGCAGTCGAATCCGCCCGGCTGATTTAGTTTCAGGAGCGTGCGGAGACCGCGCACTGGCCCCATCTCGCGCACCGCACTCTTGACGGTGGAAACAATCGCCGGAACACCACCAGCAGTCTTACTGAGCGGAGTGATTTGAACGCGCTCAAACTCTTCAGGAGGTTGAGCACTCGCTTTGGAAGTTTCCTTCCTGTGTTCGTTAACGTCATCCATGATTCAGGTTTGGGCCCGACTACGGAGCATCCGGAGGAGCACCCTCACTCGTCACTTCACTGCTAAATCTTCTACCCCGCGGACTCATCCAGCAGTTGCACAGCTTGACCGATCACAAGTTTGCCGCCCTGCAAGACGCGCGCGTAGACGCGCGAGTAGCCCGGATGTTTCTTCTGGAAGATGCGAGGATACTCACCATTCTTAAACGATTCCGGAATCGAGTCGCAGGGCGATGTATAGCTCGTGATCTCGACGCGCACTTCATCGCCAAGGCTCAGTTGCCTGCCAGGCACTACAGCGTTCCAATCGAGGCCGGAGACGGTGACATTTTCGCCGACTGATCCAGGAAAGATCGGATGACCCTCCGCCTGCAATTCCAGAATCCGCTCGAGTGAAAACAGGCAAAGCGCTCGTTCCGGTCCGCCGTGAATCTCGGGAAAGTTATGCTCGTCTCCGAGCAGCCCCAACTCGGAAACCTCGCCTTCACGGATCGCATGTTTAGGGACGCCGCCGGGAGAGATATTCAGTTGAAAAATCCGTGCTTCCATCGCTGACTCCTTGAGGGACTGGGTAGTTGTCATACTAGGCTAGAAATTCCGAAAACTGAATCTGTCTAATCACTTTGCACGAAACAGTCGGGATTAGACGCGCGCAGATTTCCAACGGCGTTAGTGAGTCGCAGCCCGCAGGCTGACTTGGGCTTGGTTGCGGAATAACTTCTTGTGCAACGCTGTGTCTGGATGAGCGCGGGCCGCAGCAGCAGGCGTTTGATCTCCTACGACCTGCGGCGCAATGTGAAGTTAGCGTGCCCTGACATTTGACTTGCCGGCTGCCTTTCGCTAAAAAGTTGTCTCCTACTTAAATTGAAAGTTAACGATCGTGCTTGCAAGCCAAGCCATCGCCCCCTTCAACCAGTTCACTGGAACATCTCAAGGAAGCTAAAAGGAAACCGATGAGCCTAACCCTTCTTCCGCGCGCGCTTTTCTTAACCATTGTTGTCCTCGCTGCCGGCACGGTCACCGCTCAAGCCCAAATCAAACCTGGCCGCGCTCCGCAGCAGCCTGTTGATGAGGACTACGGCAAGAAGATTCGCGAATATACGACCGAGACGTTCTTCAACTCGCCGCTCACCGACTATCTTCCCGCATCCCCCAACGTGCCCACACCGAAAGCGGTACTGGGTGACATCGCGGGTGCGCCGGGAAAACTGCCTTACTCCGCCGAGGTCTATCGCTACATGCGCATGCTTGAGAAGTCGAGCCCGCGCGTGAAAGTCTTTTCGATCGGCACCACGGAGGAAGGTCGAGAGATGATTGCGGTCGCGGTAGCTTCAGAGAGTCTGCTCGCGAAGCTCGATGAGAACCGCGCGCGTCTGGCGAAACTTGCGGACCCGCGCACCATCAACATGGACGAGGCAGAAGCGGATAGACTCGTCGCGGCATCGTTTCCGATCTATTACATCACCGGAACCATTCACTCGACCGAAACAGGATCACCGACGGCTTTGATGGAGCTTGCTTACCGGCTAGCCGTCGACGACAGCGCCTACGTCAAGAACATCAGAGACCATGTTGTCACCCTGATCACACCGGTGGTGGAAGTCGATGGCCGCGACCGGATGGTCGACATTTACAACTGGCACCTCGCGCATCCCAAAGACAATTGGCCCTCGCTTCTCTACTGGGGGCATTACGTCGCGCACGACAACAATCGCGACGCCATCGGTCTCTCGCTGAAACTGACACGCAATGTGCTCAACACGTTCACAGCATGGAAGCCACAAGTGCTGCATGACCTGCACGAGTCAGTGCCCTATCTCTACGACAACACTATTGGAGACGGCCCGTACAATGCCTGGGTCGATCCGATCCTGACTGACGAATGGCAGATGATTGGCTGGAACAATGTTTCGGAAATGACGAAGTTCGGTATGCCCGGCGTGTTTGCGCACGGAGACTTCGACACCTGGTCGCCGGGCTACCTGATGTTCATTGCCGCGACGCACAATGGAATCAGCCGCCTCTACGAAACCTTCGGCAACGCCGGCGCGGACACGGTCGAGCGCACGCTCTCTGCCGAGGAATACTCGCGCACCTGGTACCGCCAGAACCCGCCGCTGCCGCGCGTGAAGTGGTCACAGCGCAATAACAACAATTACCAGCAGACAGGATTGCTGACTTCGCTTGAATACTTCAGCAACAACAGCAAACTTTTCCTAAAGAACTTTTACCTCAAGAGCAAGCGCTCGATCGATAAGCCCCGCAACGAAGGGCCAGCAGCGTACGTCTTCCCCGCCGACGATCCGCGACTCGGCAACCAGGCGGATTTGCTCCGCACGTTGCAGGCGCAGGGTTGTGAAGTTCATCGCGCCACCGCACCATTCACAGTCACAGTGAAAACGAAAAAGAAGCCGGGTGCGACGCCGACTCCTTCGCCTGCAGTCTCCCCATCGCCTGCCGCGTCGCCGACAGAAGCAGCGACGCCGGCTGCGTCCCCCACTCCAGCGGCTAAGAACGAGATGGAAGAGCGTCAATTCCCTGCCGGGAGTTACATCGTACGCATGGACCAGCCATACAGTCGCATTGCGGATGCGTTGCTCGACTATCAGTATTGGGCGCCGACCGACCCGCAACAGGATGTTTACGATGATACGGGTTGGACGATGGGTGAACTCGGCAACATTCAGGTCGTACGCGTCACAGATGTTAAGGCGCTCAACGCTCCGATGGAACGCGTCACGGGCGAAGTGCGATCGCCATCAGCGATCAACGGCACAGGTTCGATCTATCTCATCAACCATAACGCGGACAACAGTCTCGTGACGCTGCGTTACAGCTTACGAGATGCAGTCATCGACGCCGCGGAAGAACCGTTCGACGCAGCCGGCAAGAAATTCAACCGCGGCTCCTTTGTCATCAGGAAGGCCGACGCGGCGGATTTACAAAAGGTCGCTACCGCACTGGGATTGCAGGTGTACGCCGTAAGCACTGCGCCCTCGGTGAAGACACATCCGATCAGCGCCGCTCGAGTAGCGGTGATGCACACCTGGCTCAGCACGCAGGATGAAGGTTGGTGGCGGCTAGCGCTCGATCAGGCAGGAGTGCCTTACTCGTACATCAGCACGCAGGATGTGGCTAAGGATGCGGACCTGCGCCGCAAGTACGACGTGATCATCTTCGCTCCCGTCGGTCGGGGGACTGGCGCGATCATAAACGGCATGCCGATGTGGGGAAATCCGCTGCCCTGGAAGACCACCGAGCTAACGCCAAACATTGGAAAGATCGACTCGACTGATGACATGCGTCCGGGACTAGGTTATGCGGGGTTAATGAACCTGCAGAAGTTTACTCAGGAAGGCGGGCTCTTGATCGGTGTTACCGACACGGCAGAGCTTGCTGTCAATTCAGGTTTCACACCTGGTCTTTCGATTGCGCGCCAGCAACGGCTCAAGGCCATCGGCGTAGTGCTTCGTTCGAAAGTGGTTGATGCAGCGAGTCCGATTGCGTACGGCTACGGAGAGACTCTACCGATCTACTGCTTCAACGGACCGATCTTCAACGTCAGCAATCTCGCTGGCGGCGGAGGCGGGCGTTCGCGCACCACGCCTCGTACGACCGGCCGTGGAACGGCAGACGACCCTGACACCGTTCAGGGCAGGCCTCCAGTGGAAGCGCCGGAACTGCCGACTGCGGAAACCTGGGAAGCCACGCCGTTGACTGATCAGCAACGGCGCAACGGCATCACTGTGATCCCACCGGAGCTGAGACCGCGCGTCGTCTTCCGTTATGCGGACACCAAGGACTTGTTTGTCTCGGGTCTGTTGGATGGCGGTGATGAGATTGCGCAACACGCGATGGTGGTCGACGTCCCGACCGGCCAGGGGCACGTCGTGCTCTTCTCAAATAACCCCATGTGGCGCGGCCAGACACGCGGGAGCTACTTTCTGGTCTTCAACGCGATTCTGAACTTCGACAATTTGAATGCGGGTAGGAAGCTGGATGAGAAGTAGTGCTGCTGGCTATCTTTGCCCTAAGAAACGACCCTCTATGCGTACTGTCACTCCTCAAAATAATCGGTATCGATCTTGGGGATCTTCACTAAACGGTGTGTGACGCCGACTCCGAACTCCATGAGTAGATCCGCCAAGCGAGTGCCATCAATTAAAACTACTTTTTCCACTGAGCGCGCGAATTCAAGTGCGTGGGGGGTGAAGTTCGAGGTTGTAATAAACACTCCCTTGTTCGCACGACGGCCAGCGAGAGCGCCATAAAAGGCCTGGATCGCTTCGCGACCGATTGAACCCTGCCACCTCTTGGCCTGAACAAAGACCTTTTCTAGTCCTAGTCGATCAAGCGAAATAATTCCGTCAATCCCGCCATCGTTAGAACGGCCGACATGTTGGAGATCCGCTCGGCTTGCGCCATATCCCATTGCATGAAGGAGATCCAAAACCAGCGCTTCAAAAAACCTGGGCGAATCCTGACCAATCGTCTCCAACAAGGCCTCCGCGGTTGAAGCCCGCAATTCCGAAACGGCACGTTCCAGCCGATCATCCGGGGTAGCAACGTCAGCCTGAGCCGCTGTTTGTACCGCATCAGACTCTGGGATCGTGAGCCCTGCCGTATCGTCTCGCGGACGCAATCGGACGTTTACATTAGCAATGGCTATATCTTCGACTTCCTTCGCGGTGAGGGTCTGGGGATGAGCCCTGAAATAATCCAAACCCTTATCTGTCAACTTCCAATAGCCCCGTCTAAGAGAACTCGACAGGCCTGCCCGTTTGAGTCTGTCATGCGCCCAGCCTGTGCGATTCTTGTAGACAGCCTGGGCTTTACTGGGAAGAATCTCGAGCTTTTCGGTTTCGCTAAGTCCCAACAGGTTCGCCGCCGCTTCGTACACCTGCGGTGCTGGCGCCCCCTCGGGATGTTCAGCCAGGTATCGAAGAACCGGTTCAATGAATAGATCGTATGTGGGGATCGGCATTCAGACCTCATGCGTCGAAGACTAACTCGGACGGCTTACTTACTCGACGAGTGACGGCGGAGCGCTTGCTTCGGATTCCAAACGTTCAACCTTATGCGGCGTGCGACAACGCGCGCTCGATCTCTTGAGGCAGATCGAGGAACATGAAGTACTCGGCAGGATAAAGATAATCTTCTCCTTCATTGTCTACCACGCGAACATAGTTTGATTTTGCCGCGCTATCGTCTGGCAGGACTTGGTAGATCATCCGAGGAGTAAGTAGATCAGCGTCGTTACTCTGAATACAGACGGCAAACTTCAACCCACTGTTTTGACGCTTGGACATGATTTCTAATCCAGGAAACGCTTGATTCTCATCTTCTTCTTCCCAATCCCGTGCGCTTGGAACCAATGTACCTCTGCCAGACGAATCGTACCATCATTCAGGCGCACACTGGCAAGCCCTTTTAGTTTCCGCCAGTGTCCTTCCCATAGCGTTTTTCAAGCAGTTTTAGGATTCTAATGCTGCGACTAACCGCGATGGTTTCAATGTTCGAGATTGTTCCTACAATTTCTATGTTCACGGGTTGGAAGACGGCTTCAGCGTTGCAGAACGCCAGCGATTGTAACCGTGAACTCAATCCCGACTTAGTCCCGCTAACAGTTCGGAGTCGAATGGGTTCAACAAAATCTCTTTCTAGCTTGTTCACGAAGGTGGCTTGTGGGGCATGGCGCCTGAACAGTCCTACGACACCGCAGCAGCAATGGCCTCTCGCTTGCTCTCAAGTTGCTTTCCGAACTGCAAGAGCGACAAGACGAGTATCGCAGCATAAACAAATCCCATCACCACGACGGCCCAGGGAACCCTGGCTTGGTCCCTGAGGAAGTAAATGGCGACAACTCCGGGCACGCTGCCGAAAATGATGCCTCCAATCGAATCCGCCAGCGCTGCGCCGGACGAAGAGAAGCGATAGAACTGCAGCTTCACGGGTTGATTGACCGACATCCAGTTACCCCACGCCAGATATGCCGCAGCCAGCGACGTTGCTTCAACAACTCCCAAAACGCTTGCCGAAAGTCCCAAACACCAAAACGCAAGCAGGAACATTGGACATAATTGGGCACTCAGCAATACAGCGAACGCCAAATTCTTACTGAGCAGCGTGGCCGTGCCCGTTAACGGAAGGATTGCGTAGCGATCGAGCCCGCTTCGATCGTCGAGTCCAAAGAGATTGAAACCGACGGCTGAATTTGCGACGAAAACGATCAGGATGAATAACCGGAACACGTCAGGCGACGGCGCTTCGGCGATTACGAGATGGAGGCCGCACAGAAAACTGGCCAGTAATCCGAAGTATGGATCGAGGAGCCGGCGAAAGTAGCGAACGTCTTTGGCGACCAGCCCGCTGAGTCGTCCGGGAATCTTGAACGAGTCAAACAGTACTATCTTTCGCGTGCGGCTCTTCGCAGGCACCGCCAGGCTTTGTCGAAACGACCAGAAGGCCGCAGAGGAAGCGAGCAATAGAAGTAGTGCCAACGTCGCGATTGCCAGCCATGGCTGCTCTCCCATTGCGGCGTCAACCACCAGGAGAGTCGGGTTATAACGAGATACAGCAATCAGGCTTTGCGCATCATAGCCGCGACTTCGGAAAAGCGAAGCTGCGAGCAACAGGCCAAGCGTGGTAGTAGCCGCAAACAGTTTTCGCCAGAAAGCGATGCTTGCCAATTGGGAGACCGTGACACCAGCCTGCCACGACACTCCTATGAATAACAGTGCTGCCAGAATTCCGGCTGCCGAGTTCGTCGCCTGGAGAATCGGATAGCAGATGGCCAGAGAGCCGGCGACAATCATCCATGATGTCGGCGGAATCAATAACGAAATCAGCCGAACGACAAAGAGCTGTTGGAGTGAGAGCGGCAGGTGCAATAAGCGCCTCGATGAAACGTTCACTCGATCTCCGCTCGCCAGAGGAAACAGCCAGGCAATGAAGATCCCGGTTAAGAGTGACTGGAGTAGCGAGGTTTTACCACGTGTGAGGCCGGCGCTGGCAGTGTTTAGTAGTTGCAGATACTTGACGAACACGAGGCCGAGCAGGAGCAGAACGATCCCCTGATTGCTCGCGCTGAGAGTACTGGCGCGACGCAAACGCCGCCAGTAAGCCCGCCACTGATAGCGAACAAGCACCGCTACCTTTGCGACCCGCCTTCTCACTGACCCACCCACTCGAGTTCCTCGGTAGCATCTCCACCCGCATGTTCGAAGAAGAGCTCTTCTAGAGTGCGTCCCGAACGCACGGTTTCCCCGACAGTCTGACTACAGACGATTTCACCGGCAACGATGATTGCAAAAGTCTGAACCAGGCGCTCGACTACCTCGAGGATGTGCGACGTGAGAAAAACGGTGACGCCCTTGCCTGCCATCAGCGACAACAGATCTTTGATGCGGCGCGCTGAAATGGGATCGATGCCTTCAAGCGGTTCGTCGAGAAACAAGACCTGCGGGTTATGGATTAGTGCCATTGCCAGCGAACACTTCTTGCGCATGCCGTGGGAAGCTTCGTTCACGTAAGTGTTCCGACTCGGCCAGAGATCAAGATATCTTAGAAGTTGACCGGCACGACTTTCGGTTTCGCTGCGGCTGAGTCCGTAGACGGGCCCCACCATCATCACGTGCTCCCAGATCGTCAGCGCGTCAAAGAGCGCGAGATCTTCGGGCAGCACACCAATCTTTCTTTTGACTTCCAGGGGCGAACTGAGAATTGAGACTCCTCCGATGAGGGCTTCACCAGATGTGGGTTGTAACAATCCCGTGAGCATGCTGACGGTCGTAGACTTGCCTGCTCCATTTGGGCCCAGAAACCCAAAGATTGTGCCTTTGGAAATTTGCAGATTGACGTCGCGCACGGCCACGAGGTCGCCAAACTTTCGCGTTAGGTTTTGGGTTTCGATTTCAAACATGGCAGGGCTAATACGTAACGACTCGGACGACGGTTTTGTTTGTTTGGAGATGTACGGCAGGTTGGTTGCGGTGTTATTCGCGAGTCCGAGGGATCTGGCTGGACTCAACCTGACGAAGAAGGAAGAGGTCGTGCGGCTCAAGCTGATGAAAGCCATGAGCCGTGCAATAACGACGTTGACGCAGATCAATCTTCCTGGCCCTGATCTGGCTCATCCGCGTGATCCGGGCTAATGTCTCCTGCCTATTTTCTCGGTAGCATTGACGCGAGCATTTCGAAGGAATCATGTACGGCGCTGAATGAAGTCTTTAGTTCGGTATCTGAACCCTTGCGAGCATGCGCCCGAAACTTGTTGAGAGCTCGGTTGAACTTCTCCAGTTCCTTTGCAAACTCACCTTTCTGATCCTCAGTTGTTCCGGCGGGCACCCCGAGCTTGACGATCTCCCTGCCATGTTTCACTAACTCAGCGGAGTTTGCTCTGATGCGACGGAAGTCATTGTTGGGCAATGCTTCGTGCTCGAGTGGGTGCAACACTTCATGAAACTCTTCGTATTGCTTCGCGCTAAAGCCGTGCTGTCCAGCCGCTGCCGACGACGAGAGCACAACAACAGAGAACAATAGGGTCATTGATACAACAGTGAGAATGCAGCGGTACTCTTTCAAAGTTACTATCCTCCGGGTTCGTTTCGCTTTAATGACTGCAGGCTGGAAAACTCGAGCAGAGCGATTATAATCGAAAACGCTCAAATCGTGCCGACAGGGGAACCGCTGAGAACAATCCAGGGGTGTCCCAGCCAACGTTAATGATGTCTGAAAAAAGCATTCAGGAAACCTACGCACCCAATCTCGCCTGCTTTGGCTGTGGCCCTAAGAATCAGAAGGGTTTGCGTATTCGCAGCTTTCCGTCCGGCGATGACGTGGTTGCTGAATGGCAGCCAGAGACGCATCACGAGTCGTTCACTGGAATGTTGAGCGGCGGCATCATAGGCACGCTGCTGGATTGTCACTGCAACTGGACCGCAGCATGGCATCTGATGCGCAAAGCAGGACTGGATCATCCTCCGTGCACGGTGACGGCCGAGTATGGAATCAAACTCTTGCGCCCAACGCCGACCGATCGACCTGTCAAACTTGTGGCCCGCGTTGTAGAGTCAAAGGACGATCGCGCGGTTGTGGAAGGCGAACTCATCGCCCACGACAAGGTGACCGCAACCTGCCGCGGCACTTTTGTCGCGGTCAAGCCGGGCCATCCGGCTTATCATCGGTGGTGAAGATTAATCAGTAGGTCAGTACTCAGTAGTCAGAGTAGTCAGTTTAAGGAATAACGATAGCCACCACTGACCAACGACCAAGCGACCAACGAACACTGATTACTGAACACTTTTCTTATGTCCAACCTAACCCATCGCCCGCGGCGACTCCGACGAACCGAGGCATTGCGTTCACTCGTGCGCGAAACGCGTCTCGCTCGCGAGGATCTAGTCCTTCCACTATTTGCCTGTCCGGGAAAGGGCGTGCGGCGCGAGATAAAGTCGATGCCCGGCGTTCACAACCTTTCTGTCGATGAGATCGCCAAAGAAGCAGTCGCCGCTGAACAGAGCGGCGTTCATGGCGTAATGCTCTTCGGTCTGCCGGAAGCAAAAGACGAGATCGCATCCGGCGCTTACGCCGAACAAGGGATCGTGCAGCAAGCAGTCCGCGCGATCCGAAGCGCCGCTCCGGACATGATCGTCATGACCGACACGTGCCTCTGCGAATACACATCACACGGCCACTGCGGCGTGGTTCGCGACAACGACGTCTTGAACGACGAATCACTAGCGTTGCTTGCGCGCACAGCTGTAAGCCAGGCAGCCGCAGGCGCTGACATGGTTGCACCGTCGGCGATGATGGACGGTCAGGTCGGAGCTATTCGCGAAGCTCTCGACGGTTCCGGGTTCGAGAACGTGGGGATCATGTCTTACGCAGTGAAGTACGCGTCGGCGCTTTTTGGCCCCTTCAGGGAAGCGGCCGAAAGCACCCCCGCCTTTGGCGATCGTCGCGCCTATCAAATGGACTTTGCGAACGCGCGCGAAGCGATGCGCGAGGCGGAACTGGACTACGCGGAAGGCGCTGATGTTTTGATGGTCAAACCGGCTACGGTCTACCTGGACATATTGCGAATGGTCAGAGACCGCTTCGATCTTCCGCTCGCCGCGTATCACGTCTCAGGTGAGTACGCGATGATCAAAGCAGCCGCGCAAAACGGCTGGATCGATGAACAGCGGGTGATGATGGAAACACTCACGAGCATCAAACGCGCCGGTGCCGACATCATCATCACCTACTACGCCCGTGAGGCCGCGCGCGCTCTGGCTTAGATTCGGCTCTCGTGCAGAATGGCTTCATCCACTGCCTTGTTACAGCACCCGAGAGAAAGGCATTGACAGATCTGTTGCAGTCTCTATAAGCTGCGCATGCTTTAAAAGTTCACCGCACGATCCTCCGACGTCGTGCTTGACGCTTGGATCGCCCCACGCAAGCCAAGGATCCAATCTCCTCAACTTTGTTCCACTGACATCTGGTTGCTGTGAACAAGCTGTTGTATCGCTTCTGCGAACGTAGTGCGTCTGCCGCACCGGTCAGAAGACATAAAAACCCCCACCAATGACGAACAACACTGATACCTCTGCTGCCTTCAGGCGAGCCAAAAGCCACCGGCTGACGACGGCACCCTCGTTTCGGTCGGCCTCTTCCTGTCTGCAGACTCTTATGCAGGCTGGTTTGCTACTCTTGGCGCTCTCTGCAACTCAACTACTCCAAGCGCAGACCTGCGACAACGTTCCGCATCCGGGAACGACAAGCATGTCAGCACGGGTCACGATAAGTAACACGAATATTCCGGTAACTGAGGGGATGGTGGTTCCCCGATACAGCACACTCCAGATTGATTCCGTTGCAACCGCAGGCGGCTCGTGCACGGGCATGGCCTGGGCGAATACCAGCGAGCCTAGCTGCGAACCCACCGGCTACGAGTGGCAGCGGACTCCCAGTCATACGCAGGTTTCGGTCAACATCACCAGTGGAACGGACGTGTTCGAGTTTATCGTCGGCAATGTCTGGCCTCGAACAACAGACCAGCACGTGCTGGACACCCAATCAGCAGACACCACTGGCCCAAACTCTCAGTGGGCCTACTGGCCTGGCACTTACACGTTTCATATTTATGCCAATACTAATCAGACTCCCTGCAATCTGGAGCCTTACCTGACCGAAGAGAAAATCATCACCGTCTTCGTTGGCGACGATGACGGCGCCACCGATTTTGGCGCAACGTCATGCCCCAATGAAATTGGTAATAAGGCAGTTGGCGAGCCGATCAATGTAACCAACGGCAACATGTATCTCCAGCAGACTGACTATCGTCTGCCAGGCATCGGCGGCGGTCTCGATCTTACCCGCACCTACAACAGCCAAATGCAGCGCGCCGGTCTGTTTGGTTTTGGCTGGTCGTCAATGCTCGACGAGTCGATCAAGACGTATGACCCGAAACTAATACGACTCAGTTTGGCTGATGGCCGGGCTGTCTATCTCGCACGTCCATCGAGCACAGCGCCCTATGTTCCGGTACCGCCAGGCGATTTTCGCGGGCAGGTCGTTCAGAATGGGGACAACACCTATACGCTGACGCTGAAGGATGGCGGGGTCCACCAGTTCGACGCCAGCGGCAAGCTGCTCTCATTCACAGACGCGAACAATAACTCAGTTAGTCTGAGCTACGATGGCAGTGGCCATCCCGTGACTATCACAGACGCAGCCGGGCGGACCGTTACTCTTACTTATGACGGCGAAGGCAAGGTCGGAACGCTGAGCGACAGTCTGGGCACGATTGCCACTTACACTCATAGCTACTGGGGAAGATTGACTGCGGTCGCCTATCCGGATGGCTCTGGATTCAATTTCAGCGACAGCTTTGTGGGCAACTTTATCTTTATTACTTCGGTGACTGACGTGCTGGGCAACGTGCTGGAGTCGCACACTTACGACTCGCAAGGCCGTGCTTTGACTTCCGAAATCGCCGGCAACGGCACAGAGCGCTACACGCTGAACTACGTGAGCGCGACGGAGACGGATGTGACGGACGCGCTGAGCCACGTCACGAAATATTTCTACGACAGGAGCAAAGGCCGCAACGTCGTGACCAGCGTTGAGGGCAGTTGCAGTTGTGGCGGCTCGCAGATTCAGACTTGGGTTTATGACAATCAGTTGAATGTCACGTCAAAAACAGATGCGTTGAATCACACGACCGCCTCCACCTATGACCCAAACGGCAACAAGCTAACGGAGACGAACGTGCTGGGCACGACCAGCTTCACTTACAACTCACTGGGAGAGGTCCTGACCACAACTGACCCGATGAGTGGTGTCTGGACCAACACTTACGACTCGCATCGCAACCTGCTTACTGCCAAAGACGCGCTC
>JBDTYQ010000073.1:0-17203 GCA_040005515.1 bacterium
GGCCCCACGACCAACCTCGTCGCGACTCTGCAACCAAACGCTAACGTGCTCGCACCTTCGGGTCCACAGAACTACGGGTCCATCGCACCGGGCGGCATGGCCGGACGCGACTTCACGTTTACTGCCGCCGGAAATTGCGGCGATACCATTACGCTGGTTCTGCAGTTACAGGACGGGGCGAATAACCTGGGGACGGTAAGTTATACGTTCGTGCTGGGCTGCAACACTGCATGTGCTGGCGCACCGCGCATCAGCACCTCGACGTCGCTCTCGTGCAGTGGCAGCAACACAGTCGCAACCATCACCGTCTGCAATAGCGGTACGGCGACAGCCAACGGCGTGGTGCTGACGACTGCCAAGCTTGGCGGCGTCAACGGCACTCCGCTGCCGCAGACCATTGGCACGCTCGCTCCGGGCGCGTGTGCCACTGTCACCGTAACCTTTAGCGGTGCACCGAGTGGGCTGACCACGCTGCAAGTCGCCGGCACGTTCACCGGCGGTACTTACAACAGCAATCGCAAGGTGAATGCACCAGCCTGCAATGTGGCCAGTCTCTCGCCTTCGACACCATTCACATCGCTGCGAGCCCTGCTGGCAGCGATGCCGGCCCGTAACTCAGTCCCGTCGGGACGTTAACAAAGGTCCTAAGGCAATACGCCGCTTAGAAGAGATGGCTGGTAGTCCCAGGGACTACCAGCCATTTTTTGTTTTTATTAGTTGGCTACCTATGTGGGTTTCGTCGACGCCTTTGAGATCAACACCTCGCTCACTCAAGACAAAGAAAAATCCTCGATCACGGAGTGTGCCCGGAAAGCACTTCTGTGATCGAGGACTAAAGCAGATACGTTCGGCGTCAGACGACCTATGATTCCAGCGGCGGCGCAAGTCTCTCGACGCGGAGTTTGTTCTTCCGCGATTGACGGTAAAGTCCAAATGCTTCCTTCGCGAGTTTCATAACTGGCCTGCGGTTCTGGGCAATCAAACCAGCCCAATCTCTCTTTGTAAGTTGCGGGAAGTAAATGCCGCGGAAAAAGAGTCGTGCGACCAGGTGCATCATTCGATCATTGATGCGTCGATCAGCAATCGACTCGAGGACTTGCTCATTACTTTGCGCGCTGTAGGAGGTTCGCCAGGCCTTATCGACTTCCAGCTGTGCCTCTTCAATCGTCATTTTCAAAGGTGTGTGGGCCATCTTGAACGGCGCAAAATCCAGCCAGTGTCGCGGACGCGTCATACGCCCCGCAGCCCCCAGCCTCGCGTAAAGCGGAGTACCCGGGAAAGCTGTGAGCTGACCAAATACTGGCAATACCGGAGGCCAAGTGGCTATCTGTTCCAGCGTTCGCTCGGCCACACCCGGCGTATCATTGTCCATCCCGAAGATGAACGAGGTAATCGCATAAATGTTACGTTTGGCCAGGCGGCTGAGCACTGCCGCATACTCGCCCGGCTTATTGAAATTCTTGTTCACGTCGGCGAGGTTTGCCGGATCAATTGACTCCATTCCGATAAAGATCCACCTGCCGCCTGAAGCCGCAATCAAGTCAACGAGTTCTTCATCGCGCAACAGGTTCGCGCTGATCTGCGCAGTCCAGGGAAGTTCAGCACCAGCCGCAATGATGTCTCTGAGCAGCGACTTCGTTCGCTTGATGTTAATTGCAAAATTGTCGTCGATGAAGAAGACCGCTATCTGCCCGCGATAGTGGCGCGCACGCTCTTTCAAACGCAAGAGTTCTTCGACAACACTCTCGTTGGTACGGAATCGAATCGAATCACCGAAAAATCCTGTCACGGTGCAAAACTCACAGCCGTAGGGACAGCCGCGGCCTGATTCGATCGGCACCATATGAAAAGTGCCCCAGCCCGCGCCATGCCGTTCCAGTAGATTACGCGCCACTTTGGGAACGAGATTGAACTGATCCAGATCCAACGTCTCCCAGGGAATTGTGGGGTAAGGAGCGAGGCTTGGCTTCCGTTCTTTTCCCGTCTCGTCTACCGGCTCGTAAACTTCCTTAAGTTCACCACGCGCAGCATCGGCAACAATCTTGGGCCAGGTTTCATCGGCCTCTCCCAACGCAACCGCGTCGGCATGTCTCGGGCCGCCGTCCCTCCCGAGCGCCTCATCAGCAGCTTCAGTTACATGCGGTCCGCCCATCACGACCAAGACGCCGGCGGCGCGAATAGCATCGGCCACACGGTACGCCCGAGCCACCATCCTCGTCATCGCACCGATGCCAACAAGTCCGATGTTTTCGTCACGGATAAACTGAACCAACTGAGAGTCGGTCATAGGCTTGGCATTGCCGTCGATTAGTAAGACTTCATGCTCAGGGGGCGTGAGGGCCTGTAGAAGGAACATCCACAGGTGCGGCATGAAATTGCGAGTCACGCCGTTATCAGGATTGTAAAGTAATATTCGCACGCTCGATCACTCCAGTTGAATCGGACTACTAACGACCGTTAATGTTTGATTAGATAAAGGTTGAGCAACAGGAGGAGGGAGCCGCTAAAACTCGGTCCAAATGTCACAGACGCCAGACGCGGTGAACTATACCACCTGTGTACGGAAACGTACACAGGTGAGCTTGCACACCACGTGATCCTCACTGCTGAAAGCAGGAATCAGAGCGAACTGGAATACTAATGCCTCAGACTCCAGTAAAGGCGACCTCGGGAACAAGACAAAGCGGCGAGATGATCCGCCTGCGCCGCTTTTGAATAGTGGAGGCCTGTCCGCGTTGTTCCCTAGAAATCAAGCTTGATAGCCAATTGCAACTCGCGCGACGGGAAGAATGTTCGCGGCAAACCAAACCGCAAATTGCCGGTGGGAGTACTCAAAGCAAAAGGACCAGGGCCTGTACCTGTGAACCCTGAGTACAAGTTGATATTTGGCGCTATTACGTTTGTGCGGTTGCTGAGATTAAAGCCCTCGGCAATCAACTTCAGCCTGATAGTCTCGCCCAGCCGGAAAAGTCGCGTGATGCGCATATCGCTTTGCCAGAAGTAGCGCGTCCGGAATTGGTTCCTGACGGTGCCCGGAGCACGATCATTGAAGCGGTTCCCATCGTTGTTCAAATCCGCTCCGACCGTCGCGGTATAAGTCACGCCCGAGTTGATCTGGGTGATGCTGGAGAAGGTGTAATCGCTCAACAGGGCACGCAGAAACTTATTGTTGGATTTCTTGAAGGTGCCAAACTCGCGCACAGAACTGAAAACGAAGCGATGCGGTACGTCGACATCTGAGGTCGCGTAGTCGTCGCGGATGCTTTGCTGATTAAAGACAATCTTCACATCGTCGCCGCCATTACCGGGCACAACAGCTGTCTGGTCCGGACGATCATCCTTCGCATTTGAGAACGTATAGGTCGCGAGAAACTGCCAACCCTTTGAGAAGCGCCGTTGAAACTGCAGCGCGAGCGCGTTGTACCGAGAGTTGCCGGTGCTTTCGAAAAGATTGATGCGGGCGTAATTGCTCAACGGCCGCGGGGCAACGAACCGGGGGTATTGGAATGACGAGGTGCCAGCCGTCGCTGTTACGAGTGTCGGGGCCGGTAGGTTTATGTCTCGTGTACGTGAGAGGTGAACGCCCTTGAAGAACATGTAAGTAACACTCAAGCTCATGTTCTTCCTGATCTCACGCTCATAAGCAAGGCGTCCTTGCTGCACGTACGGCTGCGCATAGTCTTTCGCAAAAAGAAAAATACTTATTGGTGACGCGCCGACTGCCGGCGGTGCGGACAATACGTTGGGATACACCAGACCCGCTAACGCAATCTGCGCCGCATTCAAACTAAAGTTCCTCACACTGATCCCGTTCTGAGAGTGCGCGGTGCCGAGCATGATGCCGGTCGTACGGCTGTAATAGATCCCGTAACCGCCACGCAGTACCGATTTATCGTCAAACGCATAACTAAAGCCAAAGCGCGGCGCAAGGTTGTTCGTATCGGAAATTCGTGTGCTTGTGTCAAGCCCCCTGCTGATCAGTTGCGGATCAGGATTTTGCACGGGTGGACGCGCCAGGGTCTCAAGGTCGTAACGCACGCCTAGATTGAGCGTCAGCTTCGGAGTGAACTTCCACTCATCCTGAAAATAAAACCCGTAGTCGCTCAAGTCAGGATGAGTAGTCGCGCCGGTAGTGCCGGCGCCGGCGAATGCCTGTTGAAAGCCTGAAGGCGTATTCGTTCCAAAGGCGTTGTAGTTGTTGAAAGTGTATTGGCCGCTAAAGAAGCCGGGAAAGAAATTCAGAATACGATCGAAGTTGAAATCAATGCCGCCTTTAAAGGCATGACGCCCGGTGGTGTAGAGCAGGTTATCAACTATCTGCCCTCGCTTAATTGTTGTTTCACGCGGACTGAAGTTGTTGCGTCCGATGTTCAGGAATGTCGTCGTGGATGTGGCTACGGCTGCTCCGATGCGTGCTTCCGGTTGATCCGAATTGGCTTCACCTGGTTCTGAGTCGCGAGCAAGTTGGAAGCGGAACTCGTTGACCAACTTTTGCGACAACGTCGAAGCGAGGGTGCCCGAAAAAGTTGTCGTCTTAGCGAGGCTGCTGCCCGTGTGCTCCAAAACACTCTGCGGGCCAGTGCTCTCATTATTGGCCCCGGTGAAATTCTGCCGATTGAAGCGCAAGGTGAGTTGGTTACTATCGTTCACGCTGATGTCGCCCTTACCCATAAAGACGTCTTGATCTCGCCCAATCGGATAGGTGCCGAGCTTGGGGGTCAGCGCTGCGCGCACTGCAGCCGACGCTCCCGAGAGATTGGTGGCATCAACCGGGTTCGTCAGTTTCTGGCGTTGACCATCGTAGGTGAAAAAGAAGAAAGCGCGGTTTTTGACGATAGGACCGCCGACCCGCGCGCCAAACTGATTTATCTGCTGCGGGGTGCGTTTGTTGGGTAGGAGACGCTGGGCCTGGCTGGTTTTGTTAGCAGTTGGATTAGCATTCAACGACTCGTCGCGGAAATACTCAAAAGCGCCGCCGTGAAATTCGTTTGTTCCGGATTTCGTTACGACGTTGATGATTGCACCGCCACTTCGTCCATACTCCGCGGAGAATCCGTTCTGGTTCACCTGAAATTCCTGGACCGATTCTTCCGAGAACTGGTACGGCGGACGCACGCCGGTGCGTCCAAAGGCCTGCCCGAAGAAAGTATTGTTGTTGTCTACACCGTCGACCTGCAGGCTGTTGAGAGTTCCCTTTTGTCCACCCACACTCAAATCGCCCTGGCGCGTGGGGTCGCGAATGACGCCGGGGGTGAGGGTCGCAAAGTCCAAATAGTTGCGACCATTGACCGGAAGATTTTCAATCGCGCGCGAATTGATAGTCGTCGAGACTGAAGTCCGGCTGGTTTCGACAACGGCGCCTTCAGCCGTCACGTCTACGGTTACAGCCTCGGCCCCAGCTAGCCCCAGAGTGACTTCGAGCGGCGTCTTGCCTCCAACGGTGACGGCAACGTTTGAGTAGCTGGCGCCCTGAAATCCGGATGGAGCAGACGTTTTAACGGCATAGGATCCCGGCGGCAAAAGAACGATGACGTAGTTACCGTCAGAATCGCTGGTAGAACTTTTTTCAAAGCCAGTAGCCTGGTTTGTAGCAGTGACATCTACACCGGGGACTACCGCACCCTTCGGATCAACTACGCGGCCTTCGATGTTTCCGGTAGTCGCCTGCGACTGTGCGAAGGCGGTAGATGTTAAGAACGCGAGACTGATTGCCAGTATGCAGAGTTTTGCAAATGGGGCTGAAGTCGTGGGCATGATCTCCTCCAATTGTCGGGGCTGATTTGTGCAGAAGATGTCCTGTCGAGACAGAATGACAGGCACTTTGAAATCGGATCCAGAGAGCTTAGGTAAATTAGAACTTCGCGATATTAGTTCACGGGCATAACCAAATCAACACGCTGAGAGAAAAATGTTTCAGTTCAGGGCCGAATGCCGCCCAGGTCAGGAGAGCGCCACCAGGAAAGCAGCCGTCGGCCGCTTGTTGTCTGGAGGATGCTCATCAAACCCATGTAGCCGAAGCCGAGGAAGAACAGTGACAGGAAAGGCACGGTGCCCCACATGTGCAACCTTACGGCATACCAAATCGCGAGCGCGAAATAGATCGCAAAGCTGAGCTCGAGCAAAGGCAGGAAGCCTCGCTTGCGTTGGTATTTTTTCGCCTTCCAGGTTTCGTCGGTGGTCTTCTCAACGTTGTATTTGGGCGTTCGCACGAAATCCGATTTCACTCCCAACACTGCTTCCAGAACCGCCTTTGCGTTTGAGAAGGCCAGGCCAATTCCCAGCGCCATCACGAGGGGAAGATGAAGCAAGCGCGGCGTTCGTTTATCGTCGAGATACCAAACGGCCGTTCCGTAAAAGAGAAACACGGAGATTGACGAGAAGAACAGCAGCGGCAAGTCCAGGATCATCAGGTGATAGAACGGCTGATTGTAGCGGACCAGCAACAGGGGAAACTGCAGAAAGCTCGCCACGATCATCAGCGGATAACTAATGTTGCCGGTCAAACGAAAGAACATTTCGAGCCTGACCCGCATCGGCAGAGGTGCTCGCCAGATGCGTGGATAGAGCTTAATGCCTACCTGCATCACGCCTTTTGCCCACCGGCGTTGCTGGGCCTTGAAGGCGTTGATCTCCACCGGAATTTCCGCAGGAGCGTCTTCGTCGAGCAGGTAGACGAATTTCCATCCCATGAGTTGAGCGCGGAAGCTCAGATCAGTATCTTCGGTCAACGTGTCGTGCTGCCAGCCGCCACTCATTTCAATGGCCCGACGACGCCAGATGCCGGCCGTGCCGTTGAAATTGAAAAACCCCCCGGTGCGATTGCGCGTCGTCTGTTCGACCACGAAGTGGCCGTCGAGCATGATCGTCTGTAGCCGCGTCAGGAGGTTGTAACTTCCGTTGATATGCGACCAGCGCATCTGCGCACAACCAACCATCGGATCGGTAAAGAAATCCACGAGCTTACGTAAACAGTCGGGCTTGGGAACAAAGTCCGCGTCGAAGATGGCCAGTAGTTCTCCCTTCGCAACTTTTACTCCCTTCTCTAGAGCGCCGGCCTTAAACCCTGTGCGATCGCTGCGATGGATGTACTTGATATCGAAACCCTGCTCGGCATACCTCGCTACCGTCGCCTCCGCGAGCTTCACCGTCTCGTCAGTGGAATCGTCGAGCACCTGTATTTCCAGTTTCTCTCTCGGGTAGTCGATCTCCGTGATGGCCTTAACCAATCGTTCGACCACATACATCTCGTTAAAGAGCGGCAACTGAACAGTAACGATCGGCAGCGCCGCCTCGCTAAAAATGGCCTTCGGTTTTGGAACAAATTTCCGGTAGCGCCAGAAGTCGATCACCTGCTTAACGCGATAACCGCCGTAAATGGCAAGCACGGTGAGAATCGTGAAGTAGAGAATCAGGATCGTCCAGTCAAAGGAGTCGAGACGGTAGAGCGGGCTGATGTTCCCCCAGGTTTTATAAACGGATTCGCTGAAGTAGCGCTCGAAGACAGCGTCAGGCGATGGGCCGATGGGTTGCCATGGCGTGGCTGCGGGTGATGCTTGAAAAATCAGTGCCATTTCCAAAATCCAAATGTCTATATCCAAAAGCGCTGTCCGGCACATGCCCTGACAGCGCGGCAGCGATTCTACCTGAAGATGGGCTCTACTGCGAAACCAAGCGGATTGAGATTGGGAGTCGCCTCAGAAAACCTCGCACAATCAAATGCGGCGAAGCGGAGAGCTATAGTCGCTGGGGGCAGCGGCAACTTGGACCGCGGTCATTCTCTCCAGGGACGACAACGGTTCTACCGTGGGAACGTTTCTTCGGTACATGCTCAGTTCAGCTAAACCGGGCAGGACGTAGAAGACGGCAACAGACCCGAACAAGACACCAGTAGCCAGACGCGAGAAATGAGTGTTTTCCCAGATCCCAAAAAAACCCAACGAGAAGTCGACTGCCATTGGCACGGCCGCGAGGAAAAGCCATTTACGATCTGGCGTGTGGGTGCGTCTCAAGGAGCCAAAGAATGGGTAGCTCAAGGTCGCCGCAGCAAAGCCGGCATAGAGCCCTGTGCAGCGCGCGCAGACCGCGAAGGGATGTTCTGCGATAAAGAACGAGCGCTCCGGCAATTGATTGCAAAGGTGACTGAAAGATTTATAGATGGTGAAGGAAAGATAGGGATGACCGGAAGCCGCGGCCACAGGCGCGACCAACACTAGAGATAAGAGCAGGAGGGCAAAGACGGCAACTGCCAACCACATTGCGAGCGGACGTCGATCAGTGATGGCTTGCGGAATATAAGCCGATTGGCGATTGCCGATTGCCGATTGCCGATTCTCGCGATACATCATTTGTTCCGATTGCCAACTAAGCGATTGCCCATGGGTGATCAGTTTTTTCCATGGTCGATACCGTGCCTTTCATTCAGTTAAATGTTGCGTGAAATCAATATTGAGTCCGCCACACCAGCTAGTTGGCAATCAGCAATCGCCAATCGGCGACGCTTCAGAACCGTATGACCGTATCCGGGCCGCCCTCGATGTGCAGCGTGTCGACGAAACGGATGTGACGCGACTCGGTCGTCATGACCACGGAATGCGTTCGCTTTCCTGCTCCAAAAAATCTCACACCCTTCAACAGTGCGCCATCAGTCACGCCCGTAGCCGCGAAGATTATCTTCTTACCCGGAGCGAGATCGTTCGTGTCGTAAATCTTGTTGGGATCGCTGATGCCCATCGACTGCAGACGCTCGATCACAACTTCTTTCGCCGGCACTTTCCCCTTGTCGACTCCTAAACGCTCCGGATCGAAAACCAGCCTTGCCTGAATCTCGCCGTTCAAGCACTTCATCGCCGCAGCCGTAATGACTCCTTCAGGAGCGCCGCCGATGCCAATCAACGCATGAATGTTAGTACCGGCAACCGCCGCCGAGATGCCAGCGGAAAGATCGCCGTCTCCAATCAAACGGATGCGCGCACCGGCTTCGCGAACATCGGCGATCAATTTCTTGTGCCGACCACGCTCAAGCACAATCACCGTCAGGTCTTCTACTTCGCGTCCCAAACGGCGCGCAATGTTCTTGAGGTTGTCCTTTACCGGCGCGTCCAGATCTACAACACCTCGCGAAGATGGTCCTACAACAATCTTGTCCATGTAGATGTCCGGCGCGTTAAGCAGCCCGCCGCGCTCCGCAGCCGCCAGCACCGCGATCGCATTGTTGGCGCCAAGGGCGCACAAGTTCGTGCCCTCAAGCGGATCCACAGCGATGTCAACTTCCGGACAGGACTCTGCGAGCTCGTCACTAACGCCGAAACCGCCGCCCACTTCCTCACCTATATAAAGCATCGGAGCTTCGTCGCGTTCGCCCTCGCCGATCACAATGCGACCGCGCATCGGTACGGTGTCCATCGTTTCGCGCATGGCCTCGACAGCCACATGATCGGAATACTTGCGGTCTCCCTGCCCCATCGTTCGCGCAGAGGCGATCGCCGCGGCTTCGCAAACGCGCAGAAAATCCAGAGACAGCTCGCGCTCCGTCTTTAGCTCATGACCCATAACCTTAGCTCTCCTGATTCCGGAAGTTGACTGCGAATTCCAGAACTACGCTCGCAGATTGAAGAAATGCGCGGTCATACTAACAGAGCACTCCAGGAATTTGTAGCCAGCCCGACGACTACAGAAGTGTAGTCAGCAACCACCCATGCGTCACCCAACTCGCCGCAATTTTGGAGATTCTGGGCGACCGATATGGTATTAGGATTCGCTGAAACAGACGCTTGATTAGTCGTATCTTTATTTAAATAGTCCGGATCTTTAAACGCTCGATCCGGGCGCAACCGATACAGGTTCTTATCGACTCACTCGCCCGGGTCGGATAAACTCTGGGCGCTGGAAACAACTCAAAACCCCGCGTTTCGCTGCTCGAGGAGAAAACTGCATGACAGATAATTCCCAACCTCTAGTACTCAACCTGAGCGAAGTCGGCGCTAACGACGTGCAACTCGTCGGTGGCAAGTGCGCGAGCCTCGGTGAACTCTTCCGTGCACTCGTACCTCGCGGCGTGCGCGCGGTAGATGGCTTTGCGACGACCAGTGAGTCCTACCGGTTACTACTGCAGACGGACGGCCTCGGCACACGACTGCGCGAGCTGATGAGCGGCCTGGATCACAATGACATCAAGGCCCTGAATGATGCGGGTCGCGAAGCGCGAGCGCTGATGCTTGATACGGCGCTCCCGAAAGAAGTCAACGAAGCGATCCTCGGCGCATACCGACAGCTCTGTGACCGTTTGGGCCGCACACCGGAAGTGGCGGTACGCTCGTCCGCGACCGCCGAAGATTTGCCGGACGCTTCTTTCGCCGGTCAACAAGATACGATTCTCAATGTGCGCGGTGAGTCGCAACTGATCGAGGCTTGCCATCGTTGCTTCGCTTCCCTCTGGACCGATCGCGCAATCTCCTACCGCGCTGCCCGCGGCTTCGACCATTTCGAGGTCGCGCTCTCGATCGGTATTCAGCCGATGGTTCGTTCGGACCAGGCGTGCTC
This sequence comes from bacterium, assembly GCA_040005515.1. Taxonomy (GTDB): domain Bacteria; phylum Acidobacteriota; class Blastocatellia; order Pyrinomonadales; family Pyrinomonadaceae; genus PSRF01. The sequence continues at coordinate 10,540 of JBDTYQ010000073.1, forward strand.
TGGCGTGATGTTTACACTTGATACTGAATCCGGTTTCCGAGATGTAGTCGTAATTAACGGCGCCTGGGGACTGGGCGAAGCAATCGTGCAGGGCATGGCGACACCAGACGAGTGGGTAGTGTTCAAGCCAACATTACAGACGGGCGCTCGTCCGATCGTCAGTCGTCGTTTGGGTGGTAAGGAAGTGAAGATGGTGTACGGCCTCGACGGACGCGGCACTCGAACGCGCGAAGTCGTTGAAGCACAGCGTGGCCGTTTCTGTCTCGATGATTATGAAGTTCTCGAACTCGCCCGCTGGGCGTGTCTGATCGAGGCCCACTATTCCTCGCTGGCAGGCAAGCCTGCGCCAATGGACATTGAATGGGCCAAGGACGGCTATACCGGTGAACTGTACATTCTGCAGGCTCGCCCGGAAACTGTTCACGCCACCAACCGCGAAAACTATATCGAGACCTATCGACTGACCGGCGAACACAGCGAGCCACTCGTCTCGGGCATCGCTGTCGGAGAGAAGATCAGTCACGGACGCGTGCACGTGCTTGCCGATCCCGATCACCTGTCCGAGTTCAAAGCAGGCGATGTGCTCGTGACTTCGATGACTGACCCCGCGTGGGAGCCGATCATGAAACGGGCTGCGGCAATCATTACCGATCGCGGCGGCAGGACCTGTCACAGCGCGATCATCAGCCGCGAACTCGGGCTGCCGTGCATCGTGGGAACTGGCAACGCTACACAAATTCTGACAAGCGAGGCTGATGTAACTGTCTCCTGCTCCGAAGGCGCACACGGCAATATCTACAAAGGACTGGTTGAGTTCGCTGTTGACCGACGTGTTGTCGGTGAGGAGCAAAGGCCTCGGACCCAGGTGATGATGAATGTCGGCGATCCCGATCACGCTTTCGCTGTCGCGTCGTTGCCCAACGACGGCGTCGGCCTCGCGCGACTGGAATTCATCATTAACAACCACATCGGCATCCACCCGATGGCGCTCGTTCGTTACCCCAAGCTCCAGAATCCGGAAGTTGTGCGCGAGATCGAGAAGCGCATCGGTGAGGAAGACCCACGCGAGTTCTTCGTTCGCCGTCTGTCTGAGGGCATCGCTCGCATCGCGGCGGCCTTCTATCCGAAGCCCGTAATCGTCAGGATGTCAGACTTCAAATCTAACGAGTATGCCATGCTAATCGGCGGCGAAGAGTTTGAACCGACGGAAGAGAACCCCATGCTGGGATTCCGCGGCGCTTCACGCTACTACGACGATCGCTATCGTGAAGGGTTTGAGTTGGAGTGCCTGGCACTGCAGCGCGTGCGTGATGACATGGGCCTGGTGAACGTCAAAACGATGATTCCGTTCTGCCGTACGGTCGCCGAAGCTGAACGAGTAGTAGCTTTGATGGCTGAGTTCGGCTTAAAGCAAGGTGAGCATGAGCTGGAGATCTACGGGATGTGTGAGTTGCCGGCTAACGTGATCTACGCTGACGAGTTTCTCAGGGTGTTTGATGGTTACTCGATTGGGTCTAACGACCTTACGCAGCTGACGCTCGGCCTCGATCGTGATTCTGAGATGGTCGCGCATCTCTTTGATGAGCGGGACGGCGCTGTTGAAAAAATGGTGACACTCGCCATTGAAGCGGCGCACCGTGCCGGCAAGAAGATCGGTATTTGTGGACAGGCCCCGTCAGATTATCCTGAATTCGCCAGGTTCCTGGTTGAGAAAGGAATCACTTCGATCTCTCTGAACCCCGATACCGTACTGCAGACCACTCATGTGATTCTGGAAGCTGAATCTGAGGGTACAACGAGCGCATCAGTGAAGCGTCCTGTGGTGAAGGCGCCAACTACCGTTGCTCCGCCGGCGCTTCCTTCTTTCAGTGAGTCTGGGGTCAGCTAGGTTTCAAGACCGAAGACGTACACAGAGCGAACGCATCGATCAGACTAACAACTCAATCGCGCTCCCAATCTGAACTAACAATTTCAGCCCGCTGCAACCTCTTTGCCCTATCGTGCAGAGTTGAGCCCGGGCGCTCCCCTCGCGGTCCAGGTTCTCAGCCCGCACGCTATCATCCAGCTTTAACCGTTCTCGAGAAACAACTTGCTTGCATCTCGCCATCGTTCAAGGCAACATAACTACCCGGACGACGTGCATTCCCGCTATTAGAGCTTGACGCCAGGAGAAACAACATGGCCACACTGTTAATCGTCGATGACGACGACAAGATTCGCGACACGCTTAATGATCTGCTTTCTGAAACGTATGAGTGTCACACGGCCGATCGTGCGGAACAGGCTCTTGCTTATTTGGAGTTGGAGAACTATGACGTCGTCATCACTGACATCGCGATGCCAGGACTCAGTGGCCATGAGATTCTCAAACGTGTTAAGCAGAAGCACCCCACCACTCCCGTGATCGTGATCTCCGGAAACGCTAAACAAGCTTCCGCCAAAGAGTTGATCGCGCAGGGTGCCTACGCCTACATTGCCAAGCCCTTCTACCTGGATGACATCGAATCCACTGTGGTGCGCGCGATCGCGCGTCACCAGGAACTCTCACAATCTGAACACCAAACGGACGTGGCCGCGGGGTCTTCTGAGACTTCGGAATAGCCCAGGGAACGGGGGAACACGGGTCGGCAGTGGGTTGAGTGGTTTACCTGGACGAGATCCTGGACAGAGTTCCCTGTTCCTTCTTTCCCTTTCTTCGCCTCCTTCCCCTCTTTCTTGACTCGCCACAACCACATGAAGTAAACAGAGGCCTTCATCAAGCCGAAAGACTTCGTTCATCGTTATTGTTCTAAATCTTAAGGAGGTCGAAATGGCAACAGCTAATCAGGCGAGACCAATCGATGAAGAGAAAATGCACGCCTTCCTCGGAAAAGTGGTGGGAGATTTTGGTGCAGCGCTGAGTTCAACCCTCGTCTACATCGGGCAAAAACTAGGGCTCTATGGAGCAATGGCCGCGGGCGGTTCGGTGACATCAACGGAACTCGCTGAGAAGACCGGAACTAACGAGCGTTACGTCCGGGAGTGGCTGATCAACCAAGCGTCCAGCGGATATGTTGAGTACGACCGGGGCAACCAACGCTATTCATTAACTCCCGAACAGGCTGCCGGACTCACGGACGAGGCGAGTCCGTTCTATGTGGGCGGAGGTTTCTTCGTTGTCAAAGCGATGACGGGTGCTGTCACACGAATTGAAGAAGCATTCAAGACTGGCGGGGGACTGCTCTGGGGCGATAACGACCCGGACCTCTTCGTCGGCACCGAGCGCTTTTTCCGGCCGGGATATGCGGCACATTTGATCGCCTCCTGGATTCCGGCCCTTACGGGTATCGAGGAGAAACTAAAAGCGGGCGGCAAGGTTGCCGACGTCGGCTGCGGTCACGGCTCATCGACAATCATCATGGCCCAGGCCTATCCAAAATCGCGGTTCTGGGGTTTCGATAATCATGACAAGTCAATCGAGACTGCTCGTCAGCGCGCAAAGGACGCCGGCGTTTCAGACCGCGTGACTTTTGAAGTGACGAACGCTGCGGCATTGCCGAATGAACAGTTCGACATGGTCACATTTTTTGATTGCCTCCACGACATGGGCGATCCGGTTGGCGCGTGCCGGAGCGCGGCAGGAGTGTTGGCCAGAGACGGCAGCGCCTTAATCGTTGAACCGATGGCAGGAAATACTGTCGAAGAGAACTTCAATATCATCGGCCGCACCTTCTCAGGCGCATCAACTCTTTGTTGCACGGCAAACTCAATGGCGCTCGGCGGGCCGGCGTTAGGAGCTGTAGCCCCGGAGTCAGCAATCCGGGATACGGTGCTGGCTGGCGGCTTCACGGAATTTCGCCGGGCGACCGAAACACCGTTCAATCGCGTCTTCGAAGCGCGGAAATAATCGCAGGCAAAGCTAATTGCTAAGACACGAAAGGCGCGAAGAGTCAGAATATTCTTCGCGCCTTTCCATTTCTTAGGGGTGGACTAGTTCGCGGCTTTTGTGGCGCCGTGCGCTGCCGGTTTCCATGGCGGCAACGTCTTGCGCGCTGGCTTCTCACTCTTCAGACCCAGCGCCCAGTCCGCCTGCATCAGCGTATGGATGTCGCGAGTGCCCTCATAAATGATCGCCGCTTTGCAGTTCCGCAGGTACCGCTCGACGGGATAATCGTTCGAGTAACCATTCGCGCCGTGGACTTCAATCGCCATCGAAGCCGCCTGCTCTGAACGAACTGTCGCCTGCCACTTTGCCAAACTCGTCGCGCGGCCGTTCGCCTTTCCCGCATTCTTCAAATAGCCCGCCCGCAGGCACAGCAACCTGGTCATCTGGTAGTCAGCTTCCATGTTCGCAATTTTTTGCTTCACTAGCTGATGGTTGGCGATCTTCGTGCCGAATGTCTCACGAGTGTTGGCATAAGCAACTGATGCGTCTCGCGAAGCGCGGATGATACCGGTCGCGCCTGCGGCAACTGTGTAGCGACCCTGCTCGAGTGCGAACATCGCTATCTTGAACCCCTCTCCTGCTTCGCCGACTAGATTCTCTTTCGGAACGCGCACGTCCTGAAGCGAGAAGTAACCCGTATTGCCGGCGCGGATGCCGAGCTTGCCGTGAATTGTGCCCGAGGTGAATCCTTTCATCGTGCGTTCAACGATAAAACAGGACATGCCTGAGTGATCGCGATTGCGTCGCTTCTCTTCATCGGTCCAGCAGAAGAACAGGAAGTTGTCCGCCAGATCCGCGAGGCTGATCCACATCTTCTCGCCGTTCAGTACGTATTCGTCTCCATCTCGACGCGCGGTGGAGCGAGAGCCGACCACGTCGGACCCCGCGCCCGGTTCGGTTAGACCATAAGTCGCGAGCTTTTCTCCCTTGGCTTGCGGCACAAGGTACTTTTGCTTCTGGGCTTCCGTCCCCCAGGTGTAGAGCGTCAGAGAGTTGAGACCGGTATGTACTGACATCACCACGCGCATGAACGTGTCCACGGCTTCCAATTCTTCGCAGACAAGTCCGAGTGAGATGTAATCAAAACCAGCGCCGCCGTACTCTTCCGGAATGCAAACACCGAGGAGATTGAGCTCGCCCATCTTCTTTAGTATTTCAGGGTGGGCCTCCTGCTTTTCATCCCATTCCTTGATGAAAGGCGCCACCTCTTTTTGCCCAAACTCACGCACGGTTTGCACAAGGGCGTTATGGTCTTCAGTAAGTTCAAAATCGATCATTGTGATTCTCTCTTTGGATCTGGGGTTAGTTAATGACGCGCCATCTTAGCGAAATCCCCGGATAACGTCCAAAGTCCCACGTCCAGGGTCCAAAGTCCCTTGATCAACCGGCAGATTTTGAGGTGCGATTGCCTCTGCATGTTAAGACGTTGGACATTGGACGTTGGACCGTGGACTTCCTATACTCGCCTTATGCCAAAGAAAGCGAAGTCGACCACTGTCAAGGTTGGCCTGGTGCAGATGAGCTGCGACGAGAAGCCGGAAACCAACTTCAAAAAAGCCGTGGCGCGTATTGGCGAAGCCGCGAAGCAGGGCGCACAGATCGTTTGCCTGCAGGAGCTCTTCCGCTCCCAGTACTTCTGCCAAACCGAAGATACTTCTCTCTTCAAACTGGCAGAACCGATTCCAGGCCCATCGACTGCAGCTCTGGCGAAAGTCGCGCGCCAACACAAGGTCGTTTTAGTCGTCTCACTTTTTGAGAAGCGCACTCCGGGCATCTATCACAACACCGCAGTAATCATCGATGCTGATGGGAAGCTCGCGGGTAAGTATCGCAAGATGCATATTCCCGACGATCCGCTCTACTACGAAAAGTTTTATTTCACTCCGGGCGATCTCGGCTTCCAAACGCATGACACGAATGTCGGCAAGGTAGGCACGCTCGTTTGTTGGGACCAATGGTTCCCCGAAGCGGCACGTTTGACGGCGCTCTCCGGCGCCCAGTTCCTCTTTTATCCCACGGCGATCGGCTGGATAGCAGGCGAAGAAGCAGAGATGAATGAGGCGCAGCACTCCGCCTGGGAGACGATTCAGCGTGCGCACGCAATTGCCAACGGCGTCTACGTCGTAGTCGTTAATCGCGTGGGCAAAGAGGGCAACCTCACATTCTGGGGCCAGTCGTTTGTTGCCGATCCGTTTGGACGAGTGATCGCGAAAGCTTCAGCCGACAAGGAAGAAGTCCTAATCGTGGACTGCGACCTGGACAAGATTGAAGAGACGCGACAGAACTGGCCGTTCCTGCGCGACCGCCGCATCGATGCCTATACCCCCATCTCCTCCCGCTTTCTGGAGTCACCTACTACTAAAAAATGAAGAAGCCGACTCCTGCCGAACTCGGTTACTTCATGCCGGCCGAGTGGAATCGCCACGATGCGACTTGGTTGAGTTGGCCCAAGGATCCGCTTACCTGGCCTGACCGCGTGCCTCAAGTAGAAGAGATTTTTCTGCAGATGATGGCGGCACTCGCGCCGCAAGAGGCAGTTAATCTATTGGTCGATGATGCTGAGACTGAAGAAGCTGTGCGCCGCCGCTGCAGTTTTGCAGGTGCCGGTAACATTCGCTTTCATCACATTCCAACCGTGGACTCGTGGATCCGCGATTACGGTGCGAACTTTTTGATATCGGCGTCGAGTACGCCCGCTCTGGCCTTCAATGACTGGATCTTCAACGCCTGGGGAAATAA
>JBDTYQ010000074.1:0-17115 GCA_040005515.1 bacterium
CTACTCGAAATCAACTAATGGACTTGAGCGGACGGGACATAGGCGGAGGGACGCTGTAGCGGCGAGCGATTGCCTTTGATTTTCGTTCTCACCTTTCAATAAAACCCGGGCTTAACCCATGGGCGCTGCCAGCCCTCGTTGGGTTTCTCCGATTCGTAATCACGGTTTGGTGGCTGAGCCCCCTGTCAAACATGAAAGGAAGCGGTTTTCCTGCCAGGCGTCCAACCCATCCCTGCGAAGTGTTTTGGAATTCATATGTAAAGGAAAGCTCTCCGGAAAACGGCGGTGCGAAACACGGGTGACCTTCGATCACTCGTGACAGCTTGATCACCACAATGCCATCTCTCAAATCAATCCTTCTGATGACCACATACTCAACTACATGATCCCGCTTTCCGATTTCAATTTGGGCAGGGTCCATCACTGAAAAACCGAGTTTCGCTACACGTGCTGGTGAGAGGGAACCTATGTTGTCGGAAGATATCTTCCTGATGTTTTCGAACTCCGAGGCTTGGGTATCGGCTTCGAGTTGGAGCATAGATTCCACTACGTAGGCTTTGTCCGTCTCAGAGAGACCACGGGTCTGCATCTGGGCACGCGCCAGAAATCCGCCACTCATCATCAAGGAAGCGACAATCGCGGCTATGAATCGCCGAACCGAGATATTGTTCTCCTTCAATCTCTTCACTGTGTAGCCTGGAAGCTAGTTTACGAACCGTCGCAGTTGCACGCTGATGGCAAAACCGATGGCAATGAACGTGGCGATGAGTGAGGCGAGTCCGGCGCTCATCAAGGGCAAGGGCACACCGATAACCGGCAGGATGCCCAACTCCATTCCGATGTTGATGAAGATTTGAAACGTTAGTCCGCCGACGATTGCCATGATGAACAGCATACCCATGCGGTCGGGCGCCCGCCGCGCTCCCGTGATTAAGCGCGAGAGCAAAATCATGTAAGCCATCAAGACGAGAATGCAGCCGATGAAACCAGCGTTCCCCGCGGTGACGGCAAAAATGAAATCGGTGTGCGGCTCTGGAAGGAACTTAAGACTGCTTTGAGAGTGTTCGGAGGTGGTGTCTGAACCGAGTAGTCCACCTTCACCAACCGTCAAAATCGATTGCCACGTGTTGTATCCGAATCCTCTGCGGTCGGCGTTCTCAGGATCTAGAATAACGTTGATCCGTTCCTGCTGGTACGACTTGATCAGATGAGTCTTGACTCCCACCCAGTAAGCAACGGGCACCATGATCACAGCAATCACAGCAGCGGCCACTACCAGACGAATTCTAATCGCCGAAAGGAACAGCACAACAAACAGGATTGGCAGATAAGTAATGACCGATCCCATATCCGGCTCCATCAGGATCAGTCCGATCGGCAGCGCGAGAATCAAACCGCCGACGATCATGTCTTTAACTGACAAGGTCGCAACTCGATGCTTGCCGAAATATCTGGCCAACATCATTGCCGTCGTGACCTTCACGAATTCCGAAGGTTGAAACTGTCCGATGCCCGGCACTTTGATCCAGGCGCGTTGGCCGTTGATCTTCAAGCCAACCCCTGGAATCAGAACCACTATCAGAAGCAGCAGGCCAAACGCATAGAAAGCGGGAGCGATGTTGAGGAGTCGGCGGTAGTCGGTAAAAGCCACCGCGATCATCGCGACTAAACCGATACCAAGACCAATCAACTGCTTCACCCAGTACGGCTCGAGCGGTTGTGCGGAACGGATCTGCATCGTTCCGAATCCGACGATGCCGACCGCCAGAAACGCGAGTAACCAATCGAAGTCTCTCAGTGAGCGTTTTTCTAAAATCGCGGCCATACAAACTTAGTGAGCAGAAGAGAGAATCGTTGAGGGTGAATTAGCGGAGAGCGTTATCGTAAAGCAATTGTGTCCGCGGGTTTCTTTGGCGCTGGTTCCGGCTTCTTTGAACTCGCGACTGGCGTCGCACCCGGAGGTTCCTCATTGCGCGTCTTGCGATAATAGACGTCGTAGACTTTGCGCACCGCGGGGGCAGCATGTTGACCACCGAATCCTGAGTTTTCGATCAGGGCTATCATGGCAATCTCGGGTTTGTAAGCCGGCGCGTAGGAAACGAACCACGAGTGATCTTTATTCTTGCCTGTATCTTTGCCGAGACCGACGACTTGCGCCGTGCCAGTCTTCCCGGCGATATCGAATCCGGCCATGCGAATGGCCGCGCCCGTGCCGCCGTTGTTGACCACTCCCCACATGCCTTCAACCACCCTGTGGTGCATATCCTCCGGTATAGAAACTACTTTCGGATTTGATCGCGAGGGGTCCAGGGGTTGGAAGGTTCTGCCAGCGCTGTAGTCGGTCTGACCAGGATCTCCCACTGGTCTGATTTCTTTCAGAAGGTGCGGCACGTAGAGTTGACCGCCCATACCGATCCCGGATATCGCGCGCAACATACTCAACGGCGTCATTTCTTCATAGACCTGGCCAAACGAAGCGAAGACCGTATCAATATCTTTCCATTCCTGACTGCGGCGATCGAGAATCGTTTTGAACTCGGCAGGCGTGCGGCTGGTAACTTCGTTCGGCAGATCAATTCCTGTGCGTTTGTTCAGATCGAACTCATCGACCATTGCGATGATACCGTCGAGACCCATCTTCAAACCGAGGCGATAGAAGTAGCCGTCGCAGGATTTGGTGATCGCCGTTTTCAAGTCAGGCGTACCGTGATTGCCCATGCAGCGAGTGAATTTGTTGCCCACCATAATGCCCCCGCCGCAAACAAGGTTCGAATGATCGAGGGTGATTGCCCCTTGCTGCAATCCGGCAACGGACATGGGAATCTTCCAGGTGGAACCCGGCGGGTAGCGGCTTTGAATGGCGCGGTTGATCAAAGGCTTGTCTGGATCGTTCAGCAAGCCGATGTATTCAGCCCGACCTGCTTTCGTGCCGATGCGTTGCGAGAAGATGTTCGGGTCAAACGTCGGGGCTGACGCAAGCGCAAGGATTTCCCCGTTATTGGGGTCCGTCACGATGATCACGCCCCTCTTGGTTGCTGAATCCCGCAACTGTTGTTCGGCGACAAGCTGCAAGTCGAGATCAATTGTCGTCACAAGATCGTGACCAGGGTGAGGCAGCACCGTTTCGATCTCATCCTGAATGCGACCTCTGCTGTCGACTACCACCTTGCGATAACCGTCGCGGCCGCGCAGATAGTCGTCGTAGGTTTGTTCCAACCCGCTTTGTCCGATCACATCGCCGGGTCTCAGCTTCCTGTCTTTGAAGGACGGCTGCTTGAGTTGCTCGGCGCCGATTTCCCCGACGTAGCCGAGGACGTGCGCCAGACTGCCGTCCGCGGGATATCGTCTTTGCGGTTGTTGCTCGATTCGAAGTTCGGGGTATTCCAGTTCACGCGCTTCAACCCAGGCGATGTCTCCTGGTGTCGCGCCCAGTTTTACCGGAATCGACTCAAAACCTGGCAATGACTTTACTTCCTCAAAACGCTCTCGCAGGATATCCGCATCGAGTCCTAAACCATCTGCGAGAGGTTTGACGAGAGTGCTGAGATCCTTTCGCACGTCTTCGCGTGAAAGGATCACGCTGTAGATCGGACGTGAGTCGACGAGCGGATGCCCGGCACGATCAAAGATGATGCCGCGCGGAGCTGGAATGGGTAACAGTCGGATGCGTTGGTTTTGCGCGATCTCTGCGTAGTGCTGACCACGCACTACCTGCAAGAGATAGAGCCGTACTCCGAGTCCGCACAGGAGGAGGATGGCGATGATCTGCACGGCGAAGAGTCGCGCCCGAAGATTTTGAGAAGTGTCGACGAATTTCATTGCAGCTTCCGTTGATTAGTTGTCGCTAATCGATAGTTCGTTGTTCGGAGTGATGCCCGCCAGAGTCTCAGCGACGCTTAGAGATGCTCGTGCCGCGGCGGGCGCCTCGTCTCCGTGAGGCAAAAGCCCGACGCTGGCTGCCTGTGGCGCTGAAGAATGAGTCAAGCATATAAAGCACGACAGTTCCCACGGCTGTTGTCGCGATTAGATTATAGGACATCGTCTGCACAAATGGTGCCGGCGGCGGGTTACCCAGCGACCGTTGCCAGAAGAAAAAGATGGCGCCGTCGATTATCGTGGCCGCCGCGAGGACCGGAATCCTCAGCAGCGCATTCTCAAGGTTAATGCGCGTCGCGGCCACATAGATGAGATATGCAGTTAGCGTCTTGGAAAAACCACCTGCACCAAGGAGACCACCGCTCGGCGCATCAATCGCAAGGCCCGCTATCGTGCCGACGATCAGTGCCTGCCAGGCGTCGCGCTGCAAGGCTACGTAGACGACCACGACCAACGGAAAGTCGATATGTGAGAGCGGAGGCCAGGCTGCTCGGAGTGAGAGCTGGAGGATGATGGCGAGCGCGAGCACCGCCGCAATCTTGAACTGGGGCATTTTAAAACGTTGAGGAGCTAGAGATGATTGAAGGCAAGTGATAAGGGTTTGGTGTTGTGGTCACTTGTCTCCTGTTCACTTGTCGCTCGCCATTACTTTTGTCTTATCTACATTAGGCAGGGTCTGGTCGAGGGCAGGCCGCTGCGGCGGTTGATAGAGCAACACCGCCACTTCCGCTAACTGATCGAGGCGCGCGCTCGGTTTGATGAAAATCTGATGCGGTTGAGTGGCGGTGCCGTGCTTAACTTCGACAACTTCTCCGACACTTAGGCCGGCGGGATATATTCCGTCCTGTCCTGTAGTCAGAACTGAATTCCCAACATCGACTTTCTCCAGTCCTGAGACGTATCGCATTTCAATGAGGCCCGAATCACCGAGGCCCCTCACCGAGCCAAGAACTCCGGATTCACTTAGTTGACCGATGATTGCTCCGGCCGCTGCTTTCTCGTCTGTGATCAGCATCACCTGTGCGGTCCAGAGGCTGACGCCTATCACGCGACCGACAACTCCACTCGGCGTGACTACCGGCATATTCAACATAATACCGGAGGAGCTACCGCGATTGATCATGACGGTGTTGAACCACACGGAAGGATCGCGAGCGATCACTCGGGCCGGCACTCGCTCGTATCCGGTTTGCTCCTTCAGACCGAGTAAGCCTTTGAGCCGTTCATTCTCGGTAGCTGCCTGCCGTGAGCGGCGCAGTTCGAGTTCGGTTTCCTCGAGCTTCTTGGCCAGTCGTTCATTCTCTCTGTTGGTGCCGCCGAAGTTGACTATCTGGCTGAAAAAACGAGAAACGGTTCCAGAGACTTCGGAAACAGCAGTCTGTACGGGGCTGGCAACGGTCTGCATCATGCCCCTGACGGCGTTTTGCTTCGTGACATTGTTACGCGCGTCGATTGCCATGACGACAAAATTGGCAAAGAGCAAGATCACGAGCCAGATTGGCGCGCGTTGTCGGATTTCTTTTTGCGTGCGAGACGCCGCCATCACAAATTCAGTTTCGAGTGACTAGTTCCAAGTTTCGAGTTCGGATCGGTCCAACGTCGAGGCCAAGGCCAAAGACCAAAAACCTAACTCCCTACTGCCTATTGTTCTTACATCCCACTCGTCATGGTGTTTTCCCAGCGCACGCGTTTCAGTAGATCAAAGTCAGACAGCATCTTGCCGGTGCCCAACACCACCGAGGCCAGCGGATCATCTGCGACCGACACCGGGAGTCCTGTTTCGATTGACAGGCGCCGGTCCAGGTTCTTCAATAACGCGCCGCCTCCCGTCATCACTATTCCGCGTTCGACGATGTCGGCGGAAAGCTCGGGGGGGGTGCGCTCGAGCGCGACACGCACGGCGTTAATGATCGTGGCCACTGAGTCGGCGAGTGCCTCACGCACTTCTTCGTCTGTAATGGTGATCGTCTTGGGAATTCCTTCGATCAAATTACGTCCACGCACTTCATAGGAAAGTGGCTCGTCGAGCGGATAGGCTGAACCCAGCTCGATCTTGATTGCCTCTGCAGTTCGTTCACCAATAAGCAGATTATATTTTTTCTTGATGTACGAGATGATCGCCTCATCCATTTCATTTCCCGCTACGCGTACGGCGCGCGAGTAAACGATGCCGCTCAAACTGATCACAGCGATGTCGGTAGTGCCACCACCAATATCGACGACCATGTTGCCGTGCGGTTCAGTGATGGGAAGTCCGGCGCCGATGGCGGCCGCCATCGCTTCTTCAACAAGATAGACTTCGGAAGCCTTGGCGCGGTAGGCGGAATCTTCTACCGCCCGGCGTTCCACCTGTGTGATCTCTGAAGGGATGCCGATGACGACGCGAGGACTGACCCACGTCTTCCCGTTGTGCGCTTTGCGGATAAAGTGCTGCAGCATCTTCTCCGTAACTTCAAAGTTAGCGATCACGCCATCTTTCATCGGTCGAATGGCAACGATGTTGCCCGGAGTGCGTCCCAGCATCTCCTTGGCATCACGACCAACGGCCTCGACCTGATTTGTGATCTTATTGATCGCAACAATGGAGGGCTCGGAGACTACAATGCCGCGACCTTTCGCATAGACCAGCGTGTTGGCGGTGCCCAGATCGATCGCAAGATCACTGGAAAAAAGACTGAAAATGGATTTAAAGGCCATCTAGTTTAATCACTTCCTGTGTGTGTAGTGTGAGACTTCAGTGGAGTGGGTAGTCGCGGGTGGCAAATACTCAAAGCAAAAAAGTGAGGGGCAGCTTCTAATGGGCTCTCTGCCTTTCAATATGATTCACCCTCCTAAAAAATCGCCAGCAAGTCTAAGCTCCTTAAGATACACCGAATTTCAAACTTTGTGCCATTTAAGAAAGGGTTTCGCCTTCTTCAATGTCAGAAGTTTCGGGGTTAGGGAGCAGTCCGTTGACCTCCGGTGTCAGGGTTGGTCCGGCAGCAAAGCGAACGCAGTTCTTGCCCGCGGCCTTGGCTTCATACATAGCAGTGTCCGCAGCGGCGATCAGTTGTTGGGGGGAGGAAGCGTGGTAGGGGAAGGTGGCGACACCGAAACTTGCGGTGAGTGAAAGCTGCAAACGCTTGCCGCCAGTAAAATCAAGCTTAGTGATCTTGTCGCGAATTCGCTCCGCAACGACCCCGGCAAGAGCCTTGTCGGCATCGGGCAGAACGATTACGAACTCATCGCCTCCGTAGCGAGCGACGGCGTCAGTGTCCCGTACCGAAAGGAGAATCACGGCTGCCACTTCCATGAGAACGTGCGAGCCCACAAGGTGACCGTGTCGGTCGTTTACCTTTTTGAAGTCGTCCAGATCAAGAAACAGAGCGGCTACGCTTGAACCATAACGCCGGGCACGCCTGATTTCGTTCAAAAGAAATTGTCGCAGGTAGCGGGCGTTGTGCAGTTTTGTCAGATCGTCAGTCTGTGAGAGTCGCTCGGCCTCAGCGATCCGAACTGCGTTGGCAAGGGCAGAAGCAAGTGGTAGAGAAAGCGCATCAAGAAGTGTTACTTCAGACTTCTTGAACGAGCCAGCTTCCTTGCCGTGGCGCACTCCTTCAAGCACGCCGAGGATTCGTTCCCCACAAATAAGCGGAAGAGCAACGACGTAGTTGCCTCCCTCCTTTCTCTTGCTGATACCCATTCCGGCGCCGGCAAGTTTCGCGGCCTGTGACTCGGAACCTGGTGGCGCTTCAGTCTGGGCCATCATGAGCTCACGCCAGGTGTCGTCTCCGGTTGAGTCTGGTTCGGCGTTTTGTTTCCGGACCGCGATAGCTTCAAGGCGCGAGCCTTCGAATGCTTTTGCGTCGGAGATTAGATAGATGGTCCACCGGTCCGCACTCACCAGGGGATCAAGTCCAGCGAGCGCCGTCTGCGCAGCGCCAATTTGATCGCCGATGAAATGCAGAGATGAAACGAGATCGAAGGCTGCTCGCAAACCCTTCGCGTTTAGTTTCGGCGGCAGTGAGAGTGAGCCTGGCTCGACCGGCTTCTGCAGGGTCTCCGGAAGTTTGAGTTCTCCGGTCGCGCCATGGCCTTCAATCTCGCGCAAGAGCCCGGGGATTTGTGCGGCCTTGTCGGCAATGGCATGAAAGCCAAGCCGTTTCAGCGTGGCCCCGTCGATGTTGCGAAGATCCAACCGCGAATAACCGTTTGACTGTCGCCGGCAAGCAATCAAAGGGGATTCCGGCCAGAAGGCCCTCGCATGATCGGTGGCGGTTTGAAGTTCGACGATATCGGCGCCAGGCACAACTTCGTACAGGATGGCGATGGGTGGCGGGTCGTCGTTCAGATGCCCTTCTTGTTCTTGTCTGCTGGTTAGCGCGAGTTCGGCTTCAGCTTCGCGAAGACCGTCGATGAGAGTCTTCACCCCCGCGGCCCTTAACGCCTCGATCAACTCAAAGGCGGGGGCTTCGTGCGCGTCGGTAAGTAGAATGACGTGCTGTGACATTGATTCGACTACCGTCGAGCCAGTTCGGACTAGCCTTTGCCGCGACTCGCGCGGCTGGAGAGTGATGCTTTGTAGCTGCTGCTGTTTCCCTGCGAGTCCATGGCCTCGATGGCGATCTCCTGCGTGCCGGCTGGCGCAGTGATTTGAATCTGGAAAGACTTGTCCGTAGCGGCAAGTGCCTCGCGGCCGGCGACTCGGATAGTTGTTCCTGGTTCAGCACGTCCTCGAATCAGGTAGATACTCCCGCCCAGCCACTCAGCCGCCAGATTAGAAACCGGGACCTGTGAAGCGATACCCCGTGTGGCGACGACAAATTTTTGCGGCTCACTCCAGTCGCTGGTCTGCCCGCTCTGGGCCGTGGCGCGCACGCGCCAAAAGTAAACTGCCGGACGCAGGTCGCTGACATTGAACTCGGTCGAGACCAACTGATCGCGTTCAATGACTTTGCCGTCAGCTACGAAGAAAGGAGAGGTTGCAACCTCTACACGATAGAAAGATGCGGAACCTGACTGTGGCCTTAGCCACTTGAGAGCGATGCTTGCCGAGCCCGCGCCGCCGACAAAAACTTTATCCAGATCGCGTGGCGCAGCAGGTATGGGAACATCCAAAAGTCTCTGCGGTCGCGAGATGGTGCCTGACGGATTTACCGAAACGTACTCGCCGCCCTTCAGCGTGGTCTTCTCACCAGACTGGTTTGTTGTTTCGACCGCACCGCTGTTCACACGAATTTCTTCGGTGCCCTCCGCGTTAACTCCGAAACTCGCGCCGGTTTGCTGCCCCAGTTTGTTTTTAGTCTTGGGAGTCTCGACGACGTTGTTGGTTCCTTCGGGTTGTTGCTCGGTACGGACGTACATTTGTCCGCTATCGACAACGACGTGAACGTTAACTTTCTTCCCGTCGTCGGCGCTGGCGTTATAGCGCACGATGATGATGCTGTTTGGACGGACGACTAAGGTGGAACCGTCGGCCATTCCGATGCGGGCCCTCCCGTTGGCCTGCGTCTGTACCGTGTCACCGGGATAGAGTTCAGTCTCGCTGCTAGGGGTGATTGTCTGGCGGGTGTCTGCGCGAATCACGCGCACGTCGCCTTCGAAGGAGATAAACCGGGCACCCGCTGGAGTATTGACCCGGGTGCCGACGTTTTTCAGAGGATTGCCGTACTTCCAGACGTACACGGCAGCACCGCCCGACAGAACGCAAAGGACAAGGAATGCGACACCCAGGTAGATGGATCGCTTCTTAATTACCCACCAATCGAACATGAAGGTTTTCGTGGCCATTACTGCTACAAACTCTTTTGGGGCTGAAGGGCAAATCGACTGCGGAAGCTGATCCGAGGGCGCAATCAGGCGGCCGTTTGCGCGATTAAGGTGTGAAGTTGGAAGCGTGGGGAGCCGGCGTTGTGAGTTATTTTAAACAACACAATCCACTACCTTGCAAGAATTTATCACACGGGCAGAGGTGTGTACAAGCATGTTTACTTGAGTATGTGAGGTTTTTGTACGGCGGATGGGAGAACGGTAACAAAAGAGCGCAAAGCCTCGATATTCGGCTTGTTATCTTCCGGTTTTATGTAAGGCGTTTCCAGGATAAACGCGGCATGGGCCAGCTTGCGGTGTTGCGCGACTCGCCGGAGCGCGTCCCACCCAATGTGACCCTGCCCGATGTGCCAGTGCCGGTCGACGCGGGAGTGATAAGGGGCTCGCGAGTCATTAAAGTGTATTGCGTGCACGCTGCGCGTTCCAACTTCACGATCCAGTGCCTGCATCGTCGCATGTAGGCCGTCTTCCTCTCTAATGTCGTAACCTGCCGCAAAGGCGTGGGCAGTGTCGAAGCAAACACCAAGGGGAAGTTCCGGGCAAGCATCCAGGAGCTGGCCCAGGTGCTCGAACCGGTGCCCAATGCACTCGCCCTGGCCGGCCGTGTTTTCGAGCAGAATGCGAAACGAACTCAAATCAAGACCGTCAGAGGCGATCTTGAGACTCTCCGCACACGTAGCGATACCGTCAGCTTCACACTTGCCCCGAGCACTTCCGGGATGCACGACCAGGTGATCAGCGCCAAGGAGAATGCCTCGTTCCAGTTCTTCACGAAAAGAGTCGCGCGACTTCTGCAGCATCTCAGGGTCGGCAGCTGCAAGATTGATGAGATAGTTCGCGTGAATCACAACGGGCGAGATCTTCGTCTCGCGACGTACTTGTTTGAAAAGCGCTACTTCGTCATCACTGATGAGTTTCGCTTTCCAACCGCGAGGATTACGCGAAAAGATCTGTACGGTCTGACAGTGGAGGTCTTTTGATTTGGTGAGGGCATTGTGGAGGCCGCCGGTGATCGGAGCATGAAAGCCGATTCGTGGCGTCTTCTGCCGTTTCGCTTTTTCTTGAGCGGACCCTGCTTGCTTCTTTCCGACGTTCACTGCTGCACTTCTTCCATCACTCGCAGAATGTTGCCGCCAAGGATCTTGTCCACATCAGATTCGCTGTAGCCTCTTCGGAGCAGTTCCTTCGTGAGGTTCGGGAGGTCTGCGACAGTCGCAAGATCGCTGAGGGTTGCTTGCGTGCCATCGAAGTCAGAACCGATGCCCACGTGATCAATGCCGACGAGTTTCACGATGTGATCGATATGATCAACCAGCCGCGCGACACTGACCGGCGGGAGCCGTTTGGCATACTCCTCACGGCGGACCCGATCGCGAGCGATCTTCTTGTGCGCAATGTCGCCTTTCTCGTTCTCAGAAGCCTGTTGGACCAGGGAGGCGATCTCGAGATCCACTTGTTTCTTTTTCTCACTCCAGCCCGGCTCGATGAACTGAGGATAGAAAAGCACGCAGACAACACCACCGCCTTTTGCCACAGCGCGAATCATCTCGTCGTCAAGATTTCGCGGCACGTTCGCAATGGCGCGGCAACCGGAGTGAGTAGCGATGATCGGTTTTGAAGAGACTCGAATCATGTCCCAAAACGTTTTGTCGGAAACGTGCGATACATCAACCATCATGCCCAGCCGGTTCATCTCACGAATCACCTGCTCACCAAATTGATTCAACCCTCGAGTCTGACCCACCTCATCGTTAGACGAGCCGGCCCAGGTAGTGCTAACGCTCCACGCCGGCGACATGTAGCGGACGCCCATCCGGTAATAGCGCTCAACATTTCCCAGTTGCTCATCTATCGCGTAGCCCCCCTCGAGCCCCATTAACGCCGCCAACTTCTGCTCACCCGCAATGCGGCGAACGTCGGCTGCAGTGGTTGCAAGGGTCCAGCTCTCGGGATGCTGTTCACACAACGCGCGGACCGCGCCGATTTGATCATCAGCACGTTTCATTGCGCGCGTACCACCGCCCCCAAACAACTCCGGTTCGACCCAGATGGAGAAGAATTGCGCGTCGAGACCGCCTTCCTTAGCTCGTGGGGTATCGAAATGACCTTCGGCTAAGCGCTGGGATAGATCAACGTGCTCGTCGACCAGGCGCTGCGTCGTATCGGCGTGCATATCGATGGCGATCGCACGACGGTGAATTGAAAGATGATCGGAATTGGTTCCAGTATTTTGTACTTGTGAGGTGGCTTTGAGTTCAGGTTTTTGGTTCATGCGACAGTCGATAAAGAGGACTAAAATAACCGCAATGACTGCCAAAAGGAGAAAGCGTTTCCGACGCATACAGCTCCTAATGGGAATCGTGCGGCGATTAACAATCTTTGTTAATTGAGAAGGCATGTCGATGTTACTTCTACGACTTTGCGGAAGCAAGGGTGCCTTGCCAAGCGCAGCGGGATTACTGTATTGTGCCCTGTCATATAACCCTGCAAAAGCGCGCACTGAGAAAGGCCCAGACTATCTTGCAGAGCAAGTTCGCGTAGCTGTTCTGCCTCCGGTCGAAGATAAGGCCGCCTCTCCCTTTTCCGGCAATCGATTTCCTGAAGGAGTAAAGAAATGTTCCCAAATGATGGCAAGGTTAAAGATGTGATCAGCCCACGCATTTGCGATGTCGTTTGGCATGATGGCGAGTTCATCAAGTGGAATGACGCGCGCGTGCATGTGATGTCTCACGTTCTCCACTACGGTTCGAGCATCTTTGAAGGCATCAGATGTTACAACACCAAGAGTGGCCCTGCGATCTTTCGGCTGAAGGAACACATGCAGCGGTTTTTAAACTCCGCGAAAATCTATCGCATGGACCACAGGTGGACGCTCGATCAGCTGTGCTCCGCGTCGGTTGAATTGGTGCGCCAGAGTGATCTTGAACAGTGCTACATCCGTCCCATTCTTTTTCGTAGTCTTGACGAAGCGCGACCGGCTTTTGGAGTCAACCCGTTTCCCAATCCGCTTGCCTGTTATATCGGTGCCTGGGACTGGGGCAAATATCTCGGTGACGAGGCGATCGAAAAAGGCGTAGACGTTTGTGTCTCCACGTGGAACCGCCTGACGCCGAACTCGATGCCGGCAATGGCGAAAAGCGGCGCGAATTACATGAATTCGCAGCTCATCAAGATGGAAGCCCTACTCAACGGTTTTGCCGAGGGAATTGCTTTGGACGATCGCGGTTATGTTTCGGAGGGTTCCGGAGAAAACATCTTTGTGGTGGCTGGCGGGATGGTCATGACGCCTCCGCTTTCGTCGTCGATTCTGGCGGGCATTACCCGCGACAGTGTGATTCAGATCTGTCAGGAACTCGGCATCACCGTTAAAGAACGCAGCATTCAGAGGGCCGCGCTTTACGTCGCCGACGAGGCTTTCTTCTCAGGTACCGCCGCAGAAATCACTCCCATCCGCTCGGTTGATCGGATCACAGTAGGAAGCGGCACCCGCGGCGAGCTAACTACGCGCATCCAGGAGGCCTTCTTCCAGATCACAAAGGGCGAGCGCAAAGCACCCGGCGACTGGCTCACCTATGTGAACGCGTCGGACAAAAACGTCGCGAACAACGGGCATAAATCGCAGGAGGTAAGTGGCGCCGCTTCAGTTCCAGAAACGGAGACAGCGCTGAATTATCACACCGTCGCCTCAGATTAGATCCAGGCAAAACCAAAACCTAATGCAGCGAGCAAACTTCGGTTTGCTCGCTGTTTTCGTTTTATTAGGGCATATACCGGGCAAATCTCCAGGCACTTCACCTGGGTTTGTCAGGGCTAACCGGCTTTAAGAAACGTAAAGATTGACCTTAAGCGGTGGCACGGGCTATTATTCCTTCAGCCTTCCGGCGACTCTACGCCGAGAAACCTACCCAGTGGATCCGCTCCCGGATTCCGTTCTACAAGAAAAACCCAGGTTTAGTCCTCCCTCCTTCTTGCTTACTCCACCCAGAGAGGTAGTCAACCGCCCATGTCCATTCGAATTGATGATCTACTAAAAGTCGCCACCAGCCATCGCGCCTCAGACCTCCACCTGAAAGTAGGGTCTGTCCCAGTGATGCGTATCGGCGGCGAACTCCACCCCCTTAGTGATGCGCCGCGCTTGAAAGCGGACGACACGCTCGACATGGCGTTTACGATGATGTCGAATCGCCAGAAGCAACGCTTCAAAGAAATTTCTGAGGTCGACATCGCTTACGGCGTCTCCGGCTTGGGACGATTCCGCGCAAATATTTTTCAGCAGCGTGGCTCGGTAAGTATCGTGTTGCGCGTTATCCCGGAGGGAACGAAAAGCACCCGAGACCTCGGCTTGCCCCTTGTCATCGACAAGATATCAGAAGAGAGACGTGGACTCATTCTGGTTACGGGCTCAACAGGCTCTGGTAAATCAACTACACTCGCAGCGATGATCGATCGCATTAATTCGACGCGCAGCGGACACATCGTTACGATTGAGGATCCGATCGAGTTCTTACATCCCGACAAGAAATCCTTCGTAAGTCAGCGTGAAGTTGACGTCGATACACGTTCCTTTTCCGATGCTCTGCGCGGAGCTCTGCGTCAGGATCCGGATGTGATTCTTGTTGGCGAGATGCGCGACTACGAAACGATTGAGACGGCGCTAATGGCTGCCGAAACCGGCCACCTGGTACTATCCACTCTGCACACCCTTGATGCGACCGAGACAATCACGCGCATCGTCTCCTCATTTCCAGCGCACCAGCAAAAGTCAGTACGCATTCAGCTCGCGGGAATTATCAAAGGCGTGATCTCGATGCGGCTTGTACGGGCTGCAAAGGGATCCGGCCGGGTCCCGGCCATAGAAATCATGGTTTCCACAGGACTGATTCGCGACTACATCGTGAACGAAGACAAGACCTATCTGATCCGCGAGGCGATTGCCGCGGGAACATCACAATATGGCATGCAGACATTTGATCAGTCTTTGTTCCAACTGTTTCAGAAGGGACTCATCACGCAAGGGGAAGCGCTCCACAACGCCACTAATCCCGATGAGTTCAAGATGCGAGCCGCTGGAATTCTCTCATCGGAGCAGGCGATCGATAATATGCATCAAGGAACCAGCAGCAGTCCTCCTCCTCCGCCGTCGGCCAGGGAAGAGGCGGAAAGCGTTTTCGTGAAGCACTAGGGCTGCTTGAACTGCGCACTCCGCAGCCCTCAGTAGATCCTATTTCGAACCCGTCGGGTTCGTTAGTGTTGAGAGGGGTGCGGTCTGCAGTTGAAAGTTCCGTGGATTCTCGCCAATGATTGCCGCGGCGAAGAACATCGGGACATAGCCTGCTGTCTCGTTCCGGAAGGCTTCATCGAGTTTGTCGCGATTCGCAAACAGCGTCCAAAAATTTCTCTCGTAGTTGTTGGTCTCTCGTAGTTGTCGCAGGGTGCTGCGGACCCAGGTTGCGCCACGGTTAAAGCTGACGAGCACCAACGTCATGCTCTCCGAATCCTCGCCGAGTTCAGCCATGTGATCTGCAATGTAATGCGCGGCAGCCGGCGCCATCTGATCAGCGTCGCACATATCTTCGTGGGCCACTCCGTAACTCTTCGCCGTTTGCGGCAGAAACTGAAACAGTCCTTTCGCTCCAATACTATTTTCAAAGCAGGGGCGGTATTCCGACTCGATCATTGGCAGGTAGATACCGATGATGACCGGAACTTTCCGAGCAGCAAACGAGCGTGCAATTAAAGGTAGGTAAGGGCCCGGCCGCGCGTAAATGATGCGCAAGTCTTCACTACCCGGTTCGTTAGAGATGCTACCAAGACGAGCCGCATACCGGTCCACGTATCGCTTGATGGCATGCAATGCTTCATCGTTCAGCTTTACGGGTCTGTCGCCCATCATCGCGGAGACGCGCTGCTCCTGCTGATCTATGAAAGCCAATTGTTCGTCGCTGTTCATCTCTCCGTAGGGCTTTCCAGTATTCTCTTCAGTTATCTGTGCTCCGTTAACAAGGGAAGGTACGACCGACCTTCGATAGAACATTGCAGCCGCGATTGCCACTACCAACATCGACATCAGACCCAAAGCAATCACGGTATTGCTGCGTTCGCGATGCGCGAGTTTGCCTGGGCCGCCAACATCTTTATCAGCTCCAGCAATAAAGCCTCCAGACGCAATAGGCTCGCTGTGATCGCCGCCGATTTGGGATCGAACAAGGTCAGAAAACTTGTTACCAGATTGTTCCTCGGTGAGGTTCCGACGTACTGCTCTTAGCGCAGCCAGCAGTTCCGTAGCAGTTTGATAGCGTTCGCCCCTTTCCTTTCGCAGGGCTTTCTCGACGATGGTCTTGAGCCCTACCAACATCGCAGCGCTACCGAGATCGAATAAGGGTGCGGGGTCGTGCTCGAGAATATTCACCATCGTATCCATACGCGTAGCTCCTTGGAACGGGAGACGGTGCGCCAACATTTGATAGAGCACAACACCGAGACTCCAAATATCCGTGCGTTCATCAACGGGTAGCCCGCGTGCCTGCTCCGGCGACATATAGCCAACCGTGCCGACTACAGCGCCGGATTCAGTTGGCGTGGGAATGCCGGCGAGTCCCTGGTAGGCAACACTTGGTGGCTCCAACAATTTGGCGATCCCGAAGTCGAGTATTTTCACCAGGCCATCAGGGCGCCGCATGATGTTCTCTGGCTTGATATCCCGGTGCACGATGCCCGCTGCATGGGCTGCGGCAAGCGCAAAAGCCACTTGCGTAACGATGTCGAGGATCCCATCCAGAGTTAGATCAGACTGGGCGAGCAACTCATGAATTGTTTGCCCGTCAATGTATTCCGTGGCGATGAAACGAATGCCGTCCGTTTCGCCGACCTCATGGATCGTAAGTATGTTCGGATGGTTTAGCGCCGAAGCGGCGCGTGCTTCTCGTTGAAAGCGACTGAGACGTTCGTCGTCTGAAGCGAAGTAAGCCGGGAGGAGCTTCAAGGCGACTAAGCGATTCAACCGTTCATCCTGCGCGAGATAAACCTCGCCCATGCCTCCGACCCCGAGACAGTCTACGATCCGATAGGGACCCACTTCTGACCCCACGTTGGTTTGGAAAGGCGTTCCCGCAATTACGCCCGCGTCTTGCACGATTGCCGGCTGTTCAATGAAATCACCCGCTTCGTCGTAAGCATTGATCAGGGAGTTGGTCTCATCTCTCAACTGCTGATCGCCGGCGCACGCATCATCAAGAAATGAGGCACGCTCCTGCGGTGCGCGATCCAGAGCGCCCTGCAAAACCTCATCTACTTTTTGCCACTGTTCGGGAGACATGCAATTAAGGGATGAGGGATGAGGGATTTAGGATGAAAAGGAGCTGAAAAGCGCTGAACATCATCATTGGCGCCTGAACATTTATTAGGCGGACAGTCACGACCGGACTCTCATTT
>JBDTYQ010000075.1:0-17067 GCA_040005515.1 bacterium
CGAACGAGTAATTGCCATCGGCACCCGTCTGCGTCACTCGTGTGATCGGCCCTGACAGCGTGACGGCTACGTTTGCCAATGGACTGTTATCGGCAGCGCCAATTCGCCCGGAGATTGTCAGTGACGCCTGAGCGTTGCACGTGCCGCCATTGTTAAGCAGGACCGAGACGTTGTTGGACCCATTGTTCGCCGTCGCTAAGTCACTCTTGCCGTCGCCGTTGAAATCTCCAGTTGTGAGCGAGAAGGGACCTGTCCCCGCGCCAAAGTTGGACGCCGCACTAAAGTTGCCAGTGCCTGTACCTAAGAGGACCGCGACGTTGTTGGAACTACTATTCGCTATGGCCAGATCATTCTTTCCGTCACCGTTGAAATCACCGATCGTCAAGTAGCGAGGGTTCGTCCCCGAAACAAAGTTGGTGGCCGTTCCAAAGCTACCCGTCCCTGTGCCCAGCAAAATCGAGACATTGTTGGAGCTGAAGTTGGCCACGGCTAAATCACTTCTGCCGTCAGAATTGAAGTCAGCGACCGCCGCATAGTTGGGAACTGTCCCTACGACGAAGCTAGTAGCCGCGCCAAAACTACCCGCCCCAGTGCCCAGCAAGATCGAGACGCTGTTGGAGCCACCGTTCGCCACCGCCAAGTCACTATTACCGTCGCTGTTGAAGTCGCCAAGCACCACGGAATTGGGATGTGCTCCCGTAGCGAAGTTGGTGGCCGTTCCAAAGCTACCAGTGCCTGTGCCCAACAGGATTGAGACGGTATTGGAGTTCTGGTTTGTCACTGCTAGATCACTCTGGCCATCAGCGTTGAAGTCGCCGACTGCCACGAAACCAGGAAGCAAGCCAACGGAGAAATTAGTAGCTGGGCCGAAGCTGCCTGTTCCTGCCCCTAGCAGGATCGAGACGTTGTTGGACCCGGTATTTGCCACAGCCAGATCACTCTTGCCATCAGCGTTGAAATCGCCGACTGCCACGGTGAGGGGGCCCGACCCCACAGCAAAGTTAGTTGCGGCACCGAAGCTACCGGCCCCATTGCCCAGCAGGATCGAGACGTTATTCGATGCGGCATTTACCACAGCCAGATCACTCTTGCCATCGCTGTTAAAGTCACCGACTGCGACGGAGAAAGGCTGACTGGCTACGGAAAAATTGGTCGCTGCGGCAAGGCTCACGGTGCCGCACTGTGGAGGAATACTTGGCGCGGCTGTGAAGTTGGCGACGGCGTTCACTGCTAGACTACTGAATGACTGACTTGAGGGCGTGAAGCTTCCGGCCGGCGTCACCACATAGTTTGCGCCTGCTTGCAGATTGCCGAAACTGTAATTGCCGAGCACATCCGTCTGTGCTGTACCAGCAGCCGTGCCATTCTTGGTTAATGCAAGAGTGACGTTGTTGATGCCAATATTGCTGGTGTCAGTGACCCTCCCCGTGATGCTCACAACGGTCCGCGTGCCTACGAAATTCGCGATCCGATTCACGTTCAAGTTATTAAACGTCTGGCTCGCTGGGCTGCATGAGTAGTTGCTGCTCGACGGGGTAACCACGTAGTTACCAGCGTTCGCAAGGTTCGTGAAGAAGTAATTACCAGTGGCATCGGTTGTCGTGCTGCTGGACGACGTGCCGCTCAAGGTCACCGTTACCCCGCCGAGAGCGTTGGCTGAGGCGTCCACCACCCGCCCGCTGATCGTGAAGGTGATCGGCGTCGGCGTGGGTGTAGGGGTCGGTGTTGGCGTTGGTGGCGTAATAACCGCTCGGGCTGGCGCTTGTGCTGGTAGGTATATGCCATAGCAGGGTGTGCCTATTACAATCCAAGGATGCGTTACGAAGGTCGGCTGGAGGTAAGACACTCCCGCTGCCACCGTGGCGAAGTGTACTCGCTGGCCATTGAAATCCAGCCAGTACACGCTGACTGTCTCAGAGGTGTTGTTTACGAATTGGACAGCAGTCGGCGTATTTGAATTCAAGGATCTAAGGGAAGACTCTTGACTGCAACTCTGGGGAGTCAGCGTATCTGTAATTGGCGCCGGCAGGCGGTCCAGTGCCGCTACTTGACCGCTGCTCATAGGCGCGTCGTAGAGGCGGATGCGCGCTACCGAACCGGCCGACGCTTCGTTCGGAAACGCAGTATCGTCCTGGAAGAAATTGAGAATGTTGCTCCCGTCGATAACCAGGTCGTTATTGGTGTCGGGCCCCTGACCTTGCAAGACTCCATTCATGTACGCCGCAAAGGTTCCGCTGGTGTTGCGAGTGTAGGCGACTTGCACGTAAGTGTTAGCGGCGATACTCGTGCAGGTTTGACAGTTTTCCAAGTGTCCATTCTCAATGTACAACCCGTTGTCGGTGGTCCGGTTCTTAAAATCCACCAGCCGCACAAAACCGCTGACACTATCGACCCTGAACAACATGACGATCGTATAGCTGTTGCTCGGCATCACAACCATCGTCGCCGACAGCCGCAAACCGTTATTGAACGGAAAGCGCAAAACTGTGCGCGCGGTGCTGTCAACTGTATCAGTCGGAAAAGTATTGGCGACCGAGCCGGTGTCGGTCAGCGCCGAATTACCAACCGAACTGCTGCGCGTGTTCTGAAACTGATAGTCAGCCTTCAGGGTTTGACCCTGTGCCACGTGAGCCCAACATACAAACGAGGCGAAGAGAACAGTGGTTATAACTGTCTTCAATAATGGGCGTGCAAGGCGGGTTGTGATGACAAACAGAAAATTTGAAAAGGGAGGCATTTTAGGCATGGAAGTTCCTCTTTGGGGGTAGGAGGTAACAACTGGAGCGAGCCAGGAATCGGTGAAGCGCACTGGCAGATCGCAGAGGTGATCATGGCTGGGCTCGCTGCGCAAAGGAGTGCTGGGAGAAGAACCGGTCTGGCGGCGCGAGGCTGCGCGGCTCGGATCGTCGTTTATGGCCGCGCACTTTATCCGAAATTCAATAGCCTCTGCAATAGCTAAAATACAAAAGCTGGTTTGCAGCAGTTTTAGAGAAAGATAGATTGGCCGTGGATGCTCATATCACGATTGAGAACCTTTGTTTTTTCAGAGCCTTCTCCCCAGAAGTTTCCCGCCTGTCATCACCTGTAACTTCTAACAGTTCCAATTCATTCTAACTAGTTGAAAATAGTTCATACAGGTTGCGTACGATCATCATGCTAGCCTCGCCAGAATTCGCTCTGTCGAGAGTTAGCTAGGTAGCCCCCTTGTCCGGTGCCGCTCCTACATAACAATATCAAGTGGCGCTTAACTCTTTCGTCAGCCTGGCTCCGATCATGCGACACTTCTTCACGTGCACGCTGCTCTTTACCCTGGTGATACCAGCCCTCGCTCAAACCACGCGTTCACTCCCCCAGCCGCGCTGGGTTAAACGTTCGAATCAAGCGGGGAACTCCACCCGGCTGATTGACTGGGAAAATCGCGTAATGTCCAAAGACCCGAAGGTCCGGGCGATCGCCACAGCAGCGTTGGTTCACGGGGCTAAGCGATCGCTGCCTTTACTGAGACGACTCTTTAATCGTCGCAATGAGGACCTGCATCTGGAGACTTTCAAGATCATCCAGCGGATCGGTCCGCCGGCCATTCCGCTGCTCGTTGAACTGCTTCGGGATGAACGCAGCTCCCTCCGGCGCGGCGCCGTTAATGAATTGGTTGACCTGCCGCCCGATACAGAAAGGATTCAACCGGCATTGAGAAGTGCGCTGAGAGACAAGGATCCGATGGTCGCGGGCGATGCTGCACGTGCCCTGGGGGCTTTGCGCCAGAGGGCAAGTCCTTCGGTACGCGCCCTTGTGAGGACTCTCTCGCACGAGAACCCTTACGTCCGCATCTACGCGGCGGAGCCCCAGGCGTCCATCGGTCCGAAGGACATCGTGGTGACCAGAGACCTTGCGAAAGCGTTGCGCGATCCGATTCCCGGTGTTCGATGGGCGGCGGCTGAAGCCCTGGGAGGCATGGGCCCGGCCGCGCAATCCGCTGTGCCGCAGTTGATCGAAGCTCTGAAGGATGAATTCCTCTATGTGCGCATCTGCGCGGCCGGGGCGCTCGGAAGCGTGGGGCCGAAAGCACAGATGGCCCGGGAGGCGCTGAGAGCGGCCGCAAACGATCCTGCGATGCGTGACGAAGCTGAGTGGGCGTTGAATCGAATCGCCGGCGTTCAGTCTGGAGAGTCGGTCGTCTCACCTCGTCGGTCCGCCCCTTCCGTCCCGCCCGTCGAGCCGGAAGCCCAGACGACCCTCGTTCAAACGGGCAATCCTCCGGTTGACTGGGATTCGTCCACTGGGCGGAACATTGTCTGGAGCGTCGAATTGGGAGACGAAACGTTTGGTCGTCCCGTGGTTGCCGGCGATGTGGTCTATGTGGGTACCGACAACAGCAGACAAATGAATCCCGCCTTTCAGGAAGAGTGCGGCGTGCTCATGGCCTTTCGAGCCACGGATGGCGCCTTCCTTTGGCAGGACCTGGCCCCGCGAGTAGAGCGGGGCCTGCGCGAGTTCCTGCTGCCTTCGACGACAAGTACGCCGTATGTGGAAGGGAACCGCTTGTACTATGTCACTGCCGAGGGCCAACTTCGTTGCCTCGATACGCAGGGCTTCCGCGATGGCGAGAACAATGGTCCGTATCAAGACGAGATGTTCCAAGACAACGCTGCGGCCGACATCCTCTGGGAGCTGGATATGTGCGGCCGCCTGGGTGTGTTTCTGCATGAAGCCTCCAACAGCGAAGTGTTGCCTGTGGGTGATCTGCTTCTGGTCTCTACCTCCAACGGCCAGAATGAAGGCCATACGCGCGTCCCCTCGCCGCGTGCCCCAAGTCTGATCGCGGTGAACAAGAACTCGGGCGAAGTCGTCTGGAGTGCTATCGGCCCAGGCGAGGGGGTTCTGCACGGCCAGTGGTCCAGCCCCGTTGCGGCAAACGTCAACGGGCGCATTCAGGTGCTCTTCGGCGGAGGAGATGGCTGGCTGCGCGCCTACGACGCAGCGTCGGGTCACGAAGTTTGGCGGTTTGACGGCAACCCGAAAGACGCCCCCTTGCTTCCGCGTCCCGGAGTCCTTTCGCGCAGCTCGATCATTGCGTCACCGGTCTTCGCCGACGGCCGAGTCTTCATTGCGATGGGGCAGAGTCCAGGGCACGGCAACGGGCCTTCGTTTATTTATGCCATCAGTCCCAACGGCCACGGAGACGTCACCGAGAGCAGGCTCCTCTGGACTTCTCGCGAGGTCGGCCGCGTGGTGGGAACACCAATCGTGAAGGACGGTCTGCTGTACGTTGGGGACCTGGGTGGAACCGTTTATTGTCTGGACGCGGCAAACGGCGCCCTCGTCTGGAAGCACGAGACGGACGAGGCGATTTGGGGGTGCCTGCTGCTGGCCGGCGACCACCTTTACGTTGGGAACGCAGAAGGCAGCATGACCGTTCTTCGTGCCGGACGGCGAAAGGAATTGCTGGCCCAAATGGAGTTGGATGCGCCGCTCTATTCGCGTCCGGCGCTAATCGGCGATGCGCTTTCTCTTGCCAGCGCGCACCGGTTGTACCTCATCGGTGCAAAGCATGATCCTAAAAACGTCAAGTGAAACGACCTAGCTGAGCTTAGGCAAGTAGTCTGAAGGTTCCTCTGAGTCTTGATCCATCGCGCTAACCCACCTCGCATCACGTTTCATCTCCCCTAACACTTTGCCTCGAAGCTTTCTCATACAAACAAAGCAAGAAGAGTAAGAAGCAGCACACTGGTAAGACCGCAGTTCTTTGGCGCAACACCGGGAATATTCGGAATCGGGATCTCTACTACGGCCCGGGATTAAAAGCTTCAGCGCCTGTGCCACCATTTCGCTTCGTAAAGGCAGTAAAGAGTCGGGGTCAAGCTGCTGGCTAATCCTGATCTACCGGAGAGGTTCAGGCTCGATGCTCCGCTGAATGAGCGGGATCAGACGACGTTTTATGTGCCGGGCAAGCATGGCTAGCCCGATTATCCGATGCTGGAAAAGTCCGCCGAAAGGTAACTGCCTGACAAGGCGAGCACGTCATCAGTAGGAGAGTCGGAGCGGAAGGTGCTTTGTGCAAGTGCGAAAGGAGGCATAGTTGTGAACAACAAGCAATGCCGTGCTGCTTGATCGCAACACGAAGCGGGTGACATCTCCAGCCGCCAGTGATAACTTTTACCCTGCGCAAAGCACGGCTGTCTGTTTGGTGTATCTTATTTGTTAGAGCACCAACGAGGGGAAGGGAAACTGAACATTAGAGAAAACGAAAAGCTCTTGCCCGCCGTCAGTTCTGAAGTTCCAACGGTTTCAATGAAAGGTCTGCCCAATCGTCCGGGGCGGTTGCTTCATGCTTTGTGGCTCGTGCTGCTTGTCGGTTTCCTCCCCAGCCCGATGCACGGGCAATCGACTGAAATCGGCTCTCCTTCTCCCGTAACAACAAACGAGCTGGTCGGAACGATTCCCGCCAGAGATCTCGGTGACGCGCGACTCACCGATCACTACTTCGCTTTCGTTGGCACTCCCGGTGATGTTCTGATCACGATTAAGAGTTCCAACCTAAATGGCGACGTTGATGTTTTCACAGCAGGCAGTTTGAAGCCTTTGCTCAAGTTTACCTTGTATGCAGAAGGTTCCTCGCCGGCCACCAAAGGTATCTACCTGCGACGTCGGGAGGATCTGATCCTGCGTGTCGAAGCGCGCAGCCCCAATGACGACGAGGGAAGTTATCAAGTTCGTTTCGGCGGATCATTCGAGGCGCTGGCAGCACCTGCAACCGGCGACGAACCAGCCTCAACGGCAAGCGCCGCAGAATCGACACATGCGGCAAAAAGCGGCAGACGCGTTTCGTCTGTGGGCGCGCGAATTTATGAGCCGCCACCTCCTGCCGCAGTGGCAACTGCCACGCCTGCGGAGCCCACGTCAACGCCTGACGACGGGGCCAAGCCCAGTGCCTCACCAGCGCCAAGTGACGATACGGTGACTGCGAAGCCGGCTCCGGTGAGAAGAGGTCGCGACCGCGGGTTGGTCGTTCGACGCAATCCACCGAAGCCTGCCAAAACAATTGACCCTGCTGCTCCGGAAAACAATCGTGAAGAGAATGCCGGACAGCCGGCAGCGCCCGAAACTGCTGCGCGACCGGGGCGAACGGGGAAGCGACGCGCTGTTCGCGAACCCGCTCCGGCGCAGGATCCAGCGGAGTTGCAGACCGGACCACGTCTGGTGATCGAGATGGTGGACGGAACCCGGATTGAACGCTACATGAGCAGCGTCCGACGCGTGACTGTGGAGAATAATCAGATTGTTGTGGTGCGACGAGACGGCAGGATTGAACGGACCAGCATGACTGAAGTACTCCGCATGGCAATCGAGCAATAGACGGTAACCCCAACCCAAGCGGACCTCGGCAACTTCCAAAACAAAAAGGCGGGTCACCCCGCCTTCAGTCTAAGTCATCCGCTGAGATCTACTTTGCAGTATTTCCGGATTTCAAGGCTGCCAACTTATCTCGAAACTGCGCGAGGTCCTGATTTGAGGGATCCGCCTTCTCAAGTTTCGCCATTGCCTTCTCAGCCTCGTTAGCGTCCCCTTTCTGCAAATAAGTGAACGCCATACCTGCCAGAAGACTGGGGTCGTCCGGCTTCTTCAGTAATGCTGCCTTGTACCACTTCTCAGCCTGATCATAGTGGCCGGCGTCCAGGTTAACCTGACCGAGCGCAACAACCGCCTCAGAGCTGTCGGGCTTAAGTTGGTTGGCCTTCAGCAGAAACTCGATAGCCTGGTCGTAGCGCTGAATCTGATAGTAAAGCTCGGCGGCTTTCATCTGCGCGTCGAAGTCGTTTGGCTCACCGCGAGCTTTCTTTATTGCGGCCTGTACGTCAGCAAACATCTGCTGCGGGTTCTGAGCATCCTTCGATTGGACCGATGGATGATCGGCGGGCAAGGTCTGACTGCTCGTCACAGCCGGATTCGCAGCGCGTTGACTCATCGTGCTGGCAAACATGAAGCCGACTATAAATCCGAATAGCACACCGATAATGGCGAAGAGTAAGTTTTCTCTAGTCATAAGTTGGCTAAAAATCCTGTTGGTTTGATGTTTACTTCGGGGGGGCGCTCTTTAAGCGAGTTTTCGCTTCATTGATTCGTTGCGCGAGAGTTTGCGCGACCTCAGAATCGGCCGGCGTTCTGGAAATCAGCTTTTCCCAGTACGCAACCGCGGTTTTGTAATCGCTCGCCTCGAAGGCGGCGCTGCCTGCCAACTCCAGAGCCTTAGCGTTTTCGGGATCGAGCTTCAGCGATTTGTTGATGATATCTGACGGTTGGCCCTTCAAGGTGCGACCATTTGCCATCGCTAAGGCAAAAGCGTAGTCAGCAAGCAAGTCTGCGTCGTTTGGTTTCAGCGCAGTCGCTTTGGCATAAGCGGCGCTCGCCTCAGGGTACTTCTCAAGTGAACTATAGGAGCGCGCAAGCATCACCCATCCGTCCCCATCATTGGGATCCTGTTCCAGCCGTTTTGCCAGTGAGGCGACGTTGGCTTCGATGCGCTCGCGCGGAAATTCACCGTTGTCTCCGGCCATCGGGGGCGTCTCTTGTGAAACAGCAGGTCGCGTGGGCATCTCTTTGGGATTCCCAACGCGCAGGTAAAGCGCCGTTGCCAGAATGGGCAAGCCCAGAGCTAACACATACACTGCGGTTCGATTCTCGCCTGCAGGCTTGCGATCGCGGGTTGGGTTAGTGACCGCGACATCGTCGAGCAGACGACGCTCCAACTCGTCACGATCCTGCTCGTATTGTTCCGTGCTAACTAGCCCGTTTGTGAGATCGGCTTCGAGTTCGCTTAGCTGATCTCGATACACTGCGATGTTTGCTTCCTTCCGTCCACTCTTGGCATCCTCAGCATGCTCCGAGCCCGGGCGCCGTAAGAGGGGCGGGAGAATAAAAGCAAGCGCGATCGCGATCAGCGCGGCGCAGATCAACCAGAAGATCATCAGGCGGGTTCCTTTTCAACCGGGGCATTGAGGAGTTTTTCGGCTTCCCGCCGATCTGCAGGGGAAAGAGGCTGATTAACTATCAGAGCGCGTCGTTGTTTGAGTCGACGAAACAGAAGTCCGAGGCCGACGATCAATAAGGCAAACGGACCGAACCAAAGCAGGTAAGTGACGGGAGTGACACGCGGGCGATAGAGCACGAAGTCGCCATAGCGCGCGGTGAGAAACGCGACGATTTCTTTATCGCTCTTTCCGGCTTTCATCTGTTCGCGGATTTCCCGACGAAGGTCTTCGGCAAGATCGGCTCGCGAGTCCGCGAGAGTTTCATTCTGGCAGACGAGACAGCGCAGCTCTTGTGAAAGAGCCATCAGGCGCTTCTCGATTTCAGGATCACTGCCCACAGGTTGCGCGTCCTTTGCGACCGCCACAAAAGCCAGACAGCAGAGAATTAAGAGCTGCGCAAAGACACGTCTCATCTACTAAGATCCCTAACCATCGGAAGAATCGTTTGCTGAAGGAGTTCAGGAGTGATCGGCCCGACCTGCTTGAAGCGAATAATGCCGTTGCGATCGATCAGGTACGTCTCTGGCGCTCCGTACACACCGTAGTCCATGCCAACGCGCCCATCGAGGTCAGTCGCATTCAGCACGTAGGGGTCGCCAAATTCTTTAAGCCAGGCCTTCGCGTCATCCGGTACGTCTTTGTAGTTCAATCCATAAATGGGAACGGCATTCGAGCGCGCCAACTGTACCAGCACCGGATGCTCGTCACGACAAGAGACACACCACGAAGCCCATACGTTGAGTAACCAAACCTTACCGCGCATTTCCTGAGGAGAAAACGTGTTCGTTGGAGCATCCAGTTGTGCCAACTGAAAAGCGGGTGCCGGTTTGTTGATTAGAGGCGACGGTAACTCATGGGGATCATGACGCAGCCCGATTGCAAGGAAGGCAACCAGGACTGCGAACACTGCGAGGGGAATTGCAAAGCGCATCACAGTTCCTCTGCTGCCGCGGTGGCGAGGGCGGGAGATGGTTCAGGTGTGGTTGTGAGCATGGTCGCCCGTTGCCTGCGTGCGGCGAGGGCGTAGCGTCGGTCACTAACTGCGAGTCCGCCACCGATGGCCATTAGCAAGGCGCCACCCCAGATCCAGGTAACGAACGGCTTGTAATGAACTCGCACGCTCCAGGCGTTACCACCGATCGGTTCACCGAGGGAGATGTAGAGATCGCGAAACACCCCGGTATCTATCGCTGTTTCGGTCATTGCGTTCCCCGAATTGTATGCACGTTTTTCCGGATACATTGTTCGAATCGGAGTGCCGTTGCGCGAGATCTCGATTTCGCCGCGAGCCGCTCGATAGTTTGGACCGGCAATATCGCGAATGCCTATCAGACGGAAATCGTAGCCCGCAACATTTACAGTATCGCCCGGTTCCATGCGTACGTCCTTCTCCGCCTGGTAAGCAGTCACAAGCGTCACTCCGACAATGAAAACAGCAATGCCGATATGGGCGAGTTGCATTCCGTAATAACTGCGACTCTGCATGCGAAGTTTTTGCATCAAGGGCAACTGGCCTGACGTGCTCTTGATCCGATCACGAAGATTTAACGCAGCGCTTGCGACGATCCAAATCGCCAGGAGCAGTCCCAGACTTGCGAGCGGTTTCCATTGGCCCAGGACGAAGGGAAGTATCAAGGCAGTAACAGCGCTGGCAAGAAACGCCCAACGCAAACGCACCGCAAGTTCCGGCAAGCTCGCCTTGCGCCAACGCGCGATAGGACCGATACCCATCAGGAACACCGCCGGCACCATCAGGGCCGCAAAGACAGTGTTGAAGTACGGTGGACCGACAGAGAGTTTGCCCATGCCAAGCGCATCAATAATCAAAGGATACAGCGTGCCGAGAAGGACTGAACCGGCCGCCACAGACAGGAGGACATTGTTTGCGAGCAGGAACGACTCGCGAGAGACGATCTCGAACTTGCCCCCCAGTCCCACTTGCTTTGCGCGCCACGCGTACAGCACCAGCGATCCTCCGATCACGAACGTCAGGAACGCGAGAATGAAAATGCCGCGTTTGGGGTCGGTAGCAAAGGCATGCACCGAAGTAAGCACGCCCGAGCGAACGAGAAATGTACCGAGCAGGCTGAGCGAGAAGGCTGCGATAGCGAGAAGGACAGTCCAGCTCTTAAAGCCCCCGCGCTTTTCCGTCACGGCCAGCGAATGTATCAGCGCTGTGCCCACCAGCCAGGGCATGAATGAAGCGTTCTCAACTGGATCCCAAAACCACCAACCGCCCCAGCCGAGTTCGTAGTAAGCCCACCAACTGCCGAGCGCGATGCCGCAAGTGAGGAACATCCATGCAACTGTGGTCCATGGTCGCGACCAGCGCGCCCACGTTGCATCCAACCTGCCGCTGATCAGTGCCGAAAGTGCGAAAGCAAACGCGACCGAAAAACCAACGTAGCCCATATAAAGCATCGGGGGATGGATGACCATCGCGGGATCTTGCAGTAGTGGATTGAGGTCTCGACCATCTGCGGCAGCAGGAATCAATCGGTCAAACGGGTTCGACGTCAACAGCATGAACAGCAAAAAGCCCGTGCTGATCACTCCCATGATGCTCAAAACACGCGCCAGCATGTCTTCGGGAAGGTGACGGCTAAAAAGTGTAACGGCCACGGTCCAGAGACCCAGCATTAAGGCCCAGAGTAGTAGGGAACCTTCATGAGATCCCCAGGTCGCTGCTAAGCGGTAGTGCAGCGGCAGCTGTGAATTGGAATTTGTAGCGACATTGAGAACCGAGAAGTCGCTGGTGATAAATGAATATCCCAGACAACAAAAGGCGATTGCGATAAAGATGAATTGCGCCTGACCGGCAGGGACTGCTACTGCCATCCACGAGCGATTGCCGCGGGCCGCGCCAATCATCGGAATGGTTGCCTGCGTAAGCGCTAGCAAAAGGGCAATGACGAGAGCGAATTGTCCGATTTCAGGAATCATTTACTAAGGTGGGCGCCTTTTCGCCGCTGACAGCTAGTAGACTACACTCTTCGCAGCTTCGCGAGCGTACTTGGCTTTGTCAATCGCCTGGCCTGCTTCGGGCGGCATGTAGTTCTCATCATGCTTCGCCAGAACCTGGTCAGCATAGAAGACTCCGTCGGGTCCGACCTTGCCCTGCGCGACACAACCTTTTCCTTCTTTGAATAGATCCGGAAGGATGCCTTTGTAGACTACCGGAATGCTCTTGTCAGTATCAGTCACCATGAAGCGCGTAGTGAGCCCATCCTGATCGCGCTTGACACTCCCTTTCTCGACAAGGCCACCCACACGAAATGTCTTTCCCTTGGGCGCTTCGTTAGCTACGACCTGTGTAGGACTAAAGAAGAAAACCAGGTTGTCCTGAAAAGCGTTCAATACCAGCATTGCCGCCACTCCGAGCGCGGCTACGCCCGCGATGATGAATGCGATTCGTTTATGACGACGTTTCATTTGTTAACTCCTGCCTCGCTCTATCAGCGCACTGTTTCCTACGCTGCAAAAGAAATAGGACTTCGCCGCCGATGACTACTGCGGCAACCAGGTAAGAACCCCAAACGTAGAATGCGTAACCGCCCATTCTGAAAAACTCGGCCCAGTTCATCGTTTCAACTCCTGACACTAGCCATGCGAGCGGTGAACTGCTCGCGCTCCATTATGATGCAACGCAGGCGTGCGAGGACAACGGCAACCGAATAAAGCCAACAAGCTGCGAGCATGATGAACATCGCAGCGAGCATCGGCGGCGCCATAGTCGGTTTGTTCAAGAGCCTGATCGTGGCGCCTTGATGCAAGGTGTTCCACCACTGTACTGAGAAGTAAATGATCGGCACGTTGATCACGCCGACGATGGCGAGTAGCGCGCCCGCGCGGTCGGCCCTTCGCCGATCATCGATTGCCGCTTGCAATGAGATGAATCCGATATAGAGAAAGAGCAGGATTAGCGTAGAAGTCAGTCGGGCATCCCAAACCCACCAGGTGCCCCATGTCGGTTTTCCCCAGAGGGAACCGGTAACGAGAGAGAGAAAGGTGAACATCGCTCCGGTTATGGACAGTGATGTCGCCATCATCGAAGCAAGTCGAGCATTGAATGCCCATCCGATGCCTGCATAGATGGCCATCAGCACGTAGAGCATCATTCCCATCCACGCTGCTGGAACATGGATGAAGATGATCCGGTATGCGTCTCCCTGTTGCGCGTCTGTGGGCGCGACGAAGAAACCGACATACAGACCGACGGCAAATAAGATCGCCGCCGGAACCGCAAAGAGCGGGATCAATTTTCCCGCGAGGGGATAGAAGGCGGTCGGCGAGGCGTATTTGTACCAGTTCATAACGAGGTGATGGTTCTTGGGCTTTGGTCTTAGGTCTTTCCTGTTCGTTGTAATGGGCTTTGCACTTAGTTCGTTGTTCGAAGGAAGTCGCTTGACATCGAATCACGTCCCGCCGTTAGCAGCAACTACAAAAGACGAGAGTCCAAAGCCCTTTTATTCTAAAGCTATCCTGAGCGCTGCTGAAGCTGCCCAGGGTGCAAATACCAAAGTGATTGCCAGCACCGCACCCATTAGTGACAGGTTAGCTTGGGGACTCGTGCCCATTATACTTGCGTCCACTGCTCCCGCCCCAAAAATCAAAACCGGAATGTAGAGCGGCAATATCAGGAGCGAGAGCAGCACGCCCCCTCCTCGCAGACCAAGAGTCAACGCCGCTCCAATCGATCCGACCAAACCAAGGACCGGCGTCCCCAACAGTAATGAAATGACCAGGACCAGGAGCGACTCGCGCGGCAGGCCGAACTGAATCCCCACAATTGGTGCAAGAAGGGCAAGAGGCACTCCCGACGATAGCCATAACGCAAGCACCTTCCCGAGAACGACCATATATAGTGGCTGCGGCGTTAAGAAGATCTGTTCCAACGTTCCATCTTGATAATCGTTGGCGAACAGCCTACCCAGTGCGAGCATCGATGCCAGCAAAGCCGCGACCCAAACAACACCGGGCGCGATCGAGCGCAACAGTTGTGTCTCCGGTCCTATCCCTAAAGGGAAGAGACTGACGACGATTACGAAGAAAAAGAGCGTGGACAAAACGTCTGAACGACGCCGCCAGGCCAGCGTTAGATCGCGCCTGACGATCCAACGGAACATTGAGTAGGTAGAGGGAGCGCTCACGATGCAAGTTCGAGCCGCTGAAACGAACCTGCGGAGACGTGGAGTTCCTGGTGCGTTGCGACAATCGCCATTCCCCCTTTACTCAAGTGGTCGCCGATTACCGCCTCGATGAGTCCTACCGCTGTTTTGTCCAGTGAGGCAACGACCTCATCAAGCAACCACAAAGGGGCGCTGGAGTTGATAAGACGTGCAAGTGTTGCCCTCCGCCTCTGGCCCTCTGATAAGAAACGCGTGGGCAAGTCTTCACGGCCTGACAATCCAACTTCAGAAAGAGCTTGTTGAGCCTCCTTGTAGCTGAGTTCATGCCCTGAAAGGCCGCTCGTGATGCGGAGATTCTCCAGCGAACTCAACTCTTCTTTGACTGCGTGGTTGTGGCCGACATAAGTGATGCTTCTGAAATACTCCTCACCAAGAGACCGAATCTTTTCGCCTTGCCACCGGATGTCGCCAGACTCGGGTGGCGACAAGCCGCAAAGGATGCGTAGGAGACTCGTCTTCCCGCTGCCGTTTGGACCGGTGAGTTGCAGGAAGCCGCCAGGTCCCAAAGAAAAATTGATGTCACGAAAGAGCAGCCGTTCCCCGCGTACGCATTCCAGATTTTCGACTTCCAGGATAGTCGTCGTCCTCCGCTTCTAACTTGCTTAGATGCAATCTCATTGTATTGGAGTTTTAGAGGAAAAGCATTCCGGCTGGCAGATATCACTTCGCGGCATCGGGTTTAAAGTCGGAAGTGAGCGGTTTGTGATTAGCGAGATTTGGATGCTGGGCAAGTGCCACAATGCCAGTCAGGGCGCGTGGAGGTTGAAGCTACCCGCGCGTCATTGGTTCTACCTGGCCCTTGGATTTCTTCCAGACCACCCATCCGCCTTTCAACACACGGACACGAGTGAAACCCGTTTCTCGTAACGTCTTCGCTGCCATCACGCTGGATTCGTCATTAGGGCAGGCGCAATAGGTAACAACCTCACGGTTCTTGGGAACGTCTTTAAGGGGTGGAAAGCCCAGCCTGTATTTGAGTCTTCGTAGCTTTACATAAACAGCGCCTTTGATCTTGCTATCGCTCGCGAGCATGCTGCTCGACCCTCGAACGTCGATGATCGTTACGGGTTCGTTCTTTTCGAGTTTTGCCTTTAGCTCAGCGGCAGTTATGAACGCTGTCTCAGAGTTTTGCTGAGCGCCCTCAGTAAAAGTAACAGCGCGATCCCTCGTTGTTTCAGCTGTCGCTATTACCAGACTCGTCGAGAAGAATATGCATGCTCCCGCGAGCCACTTCGTGAAGTTCATCTAATCACCTCCTATTTCTTGACCTTGCGATCTGCCATGCCATGGAACATTCCTGGTTCCGGATCGCCTTTGAAAGTCTTGGGGTCATACCAAGCATAAGTCGCGCCAGCGTAGTAGACATATCCGGAGGTTCCGCCTAGTACCTCGCTGATTACATCGCCGTTCAGTCGCGGCATCGTCTTGCGCTGGTTTGCGGCCGTAACTTCCTTTGCTTGATGTTTCTTCAACCCTGAGCCAACAGCGTTTTTGATCAGATACGTTTGAGTCGCTTGCGGGTCGCGCCAGCCGTCAGCGCCATATCCGTGAATTACGGCGAGCAATACCTCGTTGGCTGCGACACGAAGACGCGGCACATGCGATTGAT
Source organism: bacterium (assembly GCA_040005515.1). Lineage (GTDB taxonomy): Bacteria > Acidobacteriota > Blastocatellia > Pyrinomonadales > Pyrinomonadaceae > PSRF01. The sequence continues at coordinate 15,825 of JBDTYQ010000075.1, forward strand.
CAGAAGCGGAAAGGTCTCTGAGTATCCAAGTGGGGAACTCTTCATTCAGAGCCGACAGGCTCTCAGGCGCCGGCTTCAGGACCACCGCGATATCCGGCGAACCGTCGCCGTTGAAATCACCCGCGATGAAGTTAGGGTTTCGGCTTGGATCCAGCACAACAGTATCCTTGAAGACGCGTCCGACTGCTTCTTGAACAGCACGAAGGTCAGCAGGCGGCAGCGACTGTGCTGGTTTTGGCTGATCCGCCTGGACGACAGTGGCCGGGGGTGCTTCCACTTGCGGTTTGTCCGGGGTTTCACAACTAAGCAGAAAAGCGCAGATGACAGTGATGAGAGCTAAACGAGTACTGAGGACGTGTGAGAGAGAAACGCTGACTGAGCCACGATGACGAACCCCAACTTTCCCCATGTTGCCTCCTGGAAACCTGAAGACGTCTAGTCGACAGTATTGTGAGTGGAAAAGAAGCTCGCCGGCTTAAGCCGGCTTAAGTGTAGTTCCGGCGAGCTTCGAGTTGGAATCAAAACTACAGAGACAAGACGAAAGCAGTCAGGTCCACCCTCTGTGCCGTCGTGAGGGCGTTGAAATTGTTACGCGCAGCGGTGGCCTGTCCCGCGTGTAACTGAATCACGTCGAATATGGTGACATTCAAACCCTGATGCATAAACCGATTGCGAGCCCTCACCCCCCAGAGAGGAGCAGTCCGCATCTGGTTGGCTGATGACTGGCCTGCATTTTGGACGATGCCATCACCTGTGCCGATGTCGTGCAGCGCGAAGTCGCTGAACGGGTGAATTATCTTGTTGCCCAAAGCCACCGGCACCGAGAACGCGCCGCCATTAATGGCCGTTCCCGGAGCGGCTGTCTGGAAGGTGCGCGTGTGACAAACCGCGCAGCCTGTCGAAGTAAAGAGCGGGTCGCCGCGTACTGCAGCAGCGGGAATTGGATTCTGACGACCGGGAGCACGTGTTGCCGCCATGAAGTCTGCGAACGCCATCACGTCATCACCATCGTCTTCAGGATCGGCCACCGGATCGAACGGCGCGCCGGTACAGTTCTTTACGCCATCAGCGGTACTGCAGGGATTTTCTGTCGTTCCTGCAGCGGGGTCGTTGGAACTCCTGCCATTAGACCCATCGAACTTATTAGTTATGCCCATTTCATTGAGATAGGCATCACCAGCAAATGACAGAAGACTTGCCTGCTGAGACTTCCAACCGAAGCGCCCATTGCGCAACGCGTTGT